>CAYNQF010000108.1:0-7191 GCA_964399265.1 uncultured bacterium | reverse complement strand
GGCGACGGCGTCAACGACGCGCCGGCCCTCAAGCGCGCCGACATCGGCGTCGCCATGGGTCGCATCGGCACTGACGTCGCCAAGGAAGCGTCCGAACTCGTGCTCCTCGACGACAGCTTCCCGACACTTGTGCACGCGGTGCGCGAGGGAAGGACCATCTACGCGAACCTGCGCAAGACGGTCCTCGCCTCTATGACAACGAACGCGGCGGAGCTGTTCACCGTGCTCCTGGGCCTGGCCGCCGTCTCAGCGCGCAACTGGGCCATTCCCATCCTGGCGATACAGATCCTGTCGATCGACCTGCTCGCGGAGATCATGCCTCTCACGTTCCTGACGTACGACCCGCCCTCGCCGGGTCTCATGAGGAGGCCGCCGAGGGACCTCGGCGACCACATACTGAACGCCGGAACCTCCGCCGAGGTCGCACTGCTCGGGCTCCTGATGGCGGTCCTCGCGTTCGGCAACTTCGTGCTCTTCATGAACCGGACCGGCGTCACGTTCTTCGTGGACCACACGCCGTGGCCGCTCTACGGGCGCGCCACCGCGATCACGTACCTGACCATCGCCTTCTGCCAGTTCGCTAACATCCTTTCGCGACGGGACGAGAAGCGGACGATCTTCAGCAGCAACTTCTGGTCGAACCGCATACTGCTCCTCTCGATCGTCGGCTCGATAGGCCTGCTTCTCGTCGGCATCCACGCTCCGTACGTGCGCGACTTTCTCTCGTTCGCCGCGCCCGGCCCGATAGACTGGCTGCACATAATCGGGGCCGGCGTCGTGTACCTCTTCGTGTTCGAGGCAGTGAAGCTGGTCAAGCGACTAAGGAGCGCTCGAGCCTCTCGAGCGTAGGGCCGTAAGGCGTCCGGGCCCCTCGGGCGCCGCAACAGGAGGTGCAAGTGAGGACCCCCCAGAAGAGGGGCGCCGCGCTGGCGGTCGCCGCCTTGTTCGCGCTGCTCCCGGTGGCCGCGGCCACCGCGGACGACACGTTTCCACCCGGCGACTCGCCGCCACAGACGGCCTTCTCCAGACTGGAGGACGCCGGCGTCGCCGACGACTACGATGGAGCGAACGAGGTCATCGTATACGACCTGACGGTCAGCCGCGTGAAGCCCTCCGGCGTCACCTACGTGGACGGCTACCTGCTCAGAAAGGTCCTGACGCAGGCGGGATGCCGCGACAACTCGGTGCTCTCCTGGGGCTACGAGCCCTGGAGCAGCCACGTCGAGATACGCGAGGTCAACGTCATACGAGGCGATGAGAGGATTCCCGTCGACGTCTCCGGGGTCCACGACCTGCCGGCGCCGCAGTCGCTCATCTACTGGAACTCGCGGGTCAAGACGCTCCAGCTCCCGAGACTCGAGGTGAACGACGGGATCGAGGTGCGCACCTTCCGCAAAGGGTACAGCTACGCGCTGCTCGATGAAGGGCAGCCGGCGGTGTCGACCGAAGCCCCAGGAGACGAGAAGTACGTCCCACCGATGCCGGGCGAGTACTTCGACATCGTCCTCTTCCAAGGCAGCGCGCCGATCGTTGAGCGCAAGTACGTGTTGGCGCTGCCCTCCGACAAGCGACTGCACTCGGAGGTCTACAACGGGCCTCTCTTCTCCAGCACGACGTATGGCCCCGATACCACCAGGTACTCGTGGTGGGCGCTCGACGTCCCGCCACGGCCGAGAGAGCCGCGCGCGGCCGACGCGAGTGACGTCGTGCCGAAGGTGGTGATGGCCACGGTGGAAAGCTGGGAGGCCAAGAGCCGCTGGTTCTTCGACGCCAACAGAGACCAGTTCCAGGTCACGCCGGAGATCCGCGCCAAGGTGCAGGAGATCTTCGAGCGGGCCGGCCTCGAGGACGCCTCCGAGGAGCACAAGGCCGAGGCGTTGGTCCACTGGGTCGCGCAGAACATCCGGTACAGCGGCCAGACGATGGGAGAGGGCGAGGGGTTCACGCTCCATCCGGGAGCGATGATCTTCGAACAGCGATCCGGCGTCTGCAAGGACATCGCGGGCATGCTGGTCACCATGATGAGGGCGGCCGGAATGGACTCGTACGCCGCCATGACGATGGCGGGCAGCAGGATCGAGGAGACGCCGGCCGACCAGTTCAACCACTGCGTCTGCGCGCTCAGGAAGGACGACGGCTCGTTCGAGATGTACGACCCCACCTGGGTGCCCGACAATAACGACATCTGGTCGAAGTACGAGACCGAGCAGCAGTACCTCGTGGGCACGCCGACTGGTGAGGGCCTGGCCACGATCGACTACAGCCCGCCCGAGGGATCGCCGCTCAGGGTCACGCACGAGGGGAGGATCGACGAGGACGGGACGCTCACCGGCACGTTCAGGCTGGAGGGCGGAGGGGCGATGGACACGAGGCTCCGCGGCATGGTGAGCTACGCGAGGATCGCCGACGTTCCGGAGAACATCGAGGAAGTGCTCTCGATCCTGAGCGACCGCGTCGAGATCGACGAGCTTTCGCACATCCGCGTCGACGACTTCAGCTCAGACGCGTGGATCGAGGTCTCGTACCGCGTGCCGGAGTACGCGTTCCCGGCCGAGGACGGGCTGGAGTTCCGAAGCCCGATGATGACGCTCACGCTCGGGGACGGTTGGCTGTGCAGGGCCTGCGTTTACGACTGGACGGACGAGCGCAAGGAGGACCTGTTCCTCTGGTTCACGCAGCTCACCGAGGGTACGGAGACGCTCAGGCTGCCGTCGGGGTACGAACTGACTGAAGAACCCGAGGCACGCGAGGTGGACGAGACCTACGCGGCGTTCGATGGTAAGGCCTCCGAGGACGGCGACAGACTCAAGGTGACGGAGCGAATGGAGATCCGGCGCCGCCAGATCCCGACCGACGGCTACGAGGGCTTCAAGAAGACCATAGACGAGGCCAAGGAGTTCGGCGACTTCATCTACAGAGTAGAGAAGGGAGGCGAACGATGACCCGCGCACACCTGATCATCGCGGCGACCGCCGCCCTTCTGCTCGCGGCCGGCCAGGCGCCCGCTGCGCCCATGGACGCGTTCGGCGAACTCGACCTGGGAACCATGATGGACGGCGTCAGAGCGACCTGGAATCTCTCGCGGCTGGACGCCGTCGTGCTCCTTGACGAGACGCTCGTCTCGATACACGAGGACGGCAGCCGGACCGACAGGGTCCACACGATAGTCTGGATCTCGACGGAGCTGGCGCTGGAGGACTACGGCGACCTGAGGGTGCCGTGGAACTCCAACACGTCCGAACTCAACGTTCTGTCGCTTCGCACGTGGCGAGACGACCGGTGGTGGCCGGACGAGAGCAACGTCTCGGAGACGGCGGTCGTCCCGACCCTGCCGTCCGCCGTGAGGAGCGCCGACGACTACACGGGCATGAGGGAGACCATGCTGCTCCACGACGGGATCGAACTGCCCTGCATCGTGGAGACGGCTTACGAGATAGCGAGACGGCCCTGGGACGTGCCGGCGGAGACCGGGCAGACCGCCGCGGACCGGCGCGGTCGCGTGGGCGAGTACGGCATGTGGACGTTCCCGAAGTCCGACCCGTGCGTCATCTCGCGGCTCGTCGTCGAGGTGCCGGCCTCGGTCGAGCTCAAGTTCGATTCGGCGAACGGAGCCCCCGATCCTGCCTCGGTGCGTTCGGACGAGCACGGGGTGAGGTTCACCTGGGAGATGAGGAACCAGGGCAGGAGGCCGCATCCGCCGATCGCCGATCCGGCCTCCATAGTCTCGAACGTCGTCTGGTCGACGTGGCCCGATTGGGCGCATCTCGGCGAGTTGGTCCTCGACGATTTCGCCGCCGCCGCCACGCTGTCGCAGGCACTCAAGGACAGCGTCGCGTCGCTGGTCGAGCGGGAGCCGCTCGAGTGGTCCGCGGCGGAGGCGATCGCGCGGTTCGTTGGTGAGACGACGCGCGCCGTGAAGTACCCGGATTCGTTTTGGGAATTCGCGCCGAGGACGGCGGAGAGGACCTGGGAAACGGCATACGGCCACAGGCTCGACAGGGCCGTCCTCGCCTCCGCTCTCTTTCGCGAGGCGGGGCTCCTGACGTGGCCGGTGTTCCGGAGCCGGGGGCTCTCGGGATCGCTGTCTCCGGAGCTGCCGTCGCTCTCCAGGTACGAGGACGTGAGCCTGCTTGTCGATGCCGATGGCCTGGAGGCCGTGTACGATCCCATATCGTCCACGCTCACGCCGGCGCCCGAGGCCCTGGCCCAGAGGGTCGCGTGGGTGCCCGGACGACAGCCTGAGGTAGGCGAAACGGTCGGACACCGCGGCATGCTCGAACTGACGCTCACGCTCGGGCCGTCGGAGGACCGGTGGACCGGCTCCGGCGTCCTGAGGGCCACCAACACGCTCTCACCGCAGGGCTCGATGATGGGCCTGGCCGGCGAGTCCGAAGATGTGCTGGGTGCGCTCACATCCTCGACACTCGAGGGGGCAGACATGAGCGAGTGGAGCCCGCTGGAGTTCTCGCCACAAGGCGTCGTGTGCGGGTTCGCGGTCGAGATGGCCGAACCCGAGCCCGACGACTCGGGAAGGCTGCACTTCAGGCTGGGATCCCCGAGTTCCGGCGTCATGGGCGCGCTGCCTGCAGGCGTGCATCTCTACGCCTCCGACAGGCACTCACCTGTGATGCTGCCCTCGCCGGTCGCGCAGACCGTGACGCTTCATCTCGATCCCGGCGACCGCGAGGTCGTGGAAAGGCCCGAGAACGTATCCATGGAAAACAAGGCGGGGAGCTTCGACCTGTCGGTCACGGACCACAACGACGGTACATTGACCATAACGCGGACGCTCCGTCTCAGCAGCGACTACTACTCGGGCTCCGAGTGGCCCGAACTCCGCGCGCTACTGCTCGCGGAGACGAATGAGCGGAACGGCACGCTGCTGCTCAGATAGAGGTGAAGCTCCATTCCAACAAGACGGCCCCGGCGACCATGTCGCCGGGGCCGTTCGCAGCCATCGTACCGTATACGTGGGCCGCGTTACCTGATCAGAACCATCCTCTGTGTCATCGACTTCTCGCCGGCCTCGTAGCGGCAGAAGTACACGCCCGCAGCCACAGGCTTGCCCGTTGCGTCCCTTCCGTCCCAGCTCCGCTGATACGAACCGGCCTCCATGATGCCGTCGACCAGCTCGCGCACGAGCCTGCCGCTCACGTCGTAGACCCTGAGGGACACGTGAGACGGCGCCGGGAGACTGAACCTGACGGTCGTCGACGGACCGAACGGGTTCGGGTAGTTCGGTGATAGGGCGAGATCCGCGACGACCTCATGCTCGTCGATGCCCGACTCGTCCTCGCCGATGGCCCATATCTCAACATCGTCGATGTTCCAGCCGCTGAACTGCCAGCTGCCGTCGGTGGTCCCCATCGTCCACCTGAGGTAGACGGTCGACTCGCCATCGGCGACCGACGAGATGTCGTACTCGTGCTGCGACCAGGACGAGTCCTGGATGTGCTCGTCAGGGTTCGAGAAGACGGTCGTCCAGTTCGTACCGTCATTGCTGACGCGGAAATACGCGTGGTCGTAGGAGTTCTGCTCAACGTTCAGCCAGCGCCAGAACTTGACCGAGACCGAGCTCAGGCCGGAGCAGTCGATGGCGCCGGTCGTGAGATGCCGCTCGGAGAGATTGTTCTCGTAGTCGCCAGACAGGTTATAGCCATAGACGTTCGAGCCGGTGTGCCCGCTCGTTGGGTCCTCGTTCCCGTACTGGCCACCGCCGCCCGTTGGCGTACCGTAGGCCCAGAGGCCCTGCGTCGTCCAGCCGGGGTCTGAGTCGAGCGGGAACTCGACCTGCAGCGACGGGAGGCCTATCGTCAGCTCTACGTCGCGCGTCGCGTCTCCGGAGTGATCGGTCTCGTTCGTGAACTTGATCTGGTCGTCGTAGACGCCGTTCCCGAGTGAGTTGGCGTTCGAGTTGATCGAGACGGTGACCAGAACGGATCCGCTGGCCGGGATCGAGCCGGAGGCGTTGGTCAGGCTCACCCAGTTCTGCGTCTTCGTTACGCTGTAGTTGATGGCGCTGCCGCTCAGATTCTCCACCGTGTAGATCTGGCTCGACGGAGAGAAGGGACCGCCGGCGTCCCCAGACGACTCGAGCGCCGTCGAAGGAGTGACGCGCATGCCGCTGGCGTTCGGGTTGTAGGTATCGAGCGTCGTCTGACCGGTCGAGAGAGGGTCGAGCCACGTTGCGAGTCCAACGCTGCCCCAGGACACGGAGAACCGGCCGTACCAGTCCGACTCATCGTTGCCGCAGGCCGCGTAGCCGCCGTGCAGCTGGCCCACGACGCGGTGATCCTGATTGAACAGGGGAGACCCCGAAGAGCCGGGCTCGGTCGTTCCGTCGTCCCAGTCGGTGATGCGAATGTGGGTGCCGTCGCCCGGAACGCTGGTGCTCAGGTAGCTCGTCGTGCTCGTCGCGTCGTCCTCGAAGCTGATGCACTTGACGCCGCAGTCGGGGTGGTGGATCGCGGTGGCGCTCGATGGATCGGCGCTCGTGCGGTCCCATCCGCCGTACGTGACGCCCCACGACGGGTCGGGGTAGTCGTCCAGGAGGACCAGCGTGCAGTCCGAAGCCGAGTTGGACGCTAGGTGAACGGAACCGGTCTGGTTGTCAGCAAGGGAGCCGCCGCTCAGGGCGCCGCAGGTCGTGGCCTCGTAGTTCCAGTAGACGACGAGCGACTGGTCGTTGCTCGTCGTGATGCCGCAGTGGTTCGCCGTCATGAAGTACGGCGTGCCGTCCTGGGCGGTGTTGTTGAGCATGAAACCGGTGCAGAAGAGGCTTCCGCCGGTCGAGATGACCGCGACGCTCGGGATCTCGTTCCACCAGTCATCTCCGACCGGGCAGATGACGTCGTTGTTGCAGGACCCGGGCGCGCGCGACAGAAGCTCGCTGAAGCCCCGGTAGCCGATGTTCACCGACGTGAGAGTGAGTCCCAGATTGCCGATCTCTTTCGTCGGCAGAGTCACCTCAACGACGATGTCGTCTGACAGGACCACCGGCGTCCAAAGCTCGCCGTGGGCCTCGTTGTCCTCGGCCGTGTACGGACCCACGATGTAGCTTCCATCGGAAGCGTAGACCAAGAGCCGCCCGGCCTGCGGCATGTCGTACAGACCGAAGCCCAGATTGATGGAGAGCGCTCCCGGGGAGGATAGTCGAAGCCTCCACATGCTGGTGCCCAGCTCGATCTCCTC
>CAYNQF010000107.1:0-7203 GCA_964399265.1 uncultured bacterium | reverse complement strand
CCTCACGATCTTCCCTTCGATCATGTAGATGACGTGCTCGGCGATGTTCGTGACGCGGCTCCCACGACGTCGAAGCCCTCCTTCTCGAGGGTGTACGTCACAAGCTCCAGAATGTCCTTGTCATCCTCTACGGCTAGGACGCTTCTCTTGAGCATCTTCTCACACCTCCTCCGGCGGTAGCGCCGCGGCCACAATTACAGCAGCCGGATGTTAGGAAGATGTGAAGACGACGTGAGTTTGCCGTGCGGCAAAGAAAAGCGGGCTGCCTCCGCACGGAGACAGCCCGCGACATCCCAGGACCCGCGACCGTGTCGGCCGCTGACCTCTTCGCTAATACATGTCCCCGCCGCTGGGCAGAGGAGGTTCCTCGCCCTCGGGCTTGTCGGTGAGGATGGCCTCCGTCGTCAGGAGCAGACTCGCGACGCTCGCGGCGTTCTGCAGCGCGGTGCGCACGACCTTGGTCGGGTCGATGATGCCTGCCTTGATCAGGTCCTCGTACTTGAGGGCAGCGGCGTTGAAGCCGACCGAGCCCTTCGAGTTCCGGACCTCCTCGACGACGATGGAGCCCTCGACGCCGGCGTTCATCGCGATCTGACGGATGGGCGCCTCGAGCGACTTGATGACGATCTCGACGCCGGTCTGCACGTCGGCCGACTTCTCCTTGATCTTCTTGAGCGCGTCCGAGGCGCGAAGCAGTGCCACGCCGCCTCCGACCACGATGCCCTCGTCCACGGCCGCCCTCGTTGCGTGCAGGGCGTCCTCGACGCGGGCCTTCTTCTCCTTCATGGAGAGCTCGGTCGCGGCGCCGACGTTCAGGACCGCGACGCCACCGGCGAGCCGCGCCAGACGCTCCTGGAGCTTCTCCCTGTCGTAGTCCGACGTCGAGCGCTCGATCTCGGCCCTGATCTGGTCGATGCGGGCCTTGATGTCCGCCTTCTTCCCGGCGCCCTGTACGATCGTCGTGGCGTCCTTGTCGACCACGATGCGCTTGGCCTTCCCGAGGTCTGTCATCGAGGTGTTCTCGAGCTTGAGCCCCTTCTCCTCGGAAATGACCACCCCGCCCGTGAGGACCGCCAGGTCCTCGAGCATCGCCTTGCGCCTGTCTCCGAAGCCGGGAGCCTTCACCGCCGCACCCTGGATGGTACCGCGGAGCTTGTTCACGACCAGCGTAGCGAGCGCTTCGCCGTCCACGTCCTCCGCGACGATCAGGAACGGCCGTCCGGTCTGCGCGATCTTCTCGAGGATCGGGACCAGGTCCTTCATGGCCGAGATCTTCTTGTCGTGGATCAGAATGTACGCTTCCCCGAGCACGGCCTCCATGCGCTCGGCGTCGGTCACGAAGTAGGGCGACAGGTAGCCGCGGTCGAGCTGCATTCCCTCGACCACGTCGAGCGACGTGTCGATGCTCTTGGCTTCCTCGACGGTGATGACGCCGTCCTTGCCCACCTTCTCCATCGCGTCGGCCAGAAGCTCACCGATCTCGGCGTCGTTGTTGGCCGAAACGGTCGCGACCTGCGCGATCTCCGACCTGCTCTTGATCTCGTGGCTCATGTCGCGAAGCTCCGCGATGGCCGCGTCGACGGCCTTCTCGATGCCCCGCTTGAGGCGCATGGGGTTGGCGCCGGCCGTGACGTTGCGGAGGCCCTGAGCCACCATCGACTGCGCGAGCACGATGGCCGTGGTCGTGCCGTCACCGGCGATGTCCGCCGTCTTGGTGGCGACCTCCTTCAACATCTGGGCGCCCATGTTCTCGTACGGCTCCTCGAGATCGATCTCCTTGGCGATGGTGACGCCGTCGTTCGTGATGACCGGGGAGCCGAACTTCTTGTCAAGAACCACGTTTCGTCCCCGCGGTCCGAGGGTGACTCTCACGGCGTTCGCGAGCTTGTCAACACCCTTGCGAAGGTGCTCGCGCGCCGCGGAGTCGAACTCCATCTGCTTCGCCATGCTGCTCTACCTCCCTGCTCAAGCACCCGGCTACAGAATCGCCAGGATGTCGTCATCCTTCATGAAGAGATACTCCTCACCGTCGATCGTGATCTCGCTGCCGGACCACTTCCCGAAGAGGATCTCGTCTCCGGCCTTGACGTCCATCTTGATGCGAGTCCCGTCCTCGGAGAGCCTGCCCGGGCCTACCGCGACGATCTTGCCCCGCTGCGGCTTCTCCTTGGCGGTGTCGGGCACGATGATCCCGCCGGCGGTCTTCTGCATCTCCTCCTCGACCCTCTTCACGAGGACCCTGTTCGCCTGGGGCTTGATCCCCATCTTCTTCGCGCCGGGCTTCTTGGCGGTCTGCTTCTTAGTCGCCATGTCTCACTCCCTCCTTGCTGTGGCGGCCCCGGGCCGCCTCTGGTGTCGCTCCAACTCGTCATCGGTCGCCGCGCGGAGAGCAGCCGCGGCGGGAGGACACTCCCGCGCGGTCGCTCCTCGCTAGCAGTCTTGTTTGCAGACTGCTAATGTATGCGAAGAGAACGACCGGCGCAAGGTCTTTTTGGCGCCCCGTCGCTACGAAGCGGGTCGACGAGACCGTCGTCGGGACGGCCGGCCCGACGGGGGGCCGTGCCAGCCCGTTCTACGAGGCCGCACCCTTGACACGCTTGTAGATCAGTGACAGACCGAGCAGCGTGAGGTCGGGCTCCACCACCTCGATCCGCTTCGAGAAGAGCGCTATGCGCTCGGCCAGGCCCCCGGTCGCTATGACCCGCGGGGTCTCCCCCCACTCCTCCAGGACTCTGCCCACGATCTCGTCCACCTGCCCCGCCGCACCGAAAACGATGCCGGAACGCAGGGACTGCTCGGTCGAGCGGCCGATGGCCGACGCCGGCGGGTCGAGCGCCACGCGGTGCAGGAGAGCCGCCTTCCTGAAGAGGTTCTCTGCCGAGGTCAGAAGGCCGGGGGCGATCGCGCCGCCCAGATAGTGCCCGTCGGCGGTCACGGCATCGACCGTCGTCGCGGTACCGAAGTCGACGACCACCGCAGCGCCCTCGGCGATGTGGAGGGCGGCCACGGCGTTAGCGAGACGGTCGGGCCCCACCTCGCGGGGGTCCTCGTAGTCGATCACGATGCCCAGGTCGACGTCGGGTCCCACGACGACGGGCTCAACGTCGAACACGTTCTCGGACATCGACTCCACGGCGCTCGTGAGGGCCGGGACAACCGACGCGACGACCACCCC
The DNA here is from genome assembly GCA_964399265.1 of uncultured bacterium. Lineage (GTDB taxonomy): Bacteria > Joyebacterota > Joyebacteria > Joyebacterales > Joyebacteraceae > WJLY01. The sequence goes on along the minus strand of CAYNQF010000107.1, from coordinate 4,028 downwards.
ATTGATGTGTCCTACGTCGACCCCCGACTGCCCGCACAGCTCCCGGATGAGTATCCCGTACTCGTCCGCCGTCCGCGTGGAGTCGCTGGCCAGACGCCACCGCGCGCGCAACACGCCGTCCTTGAAGAGCCCGATGACCGTGTTGGTGTTGCCCACGTCGATTGCCAGAAGCATGAGCGCAGACCTCCCCGACGCCACGCCGCGTCACGCGAACGGGCCGAGCCGGTCCAGGGCGAAGGTGAGAAGCACCGCGCTCCCCATCGCCACCAGCAGACTCGTGAGTGTTCCGATCAGATAGTATTCAGCGAAGTCCTTGTCCGACGGGTCCCGCAGCTCGGGGAATCGCGCGATCGACTTCGCCGCAACGACGAGGCCCACGGCGGCCCACTGTCCGAAGAGCAGCAGCGTGAGCGTCACGAAGCGTTCCAGGTTCCCGATCGCCCTTCCCATGCTGTGACGGCCGCCCTCGTCCCCGAGGAACTCCTCGACAACGCGTGGATAGGCGGCGAGCGTCTTTCGCACGACGGCGGTTCCGCCCCGCCCGCAGAAGATGTACCCCGACGCTGTCGCGAGGAACCGAGCGTACGCAAGTCCGGCGCCCCGCCCCATCCACTCAGTGCCGAAGACCCAACCTCCGCCCCACATACCGGGGGTCCCGAGCACCAGGCGCCACGCGAGGACGAGCACTCCGACGTGGACGGCCTGGTCGACCCCGAACGCGACCAGGGAATCACCGCCGCGCGTCCGCGACCTCACGACGTCGGTCAGTGTGTGGACCACCGCGATCCCGGCGGTCAGGACGAGCAACCACCAGCTCATGACGGGCGCCAGCACCGCGGCGTGCGCCGCGAAGACGAGCGCTCCGTGAGTCGCCATCCCTCCGGCGCTCGAGCCCTTCCTGTCCGCGATGGCCTGCGTCTGAATGAGGAAGTCACCCAGCACGTGGCCCGCCACCAGGGCCACCAGAAGCGCGACACCCGCCCCTTCATGCATCGCTGTCATGGCTCCCCCCCGCTCACCAGGGCCGTCCACGGTCCGTCCGGACCGTCGCCCGGCCCGTTCGCACTATCACGTCACGCTTCCGTGCCTCGCCGTCAGGATCTCCACTGCGCGCTCGGCCTCCATCATCTGCTCGAACAGCGCGGCCTTGAGCGCCTTGCTCACCGTCGACTCGTGCCGCCCTCTCAGGGCCGCCACCTCCCGGTGGGTGTCGGACCCGCGCGCCGAGCGCACCGTTTCCGCCTGGATTCGCGTCCAGCCGGCGCGCACGCCGCCCATCAAGCCGAACAGAGCGTTCAGGACGTCGTCGTCCGACCCGAAGCCGGCCACGGTCACCCAGCGCCTCTCCCGCTTGCCTTTCTCGATCGCCGCGCGCGCCTCGTGGAAGCACGGCCCGTCCATGCCTATCGCCTCGTCCTTGAGCGCGGTCGACACACCGCCGAGTCCTGCGGCGAACCGGACCGCCACGCCGTCCAGCGCGCCCTCCAGAAGGTTGAGCGCCCGCATGAGCGAGCGGGGCTCCGAGATCAGCCCCTGGAACTCGTCCCCCAGCGTGACTGCGAACCTCGCCGCCAGCTCGCTCGCCATCGCCCGGTTGACGCTGCGGATGCCCGCCTCGAGAGCGGCCTGCAGCCCGGGCCTGTCGGCCGCGCTGCGCGACGCCTTGACGTCGCCTATCACCGCGATGTAGGTGGCGCCGGAGTTCTCCTCTCGCTTCATCTTGCCCCCCCGAGCGTGACATCGGCGTGCATTGTAATAGCCAAGATGCATAACATTGGCCATTATCAGCCAATATTCCTTGCCTTGGTCAAAATAGGCAACGCACAGCCCGATGTCAAGAGGAAAACCGGGGCACGGACACTCACCGCTTTGTTCCGGCACTCCCCCCGGTGACGGCCCCGGGACGCGGTCAGAGAAGCTCGAGCGAGACGTCGAGCGCCCGGGCAGAGTGCGTCATGGCCCCCACGGATATGAAGTCGGCCCCCAGCCTCGCGAGGTCCGGAAGTGTGTCCCTCGTCACGCCGCCCGAGATCTCGATCTCGGGTCCGTGCGGGTGCCGCCTCGCGGACGCTATCGCCTCGCGCATCTCGTCGGGCGTCATGTTGTCGAGCATCACGCGGTCGACGCCCGCCTCGAGTGCCTCGGTGAGTTCATCCGAGTTCGTCACTTCGACCTCGACGGCCACTTCAGGGTGCGCCCTCCGCACGGCCTCCACAGCCAGGCCTATGCCGCCGGCCGCGGCGATGTGATTGTCCTTTATGAGCGCCATGTCCCAGAGCCCCATGCGATGGTTGGCGCCCCCGCCCGCCGCGACCGCCTGTTTCTCGAGTGACCTCATGCCGGGCGTCGTCTTGCGAGTGTCCAGGAGCTTCGTACCGGAGGCGCCAAGCATCTCGACAAGCTGCGCGGTGGCCGTCGCAACACCGGAGAGGTGCTGCAGGAAGTTCAGGGCAACGCGTTCCGAAGAGAGGATCGAGCGCGTCCTCCCCGCCACACGAGCCACCACGTCCCCCTCCGAGACGCGGCAACCGTCTTCCACCGACGCCTCGAACCGTGTGAGCGGATCCGTCTCCGCGAAGACCGCTGCGGCGACGTCGAGACCGGCCACGACTCCGGAGGCCCTGGCTATCAGTACGGCCTCGCAGCGATCCGACTCGGGGATCACCGAGTCGGTCGTCACGTCGCCCGCCCCGAGGTCTTCCGCGAGCGCAGCGCGCACGAGATCGAGCGCGGTCTGGTCGAGCTTCATCTCCGCCCCCCTCGCCTCTTCTTTCCGTCTATGACGCCGCCCTTCTTCGGCCTTTCCTCCGCCTCCGCTCCCCCGCCCGCGTCTACCACGTCTCCGGCTATCGGCTTGCCGTCGGCACCTCTTCGTCTGCTCGGCCTCTTGGGAGCCGGGATGCCCTGCGTGGCCGGTCGCGTCATCGTTCCGGTCATCTTGAGTTCGTCGATCCGGTCGCGCAGCGAGGCGGCCTTCTCGAACTCCAGACGCGCCGCGGCGTTCATCATCTGCTCCTCGAGCAGCCCTATCATGGCGTCCGTGTCGAGGCCCGGCTCGAACTCGAGCATCTCGACGTCGTGCTCGAAGTCGGCCTTCGCGTCCGCGACGGCCGTGGCGCGCATGATCTCGTCCCTCGACTTCACGATGGACGTCGGAATGATGCCGAACTTCTCGTTGTAGGCGACCTGGAGATTGCGGCGCCGCTCCATCTCGGCGAGCGCTCGTTCCATCGAGCCCGTCATCTTGTCCGCGTAGAAGATGACCTTGCCGCCCAGGTTCCGCGCCGCGCGTCCGGACGTCTGGATGAGCGACGTGTCGGAGCGGAGGAAGCCCTCCTTGTCGGCGTCGAGCACCGCCACCAGCGACACCTCCGGCAGGTCGAGTCCCTCCCGAAGGAGGTTGATGCCGACCAGGACGTCGAACTCGCCGAGCCGCAGGCCCCTGATGATCTCCACCCGGCCGAGCGCATCGATGTCCGAGTGGAGGTAGCGGACGCGTATGCCGAGCCCGTGAAGGTAGTCGGTCAGGTCCTCGGACATCCTCTTCGTGAGCGTCGTCACGAGGATGCGCTCCCCCTTCGCGGCGCGCAGCCGGATCTCCTCCAGCAGGTCGTCGACCTGACCCTCGACGGGTCTGACGGAGATCTCGGGGTCGACGAGCCCCGTCGGCCTGATGATCTGCTCGACGACCACGCCCTCGCTCTTCTCGAGTTCGTACGCTCCCGGAGTCGCCGACACAAAGACCGTGTGCTTCATGAACTCCTCGAACTCGTCGAACACGAGCGGCCTGTTGTCGAGTGCCGACGGGAGCCTGAAGCCGTACTTGACGAGCGTCTCCTTCCTGGCCCTGTCGCCGCGGAACATGCCCCTGAGCTGCGGGACGGAGACGTGCGATTCGTCGATGAACATCACGAAGTCGTCTGGGAAGTAGTCGAGGAGGACGGCGGGCCGCTCGCCCGCCTTCCGGCCGGACAGATGTCTCGAGTAGTTCTCGATGCCCGAGCAGTAGCCCATCTCGCGCATCATCT
>CAYNQF010000106.1:269-7308 GCA_964399265.1 uncultured bacterium | reverse complement strand
ACGCGCCCGTTGACCGCACATACTGCTCGTACTTCGGATTGGACAGGAATGTCAGCTCGCCGCTCGAGGCTTCCCGTATCCCGGCGACGCCGGAAATGACGACCGTGCCGTCGCCGACGACCTCGCCGCCGACGAGTGCGGAAAGTTCACTCAGGGTCATGCTCATTCGCCGGCTCCCAGGCCGTCCCGAGTTGGTCGGGTCGACTACTCGGTCCCCCGGTTAAGCTTGTCTATGACCACCTGAGTGAGATCGACCGACGGATCGGCGTAGACGATCACCGCGCCCGGAGCCGCCCCGGCGGCGTCCAGTATCATCAGGTACTCGTCCTCGGTACCGATCTCCTCCAGTATCGAGTTGATCCTGTCGATGACCGGCTGCCACAGCTCCGCCTCGCGGCGGACCGCAAGCCCACCCTGGCCCCACACGTCGCTTACGAAGCTCTCGTACTCGGCGCGCTTCTGCTGGATGGCGGTCTGCTTCTGGCGGACCGCCTCGTCCGACAGCATCAGCTCCTGGCTCTTGAGATCGTTCATCATGCCGTCGATCTCGGTCTCCATGGCCCGCGCCTGCTCACGCCAGTCGGACACCGAAGCGTTGACCTGGCTCTCGATGTCCTTGGCGCCCTCGTACTCCGACAGGACGCGCTCCGAGTTGATGTAGGCGATCTTCTCTGCCGCGGGGGCCGCGGCCGCGGCCAGCAGAACCACGGCGACCGCGCAGACAAGGAACCTGGTGTGCTTCAAGTGCTACCTCCGTTCGTGGAGTTGGGGGCGACTAGTAGTCAAGGCCGAACTGGTAGTGCACCACCCACTCGCCACCCTTGTCGTCGTCGAATCCGTAACCCATGTCGACACCGACGTTGCCCAGGATGGGTATCTCGACCCTGACGCCGAAACCGGCGCCCCAATAGAGCTTCGTCAGGTCGGTATCCGCCTTGGACTGCCACGTGTTGCCCGCATCGACGAAGGCGAGAGCATAGATGGGCAGCTGGTCGGCCTCGTTCGTGATCGGCAACTTCAGCTCGGCCGAGCCGAGCAGCATCGTGCGGCCGCCGTACAGGTCCGATCCGGCCGGCAGGATCGAGCGATTGTCGTAGCCCCGGATGCCGTTCACGCCGACGCCACCCAACTCGAATCTGGTGTCCTCGGGGACGGTGGAGGGATCGCCGTAGCCGGTCACGACGCCCGTCCTGCCCCTGAGCATCAGCGTGGTCCCCCAGATCGAGGGAATGAACTTCCTGGTGTCGAGAACGTAGCGCTGGTACTGAACGTCGCCGCCGAACGCACCTCCGAAGAGGTCGGCCGTGAATCTGGTGTAGCTGCCGAGCCTGGGATGGAAGCGCCTGTCGGTCGTCCTGCGCGCCAGGGTGGTCGTGAGTCCGCTTCGCCACTCCCAGCCGTCGTTGACCGAAATGTAGTCTTTGATGTCGGAGTCGATCACTTCGCCGGTCGAGTCGGCTATCGCGTAGTCGACCCTCGCGTACTCCTTGAGCTTGAACTGCTCGAGGGTGTACTTGGTGTAGATCTGCGTGTAGCGGGACCCGAAGAAGGGCCACCCCACGCGCACGTCGCCGCCTCGACGCTCGCGCTCGAGAACGTAGTATCTGTCGCAGTTCTCGCAGTTGACGACGTCGCCGTAGTCCGGCTTCCCTTCGAACGCGGTCTCGTAGAACTCGATGGGAAGCGAGGAGTAGGTGCGTTTGTCGTCCGTGTCGTAGACGTCGAACCCGAGGGAGAGTTCTCTGTCCAGGAACCACGGCTCCGTGAAGCCCAGGACCACTTCCGAGCTCTTCTTGCCGAACTCCCATTTGAGGTCGAGGTACTGGCCGTTCCCAAACAGGTTGCCCTCGGACATCTCGATGAATCCGGTGATGCCCTTCTCGCTGGTGTGGGAGATGCCCACGCCTGCGCGGCCGGTCTGACGCTCTTCGACCCTGAAAATGAGGTCGACGTCGTTGGGGTCGCTGCTATCGGCGAACTCGACGCCGGGGCCGTTGAAGAACCCCAGGTTGCCGATGCGCCGCTGGCTCGCTATGATCTCGCTGGTCCGGTAGAGGTCGCCGGGCTTGACCGTCAGCTCGCGGCGGATGACCTTCTCCTTGGTCCGCTCGTTGCCTACGATGTGGATCTGCCCGATCTTCGCAGGATCGTACTCGTTGACGGTGAACGTGATCCCGACCTTGCCGCCGTCCTCTACGTCCTCGGAGTTCGAGATGCGCGCGTGGATGTACCCGCGCTCACCGTACCATCCGTATGCGTCGCGTATGGTCTCGTCCGCCATCGGGGGCTTGTAGGTGTCGCCAGGTTCCAGCTTGGTGAGGTCGTACAGGGCGTCTTTCGCGAAGTCCGACTCGCCGATCCACTCGACGCTCGAGACCGTGTAGAGCGACCCCTCGTCCACGTGGATCGTAATGTCGACCTTCTCGCCCGACTCGTCGTAGTCGGTGTCGTAGTCGGTCGCCTTGGCGTCTATGTACCCTTCCTGACGGTAACGATCCGTGATGAGCTTGAGGTCACCCTGGAGGACCTCCTTGTCGAGGAAGGCGTCGGTCCGCCACCACCTGTCCTCCTTGGTCTTCATCACCTTCTTGAGGTCGACACCCTCTATGACGTCGTTACCTTCGAAGAAGATGTGTTTGACCGTGACGCGCGTGTTCTCTGCGATGTCGATGACGATCCGCACCGCGTTGCCGGGCGCGTCCTCGACCGTGGTCTCGACCGTGGCGTACGGGAACCCTTTGGTCTCGTACACCTTGAGTATCGCGACTCGGGAGTCCTCCAGGGCGCTCGAGTCGTAGGCCTCTCCGCGCTGGACCTTGATGGCCGTCTCCAGGTCCGACTCGTCCACGCGGTCGTTGCCCCTCAGGTCCACGGCGGCGATTCTCGGCCTCTCCTGGACCGAGACGACCAGTCCAAGGCCTCCCCCGGCCCCTTCTTCCGACAGGACCTGCACGTCGGAGAAATTGCCCATCGCGTACAGCCGGCGGATGCCGTCCCTGACTTTGTCGATGTCCAGTTCCTCTCCGATGCGCACGCCCATCGTGAGCAGAATACGATCGGAGGAGACTGTGTCGTTGCCCTCGACGCGTATGGAGTCCACCATCTCGGCGGCCGCCACCGATGACACCGCCAGGACGACCAGAACGGCCAGCACGAGGAGCGAACGACGTTTGCAGTACCCCATCACACACCTCCACGAAGGGGGGTCGAACCGGCATGGTAGCACGCCGTCGACGTCATTGTAAACGGAAAGTTAGGTGGCGGAACTCGTTCCCAGTGAAGCTGTTACGAGGTGCAGGCCCACTAGAATCTGAAGCGGTTCTCGATCGAGATCCGCCGGTCCCATCCCTCCAGGGACGGATCGTAGACCACGCGCATGGATAGAGACGTATTGCGGGACACTTCGTATTCAATGCCGAGTTCCTGACGGAACCCCAACCTGATGTCGCCGAGCTCCTCCTCGTAGTTCTCGGCACGCCCCACGTAGGACAGCAACCAGTCCCTCGCGATGTACTTGCCCAGCGTTATCCTCGTGTCGGTGAGAAACGGCTGGTACTGCGAGCTGCCCTCCTGGGCCTGCCAGAGGTCAAGCTGGGCTATGAACTGCTGGACGAAGTCGATGTCGAACCGCACGAGGTCCAGATGCAGGGCCCTCTTGATCCGCCCCTCGACCGGAGACAGAAGAGGCCTCACGAACCTGCCCGACAGCTGGGAGCCCACCACTTCGAGGGCCCTTCTGCGCTCCAGCGAGGCCTGTTCGCCCGTCTCCAGAAGCTCGTAGCTGACTCCGTACTGCAGCTTCGCGAGTATCTCCTCCCTGTTGTCGTCTTCCGGGGAATCCGACGTGAGGCGGAGTTCGCTCTCGTCGAACGTCGCCCCCGGGGTTGTCGAGGCGAAGACGGCCTCGTATGAGTCCATCGTGAGGGTGATCGTCGTCCCGTCCTCGACCCGCGTCTCCGCGAGGACGTAGAACCGCGGCGGCTCGCAGAAGAACGGGAAGTCGACCGACGCCTCTTTCACGTCGAACTCGGTGTTGGCGTAGGTCACGGTGCCGCGCTTCGACTCCACCCGTCCCGACACGCACAGCGTGCCGTCGTCCGGAACGCCCCGGAAGTCCAGCGAGCCTCCTCTCACGATCTGGAGGTTCGCGTCGGACCTCCAGAACCAGAGGTTCCTTCCGGCCGTCATCCTGAGCGACCAGTCCGCCCACGACAGGAAGCTGCCTTCGCCCCCGGCGTCGAGCAATGGGTAGGTGAACGAGACGTCCGACATGGTGATCTCGCCCAGCAGCAGAGGCCTGTCGAACGGCCCCGCCACCAGGAGTTCCGGTCGGCCGTCCTTCCCACCGACGGCCACTCGCCCCCAGTCCTCGGGGAGCATCAGGCCGGGCACGTAGGCCCGCACGCCGTCGGGGCCGGTGGAGAGCGCTAGTACCCCCAGATCGACGCCGGCCACGGTGAGCGGGGCCAGACCCTCGAGGCCGGCGGCGTCCGGCCGCAGGCTCCGCAGGCGGACGCTGCCGCCGTCGACCGTGCCCTCTATGATGCCGTCGGTCACACGCCCGTCGGTGACCGATATTCGCATGCTCACATCGTCGATCTTGTCGAAGATACCGCTCGGCCTCACCGTGCCGCCGGACGCCTGGAGACGAGCAGACGCGACGGTGAGGTCTCGCCTGCTGCCGGCCAGGAAGACCGACATGCTTCCCTCGCCGGACGCCTCGCTCGCGAAGGGAACGACGTCGGCGAGGAACGCGAGAGGATCGCCGTCGACGTCGACCGACATGTCGATCTCCTCCACGCCCGGGTCCTCGGTGAGCGCCCGGAGCGGTACGGAGCCGGACGCCGACACGCGGTACACGCCGCGCTTCTCGAGCGAGAGCCTGTCGACGCGCACGACGCCCTCGGCGCCCGTGACCCTCGCCATGAAGTCGTCGAACGAGACGCCGAAGAACGTCCCTGACGTGGACTCGAAGAGCCCGTCGAGAGTGGGACGCGACCGGGTCCCGCCGACGCCGAGCCTGACGTCGAACCTCGTATCGGCCCCGCCGCCGAGCAGCGGCCCCGGAACGCCGTCTCCCGCCACCGTCAGAGCCAGCTCGCCGTCGAGGTCGACGTGGCCGTGGACGTCCACGACGTGCCGGTCGCGCTCGCTCAGGGACATCTCGCTCACGTCGATGACGCCGTCCTCGAACCGCGCCGCAAGGACGGCCGAGAGCGCACCGACGCCGAGGGCGCGCGCGTTTCCGAGCTGCACCTGTCCCTCGAGCACGGGTGACGCCAGGTCTCCGCCGAGCGAGACGGAGGCGAACACCTGACCTCCGACCGACTCGGGCGGCTCGGCACCGGACACGAGCGAGACCACGTCTCGGAGGTCCGCGCCGGACACAACCAGGCTGCCGGAGAGGCGCCTGGGCTCGCCCGAGAGGACCTCCGCCCTTGCCCTTCCGAGACCGGTGATCTCGAAGGGATCGACCAGCACGCGCTCCTGGTCGGCGCGCAGGGTCAGCGCGAAGGGTGTCTCCACCCCGTGCACCACCGCATCGTGCGAACGAAGGTCGAGCGAGGCCGAGGTCCCGCCTTCCCCCAGACCGACGATCCCGTCGACCGAGACGCCGGCCCTGCAGTACTCGCAGGACGCTATCATCGACCCACCCACCGAGAATCCCTCGAGTGGACCGGACGCGTTCAGGGTGCCCGAGAGCCCGAGCCCCGGCAGCCAGGACCGGCCGGATGCGCTCAGCGAATCGAGCCGGACGCCGGCCAGGGTCAGAGCGGCGTCCACGGAGGGCTCGGCCGTAACCGAGACCACCTGTCCCGAGAGCGTGGCCCTTCCTCTGGCGTCAGACAGCGTGCCCGTGAGGACGTCGTCCTTGAGCATGAAGCCGCCAGCACCGGAGCCGATGGCAACGGGGCCGGCAGTCGCGTCGGTCCACGAGAGAAGCGATTCGACCTCCAGCGCGGCAGGCGACACCCGCGTCTCGATCCCGTTCATCGAGAGCTCGCCGGTCCACCCGGACAGGCCGATTGCCGCCGCCGCCTGCGAAACATCGAGATCCCGAGCGTCGCCGCGCGCGCTCACGCTCCATTCGCCCGATACATCTTCCCGCCTCGCGGTGCCCTCGAAATGTCCGGTTCCGCCGAACGCGCCGAGCGACAGCGAACCGACATCGATCACGTCGTCCGAATAGGATAGCTCGGCGGCCAAGTCGCGCAGCTCGACGTCGCCCAGCGTCGCCCTGGTGGCCGCGACGGTCCCCTCTACCGACGTATCCCCCCACGGCCCGCGGACGTGCCCGTCGACCGACGCTCTGCCGGAGACGCGGGCTTGGATCCCGGCCAGCTCCGCCACGCGCGCGATGTCCAGATCACTGAGACTGAAATCGACGTTCTCGAACGACCTGCCTTCGAGGTCGATGTCGGCGCGGCCGGTCAGCCCCGCGCCCTCCCAGTTCGCACCGGAGAGGGTCACGGACAGACCGCGGACATCATACTCGCCGCTGGCCTCCACGTCGCTCGCCGCGCCGAGATCGCCCGGCAGCGAGATCTCGCCGCCTGCCACGGCGAACGACACGCTCAGGGCCGGCGGCGTGCTGTCTGTGAGCGTGGCGGCCAGCGTCGCGTCGGCCGTTCCCGCGGTCGGCGTCAGAGGGATCCCCTCGGGGAACGGCACGTCCTCGTTCAGGGTTGCGCCGAGAAGCTCGGCGTCGACCGTCAGCACTCTGCCCCGCGTGTCCCAGTCGATGTCGGCGGACAGGTTTGAGGCCGGTCCGAGGAGGGTGGCGGTGGCGCTGCCCAGGACGCGCGGGCCCTCGGCCTCTCGCTGAAGCAGAAGGTCGATCGCGCTCACCGTGGCGCTGCGCCCCGTGCGCACGTCCTCCAACACCAGAGTGGCGTCCGAGATGCCCATGTACTCGGGAAGGTACTCGCCCAGGTCGAGGATGCCCGGGGCTCGCCGCTCCTCCGCGTCCCCGAGGCCGTAGCGCAGTGTGACGACCGGTCCGCTGACGATGACGGTCGAGAGCGCGTGCCTGAAGTCG
>CAYNQF010000106.1:0-259 GCA_964399265.1 uncultured bacterium | reverse complement strand
AGCACAAGGCGATCGCGGCCGAAGGGATGTGCACCGAGCCCTGAGGACCAAGGTCGACGTCGACGTCGCGCACGGCGAGGGATGCCAGGCCGATCTCAAGCTCGCCGATGGACAGCTGAGCGTCCACCTCGGGGATGATCCTCGAAAGCACGGCCCGTCTGACGGCGGGGTGCCGCGAGCCAATCTTGAGAACGACGAAGCTCAACGATGTAACGACGATGAGAAGGATGGCGACTACGGCCACCCACCTTCGGCGTCG
>CAYNQF010000105.1:0-7333 GCA_964399265.1 uncultured bacterium | reverse complement strand
GTCAAGAAGAAGACGGCGACCAAGAAGAAGACGACGAAGAAGAAGGTCGCCAAGAAGACCACGAAGAAGAAGGTCGCGAAGAAGGCGGCGAAGAGGAAGGGCGCCAAGAAGAAGGTGGCGACGAAGAAGGGCGCGAAGAAGCCGGCGAAGAAGAAGGTCGCCAAGAAGAAGGTCGCCAAGAAGAAGGTGGCCAAGAAGAAGGTCGCCAAGAAGACCACGAAGAAGAAGGCGGCCAAGAAGACGACCAAGAAGAAGGTGGCCAAGAAGACCACGAAGAAGAAGACAGCCAAGAAGCCGGCCAAGAGGAAGACGGCCAAGAAGAAGACGGCCAAGAAGAAGTAACACCTCTTCCCGGCAGCAAGAAGAAGCGGAGCGCGGTGATCGCGCTCCGCTTCATCGTTTATGGTAGCGCCAACGGGAATCGAACCCGTGTTACCGGCTTGAGAGGCCGGCGTCCTAACCGCTAGACGATGGCGCCACACGGTCTGGTTGGGGAGGGAGGATTCGAACCCCCGCTAACGGATCCAGAGTCCGCTGTCCTACCCCTAGACGACTCCCCAGAAGTCTCTAGCTCGCCAGCTCCCTTGCCTTCTCGATCCTGCGAAGGACTCTGTCGCGACCCAGAAGCGAGAGGGTCTCGAACATACCGGGGCTGGCTGTGCTTCCGGTCACGGCCACTCTGAGCGGCTGGATGACCTTCCCTGCCGATAGCCCAACCGCCTCGGCGAACGACCTTATGGTGTCTTCGAGGGAGGTCGGGCTCCAGTCCGTAGTCTGCGACAGCTCTCTTTGAAGCCCGGCCAGGATGTCTCCCGCGCCGGGCTTAGACAGCACCTTGCTGACAGCCATACTATCATAGCCGACATCTGAGGCAAGGAAAAACCAATCGAACTCGAGAATGTCCCGCAGCGTCTTGAGCCTGTCGTCGATGACACCCACCACGCTCTCGATCCAGGCGCGCTCCGCTCCCGTCGGGTCGCTTTCCACGAGGCCGGCCTCTCTGAGCAAGGGGAGGACGCGGTCCGTCCTCTCGGGGACCCCGAGCTTCTTGATCCACTGGGCGTTCGTCCAGGCCAGCTTGTCGGGATCGAAGGTCGAGGACTTTCTGTTGAGCCTCGAGATGTCGAACTCGTTCGTGATCTCTTCCGGCGTGAGTATCTCCCGGCCGGTCTGGCTGGCCCACCCCAGGAGCGCGATGTAGTTGACGATCGCCTCCGGCAGGTACCCCTGTCTTCTGTACTCTCCTACGGGCATGGCGCCGCGCCGCTTCGACAGCACCTGGCCGTCCTGCGCGAACAGAAGCGGCATGTGGGCGAAGACCGGTGGCTCCTGTCCCAGCGCGCGCCAGAGCATAATCTGGCGCGGCGTGTTGGTCAGGTGGTCGCTGCCGCGGATGATGTGGGTGATCTGCATGTCCATATCGTCGATGACCACCGCCATGTTGTAGGTCGGCGTGCCGTCGGCGCGGGCTATGACCAGGTCGTCGAACTCCGAGTTGTCGAACTCGACGTGGCCCTGGACGGCGTCGTCGAACACGGTCACGCCATCGGGTACGCGGAACCGAAGCACCGACGGGCGCCCCGCCGCCGTCATGGCGGCCGTCTCCTCGTCGCTCAGTGACGCGCACCTCCTGTCGTACTTCCAGGCCTCCGCCTCGGTGGAGCTTCGCCCGGACCTTCGCTCCTCGAGCTCCTCCGGCGTGCAGAAGCAACGGTAGGCCGCGCCCGACGCCATGAGCCTCTCGAGGTATGGCGCGTACTTGCCTCCGCGCTGCGACTGGAGGTAGGGTCCATGTGGACCCTCGACCTCGGGGCCCTCGTCCCACTGCATGCCGAGCCACCTCAAGTCCGTGAGAATGGCTCGATAGAACTCGTCGGTCGAGCGCGCCCTGTCGGTGTCCTCGATCCGGAGAATGAAGGCTCCGCCGTGCGCGCGTGCATGCAACCAGTTGTAGAGCGCCGTCCTTGCCACGCCGAGATGCAGGAACCCGGTCGGGCTGGGCGCGAAGCGGACGCGTGTCTTGCTCATCGGTCACCTCAAGAAAAAGGGCCTCCGAAAGAGGCCTCCGTGGTCGATGTCGGAATATAGCAGGGCCCTGAGGGGCGTGTCAAGCGGGGCCTCTCCGGCTGGCACGGAAATCGCTTCTACAGGCAGTCTGCAGCCGATGGACGGGCCGCGGCAGGAACGTGGAGGCAGCAATGGTTGACCTCATCCGAGCGGCGATCGCGCGCGACCCGGCGGCCAGAGGTTTCTGGGGCGGCGTCGAGGTCGTTCTCACTTACTCGGGGGTGCACGCCGTCGCCTGGCACCGCGTCGCGCACGCGATGTGGACACGGCATGTGCCCTTCCTTCCGAGACTCCTGTCCCAGCTCACCCGCTTCTTCACCGGCATCGAGATACACCCCGGCGCCACGATCGGGCGCGGTCTCTTCATCGATCACGGCATGGGCGTCGTCATCGGCGAGACGACCGTCATAGGGGACAACGTAACGCTCTACCAGGGCGTCACACTCGGCGGAACCGGCAAGGGCACGGGCAAGCGCCACCCCACGCTCGGCAGCGACATCGTGGTCGGGTGCGGCGCCCGAGTGCTGGGCAACATCCGCGTGGGCAACGACGTCCGCGTGGGCGCCGGGTCGGTGGTCGTCAGGGACGTCCCGGACGACTGCACCGTGATCGGCGTGCCGGCCCGGATCGTGCGGGACGGCGGCAAGCGCGTCGTCGACTCTCCGCTGGCCCACGACGCCATCCCGGACCCCATCCTGAGGCAGCTCGAGGACTTGGAGGCCAGGGTCAGGGAGCTGGAGAGGCGTCCCTGAGGTCGGGCCCGCGTGCCGGTGTCCCGGGCGACCCCATCGAGGAGTCGGCGAGGCGGTCTTGACATCCGGCCCCCACGGGGCTAGGCTCCCACATGGGTCCGGATGGGTCGCTGGGGCGCCCGCCCGCACTCAGGGGGGTACACGTGATGCCTACAGCTTCTGCGATACGCTCCCGCATGCTGGTCTGCCTCGTGGTCGTCGCCTGCGCCGCTGCGTTCTGGGCTCCGGAGCCCGCCGGCGGCGAGCCCGCGCAGGGCGAGCAGGCCGGAGAGTCCTCAAGTGACACGGTCGCAGCGGTGCCCGAGACTCTCGGCCACTCCGACCTGTCCGTGTTGCGAGCCTACGTCTGCAGGGGCATCGAACAGAACGAACCAACCGAGGCCGGAAGAAGCTTCATTCCGGCGCCGGATGGCGTGCTGCACCTGTGCTGCTTCAGCGAGATAGGGGCTCCCGCCGGCCGCGACACCATCGTGCATGTGTGGTACTGGGGCCAGCGCGAGATGGCGAAAGTGCGCCTGGGCATAAGGGGGCCACGCTGGCGGACCTGGAGCACAAAGCGGATCCTCGACGACTGGCGAGGCGAGTGGCACGTCGACATCACGGACCGCCACGGGGTGCTCCTGTCGCGTCTTCCGTTCTCGGTGGAGTGACGCAGCCGGCACGCGGGCGCAACGCGGACGGACCCCGGGCCGAACCCGCTCGCACGTTTTCCTCTTGACATCCACCTCCATTCAGATTATCTAATATTACTACGTTTGCATATTACGTAAGGGCGTGACCTTTCGGGGGAGATGATGTCCGGCAACAGCGAGAGACGCAAAGGTGTCCCGAACCTGGGATCCGCCGGGAGCGGGTCGGGGGACGACAGGCTCGGCGAGGCGGCCGAGATCCTGAGAGCCCTGTCGCACCCCACGCGTCTTCGCATAGTGGAGCTCTTGAGCGAGGGGGAGTTCTGCGTCAAGAGACTGGAGGAGCTGCTTGGCATCCCGCAGCCCTCCGTGTCGCAGCATCTCTCGAGGCTCCGATACGCCGGACTGATCGACTCGGAACGCAGAGGACACCTGGTCTGTTACAGGCTGACCGAACCCCGGGGCAGCAGGATACTCGAAGCGGCTCTCGGGGACGCCCACCGCGACGGTGCGGCCGGGCGCTAGTAGAGAATGGAAAGGAGAGGGGCAGTGGAAGCAACGAAGACGGTCGCGGTAAACGAGAGCATGTTCGAGGAGAAGGTCGTCAAGTCGACGCTGCCGGTCGTGGTTGACTTCTGGGCGCCGTGGTGCGGTCCGTGTCGCATGGTCGGTCCCATCCTCGAGGAGATCGCTGCGGACAACGAGGGCAAGCTGACGGTCGCCAAGGTGAACGTCGATGAGAACCCGCAGCTCGCGCAGAGGTTCGGGATTCGCGGCATACCCACGATGTTGTTCTTCAAGAACGGCGAGCCGGTAGACCAGATGGTCGGCGCGGGCTCGAAGCAGATGATTCAGCAGAAGGTCGACTCGATCCTGTAGCGCGTGCGCGCATGGAGAAAGGTCGACTCGATCCCGTGGCGCGTGCGCGCATGCAGGACGGTCGACTCGATCCCGTGGCGCATACGCGCATGGAGGACTGAAGATGCTCAGACGTTCGCACGCGGTGCTTGCCCTGGTCGCGCTCTTCGCGCTCGTGACGCTCGTCGTCTCGGGCTGCGGTGGAAAGGAAGACGCGGGGACGACCTCTGGAACGCAGGAAGGCACTCAGACGTCGACGGAGACGACGCCGAGCGCGGATACCGGAATCGGCGAGGGCCAGCTTCCGCCTGAGTTCGTGCTTCCGGACCTCGACGGCAACGACGTAATGCTGGCCGACTACGACGGCAAGGTCGTAGTGCTCGACCTCTGGGCGACCTGGTGTCCGCCCTGCCGCGAGGAGATACCGTTCCTTGTCCAGCTGTATGATGAGTTCAGGGACCAGGGACTCATGGTCGTAGGCATCGGCCTCGACCAGGGCGGCGCGCCGACGCTCGCCCCGTTCGCCGAGGCGAACGGCATAACTTACCCGATCCTAGTCGGCGACAGGGACGTACAGGCCGCATACGGCGTCACGGGTATCCCCACGACATTCATCATCGGCAGGGACGGCCGCATCGTCTCCAAGCATGTGGGCTATCATCCCTCGATGGCCGAGTCCTTCCGGGACGAGATCCGGGAGCTGCTGTCGGGCAGCGCCGAGGCGTAACGTTCCGGCTCGGTCGTAGGGCGGGCCTCAAGCGCCCGCCCGACGGCCGCGGCCGGTCGACGAACGGAGCCTTCCATCATGAAGCTGGGCAACCTCATACTGCCGCTGGCGTTCTTGGCCCTGTGGATAATCCTCCAGGCCGTCGTGCTTCCCCGCATGGGGGTCTCCACGTGACTGCGCCCCGGATGCGGGTCCGCGGAGCGGACGCAAGACGACGGCGGGGCCGACCCTCGGGACAGGACGGACACGAGCGGCACTGAAGGTAGGTGAGCGTGACCGGCATCGTGATAAAGAAGTCCCGCTTCGAACTGGAACTGACGACCGATGAGGGGACGGAGCGCTTCGACATCGGCATCGGTTCGAACCCCGACGGTGGCGACAAGCTGGCCGTCGGAGACTGCCGCACTCCTGAAGGTGAATTCATCATAGAGTCGGTCGAGGAGTCGAGCGACTGGGAGCACGAGGGCGTCCGCGTCTACGGCCCGTTCTTCCTGAGGCTCGCCTGTCCTCCGTGGGAGGGCATCGGCATACACGGCACGAACGACGACGCCCTCATCGGTCGGCGGAGCACGCGCGGCTGCATCAGGATGAGGAACGACGAACTCGTGCGTCTCATCGCCAGGGTCGGTGTTGGAACGCGCGTCACGATCCTTCCCTGAAGACGACGGGCCGAAGAAGACGGGCCGAGCAGCCGCGCGGATTCATGCGCATGACGATGTCGATTCCTCTGGAAACCAGTTGACAGCATGTGGCACCGGCGGTAGAGTACGCACGCCTCTGGCTGACGTCTCTTTTGATCTGCGTTCGGACCCTTCCAAGAGCGGAGCACTTTGATGCGGCCGGGTAAGTTCGTAGCAGTCGCCGGGAACATCGGGGTGGGGAAGACCAACCTCACAACGCTCCTGGCGAACCATCTCGGTTGGAGAGCGTACTACGAGCCCGTCATAGACAATCCGTACCTCGACGACTTCTACGACGACATGCGGAGGTGGTCCTTCCACCTCCAGGTCTACTTCCTGTCGAAACGCTTCGAGATCCACAGAGAGATGATCGATCTCGAGGAGCCCTGCATACAGGACAGGACCATCTACGAGGACAAGGAGATATTCGCGGCGACGCTGCACCGCCAGGGATTCATGTCCGACCGCGACTACTCCAATTACGTGGACCTGTTCGAAGCGATGACCAGCTTTCTGAGGACCCCCGACCTCATCGTCTATCTCCGCGCAGGAGTCGACACGCTGCAGGACCGCATCCGGTGCCGCGGCAGGGAGTGCGAGCGGGACATGGAGCCGTCCTATCTCGAGGCGCTGAACGGCGCCTACGAGGACTGGGTGGCCAGGGCCTCCCGCAACTCACGGGTACTCACGATCGATACCGAGGGCCTGAACCTGGTGGTCGACGACGCGGCCATCGAGTCAACGCTGGCCGAGATCGTGGGACTGCTGGGGCCTGACGCGCGGGCGCCGCGGCCCGTCGAGCTGGAGATGGGGCTGGCCGGGGCCTGAGGGCCCCAACGCGCCCTGTTTGCGGGTGCGCACACCATGACACATATTGTCTTCCGGACATGGTCTCCGTCGCACTCCGGCGGAGACCTTGACCTCTGGAACTTACGGTGGTATAATAAGGTACGCGAACTGAACAGGGGGAGAGTCCATGACGCGCACGATGCGGACGGCGCTGGCCGTCGTCTTTGCGGCGGGGCTTGTCCTGGGGGCGAGCTACGTCTCGTTCGCCGAGGACGCCGTCGCGCCCGACTTCACGTTGAAGAACCTTGCCGGGGAGGACGTGACCCTGTCCGAGCTCCTGAAGGAGGGGCCGGTCGTCGTCGACTTCTGGGCCACCTGGTGCAAGCCCTGCGTCAAGGCGTTCCCCGACCTGCAGCAGGTCTTTGACAGCTACAAGGATTGCGGTCTCAAGATGCTCGCGGTTTCGATCGACGGTCCGAGGTCGAGTTCTCGCGTGGCCTCCTTCATAAAGTCGAAGGGCAACACGTTCGAGGTCCTTCTCGACCCGTCGCAGACCGTGGCCAAGAAGCTGCACGTGACCTCTGTCCCGCGTACCGTGCTGATCGATATGGACGGCAGGATCGTCTATGCGGTCACCGGATACCGGCCGACCAACCACGAGCAGCTGAGCAAGGCGGTCGGCGCGCTCTTCCCGAAGGGCTGCGCCGAGAAGGCGGGTGACGAGGAGGGCGCCGTTGAGTAGACGCGCCGCGCTTCTGAATTGCGCGGCGGGCGTCCTGATCGTCATGGGGGCGGCCGTCGCGGCGTTCGGGCAGACCGACGTGTCGGTCT
>CAYNQF010000104.1:0-7515 GCA_964399265.1 uncultured bacterium | reverse complement strand
CTGGCGGTCATCCAGTCCTACGGTATCAGCATCTTCCTCCTGAACATGGGGCATCAGATCCCGAACCTGATCTCGATGCGGCCCCTGTCGTTTCAGCTCCTGACGATGCTGACCCTGACGGCCGGCACGGTCTTCGTGATGTGGCTCGGCGAGCAGATCACCGAACGCGGCATCGGCAACGGCATCTCACTGATCATCTTCATCGGTATCGTGGCCCGCTATCCGATCGACTACTTCAACATGTTCCGCCAGGTGCGCAACGGTGACGTCAGCGCCCTGTTCCTCATCCTGCTGCTGGTCGGCATGTTCGCGGTCACCGCGGTGGTTGTGGCCATGACCCAGGCCATGCGCAAGATTCCGGTCCAATACCCCAAGCGGGTCGTGGGTCGCAAGATGGTCGGCGGCCAGAGCACGCACATCCCGCTGCGCGTCAACACCGCCGGCGTGATCCCGATCATCTTCGCGCAGTCGATCATCGTCTTCCCCGGCACGTTGGCGAGCTTCTTCCCCGACAGCGGGCTGGTCGAGATCATCAATTCGATGTTCCGTCCGGGCGAGCCGGTCTACATCATTCTCTATTCGCTGATGATCATTTTCTTCGCCTACTTCTACACGGCGATCGTGCTCAATCCGGTCGACCTGGCGGAGAACATGAAGAAGTACGGCGGGTTCGTTCCCGGTAAGCGCCCCGGCAAGAAGACGGCCGAGTACATCGACAGCGTGCTGACGCGGATCACGCTTCCGGGTGCCCTCTTCCTTGCGTTCATCGCGGTGCTGCCGCAGTTCCTTCAGAAGAGCCTCCATGCTCCGTTCTACTTCGGTGGCACGGGACTGCTCATTATCGTCGGTGTGGCGCTCGACACGCTCGCGCAGATCGAGTCGCATCTCCTCATGCGTCACTACGACGGGTTTATGAAGAAGGGCAAGCTCAGGGGGCGCAGGAGATAGTGATGATCATCGTATTCGTCGGGGCCCCCGGGTCCGGCAAGGGAACGCACGCAAGAAAGACGGCCGAGCGTTGCGGCATGAGGCACGTCTCGACGGGAGATCTCCTCCGGGAGGCCGTGGAGAAGAAGACGGACCTCGGCATCAAGGCCAAGAGCTTCATGGACGCAGGCAAGTTGGTGCCTGACGGCCTCATGATGGATCTCGTGAGCGACCTCCTGGACCGGTCCGGCGACGAGGCCGACATCATATTCGATGGTTTCCCCAGGACGCTGGCTCAGGCAGAGGCTTTCGACAAGCTGCTCGGGGAGAGGGGACTCGAGGTGGACAAGGCGCTCCTCGTGGACATCACCGAGGACGAGGCCGTCGAGAGGCTGGCGCTCCGAGTCTACTGCCCGAAGTGCGGCGCCGTGCACAACCTGGCGTCGAACCCGCCGAAGGTCCCCGGCATTTGCGACGAGTGCGGTGGGAAGCTCGAAGTCAGGCCCGATGACCGGGAAGAGACGGTGCGGGCGCGCTTCAAGGAGTTCAGACGGCTCACGGAGCCGGTCATAGAGTACTACCGCTCGAAGGGAAGGCTTGCGTCCGTGAGGACCAACGGGCCGGTCGACGAGGTTGCCGCGAACGTGGCGGCGGCGCTCGGGGAGTGCGGCGGCTCGTCCAGGGGCGTCGCCTGATGATAAGCATCAGAACGCCCGAAGAAGTGGAACTGATACGTGAGAGCGGACGGATCGTGGCGGGCGCTCTAGACCTGGCGGCGAAGCTGGTCGGCGACGGTGTAACGACCGAGTTCGTGGACCGGGAGATCGAAAACTACATAGCGGACAACGGAGGTACCCCCGAGTTCAAGGGGTACCACGGATACCCGGCGGCGACGTGCGTCTCCGTGAACGAACAGGTGGTTCACGGCATACCGGGAACGAGGGGCCTGAGAGAGGGCGACATCGTCGGAGTCGACGTCGGGGTGAGGAAGAACGGCTACATCGCGGACGGAGCCAGGACGTTCTCGGTCGGCGACGTCTCGCCCGACGCGCGCAGGCTGATGAACACGACGAGCCTGGCGCTCAATGCGGGTCTTGCGGTGGTGGCCGAGGGCGTGCACCTGTCGGACGTATCGCACGCCGTGCAGCGGGTGGCCGAGGACGCGGGTTACTCAGTGGTGCGCGACCTTGCGGGTCACGGAGTGGGAACCGAGCTGCACGAGCCTCCGGAGATCCCGAACTACGGACCTTCGGGCAGAGGCCCGGTCCTCATGAGAGGCATGATCCTCGCGATCGAGCCGATGATCAACGAAGGCTCGTTCGAAGTCAGGACTCTGGAGGACGGGTGGACCGTGGTTACGGCGGACAGAAGGTTGTCCGCGCACTTCGAGCACACGATCGCCGTAGCCGAGAGCGGCGCAGACGTGCTAACCGCGAGCACCCATAATGTGGGGCGCGGCGCGAAGTAGCAGCGGTCCGCTTCCTTAGGGGGCATGAGTGTCAAAACAGAAGGGCATAACCGTCGAGGGAGTCGTCGTAGAGGCGCTGCCCAACGCGATGTTCCGGGTGGAGATGGACAACGGGCACAAGGTGCTCGCGCACATCTCGGGCAAGATGAGGATGCACTACATCAAGATACTGCCCGGAGACAGAGTGACCGTTGAGATATCGCCGTACGACTGGTCCCGCGGACGGATCACGTACCGCTACAAGTGAGGACGGCGCGACGTCGTCGGGGGACAGGAGAGAGACCATGAAGGTGCGGTCTTCGGTGAAGAAGATCTGTGAGCACTGCAAGCTCATCAAGAGACACGGAACGATCCGGGTCATCTGCAAGAACAGAAGGCACAACCAGAGGCAGGGCTAGTTAGCGAGAGAGGAGTTCGCGTTGGCGCGAATCGTAGGAGTAGACGTTCCCGATCAGAAGAGGGCGTTGATAGCCCTCACCTACATCTACGGCATCGGGAGGACCTCGTCTGCGAAGATCCTTCGGGAAGCTGGGGTGGATGAGTCGACCAGGGTGAAGGACCTCACGGCCGACGAGATCGGGCGGATCAGACAGGTCATCGAGACCGAATACAGGGTGGAGGGTGGTCTCAGAACAGAGCTCGCTCTCTCCATCAAGAGGCTCAAGGATATTGGCTGCTACCGCGGGTGGCGCCACAGGCGGGGACTTCCCGCGCGCGGACAGAGGACGCGCACGAACGCCAGAACGCGGAAGGGTCCCAAGAAGACCGTGGCTGGAAAGAGGAAGAAGGCTGGCAAGAAGGGCTAGCCGCTCAGGAGGGTTGTCTTGGCTCAGCGCAAGAAGAAGGCTGTTGAACCCGACGGCGTAGCGCACGTGAGGGCGAGTTTCAACAACACTGTTGTCACGCTGACGGACATGCGCGGCAACACGATCGCCTGGTCGAGTGCGGGTCGCGTCGGGTTCAAGGGATCGAAGAAGAGCACGGGCTTCGTCGCCCAGCTGGTCGCCAGCAACGCGGCCGAGCAGGCGATACCCATGGGACTCCGGAGGGTGGAGGTGCAGGTGACGGGTCCCGGCCCCGGGCGTGAGGCCGCGGTGAGGGCCCTGCAGGCGGCGGGTCTCAAGATCACGGCCATCAGGGACGTGACGCCGATCCCGCACAACGGGTGCCGTCCCCCCAAGAAGAGACGAGTGTAGCCACGGAGGTAGTGAGCAGATGGCGACGTATCACGGTGCACGATGCAGGCTGTGCCGGCGTCAGGGAGAGAAGCTCTTTCTCAAAGGGCAGCGTTGCTCGACCGACAAGTGCGCGATTGAGAGACGACCCTACCCACCCGGCCAGCACGGGCAGCGCCGCCGCAGGAAGTCTTCAGACTACGGCCTCCAGCTTCGCGAGAAGCAGAAGGCCAAGGCGATCTACGGCGTGATGGAGAGGCAGTTCAAGAACTACTACAAGGAGGCCGACCGGCAGAGGGGCGTTACGGGCGAGAACCTGATGCGGCTGCTCGAGCGGCGTCTCGACAGCATCGCCTACAGACTCGGCTTTGCTCCCTCGAGGTCGGCGGCCAGGGAGCTGGTCATACACGGGCACGTCGAGGTCAACGGCAAGAAGGTGGACATACCGTCGTACCTCATCAAGGTCGGAGACGAGATCAGAGTGAGAGAGCGGAGCCAGAGCAATCTCGAGGTCAGGCTGTCGGTCGACGCCAAGTCGGGCGTCGGGACGGTCGAGTGGCTCGAGCTGGATCCGAAGAAGTTCATGGGAAGAGTGCTGGAACTGCCGTCGAGAGAGCAGATTCCGTCGCCGGTGAACGAGCAGCTCATCGTCAACTTCTACTCGAGGTAGCACCCGGCTTCGACTCTCATTGGCCCGGCTCCAGGGAGGCCAGCTTAGATGAAGTGGAAGAATGTTAGGATGCCAGACGAGATCGTCTGGGATCGCGATACGATGACCGGAACTTACGGCAAGCTCGTGGCCGAGCCGCTCGAGCGCGGGTACGGGGTGACCATCGGCAATTCGCTCCGAAGGGTGCTCCTGTCGTCGTTGCAGGGCGCTGCTCCGATCGGCGTCAAGATCGACGGAGTGCTCCACGAGTTCTCGGTCGTGCCCGGAGTCACAGAGGACGTCACTGAGCTCATTCTGAACCTCAAGCAGCTCAATCTGAGGCCTCTCACCGATGGTCCGGAGACGCTCGTCCTGAACATCGACAAGGACGGCGATGTAAAGGCCTCTGACTTCGAGCCCAATCCGAACGTGCGGATCATGAACCCGGATCTGCACATAGCGACGCTCGGAGCCGACTCCAAGCTGTACATGGAGGTCACCGTGGGAACCGGCAGGGGCTACGTCCAGGCCGAGGACCACGAGTTCGAGGAGAAGCCGGTGGGCTTCATTCCGATCGACTCGGTCTTCTCCCCGGTCAAGCGCGTGAACTACCAGGTCGAGAATACGCGCGTAGGGCAGAGGACCGACTACGACAAGCTCACGCTCGAGGTCTGGACGAACGGCGCGGTCGTTCCGGAGGACGCCGTGTCCTTCGCGGCGAAGATACTCAAGGACCACCTGTTGCTGTTCATGGCCTTCGACGAGGAGCCTCACGAAGAGGAGGAGGAGGTCCTGGACGAGGAGCAGATGCGCCTCCTGGACCTTCTGAACCACAGCGTCGACGAACTCGAGCTGTCGGTCAGGTCTTCGAACTGCCTCAGGGACGCCGGCATCAGGACCCTGGGCGACCTGGTTCGCAAGACAGAGGCGGAGATGCTGAAGTACCGCAACTTCGGCCGCAAGTCGCTGCAGGAACTGGTCGACATTCTGTCGGACATGGGTCTGTCGTTCGGCATGGACGTCGACGCCCTTCTCGAGCCCGGCAGGGCAGGGGCGCCTGAGGGCGTCGCCCCCGAGGGTGAGAGTTTCGAGGAGATGCTCGGCCGCGCGTCCGGTGAGGGATCATCGGACGAGGTCGAGGAGGAGCCCGAGAAGGAGCCCGAGGATTCGGGGGACTTCACCGACGCCGAGGCGGACGAGGACGTCGAGGAAGCCGATCAGGACTAGCGCCATCGGTCGGCGCCGTTCCCGAGGACTCGGTTCGGGAAGCGGTAGAAAGGCAGGACCCAACAGATGCGACACAGGACGAAGGGCAGGAAGCTCAACCGAACGTGGAGCCACAGAAAGGCCATGATGCGCAACATGGTCACCACGTTCATCGACCAGGAACAGATCGAGACGACCGACGCGAAGGCCAAGGAGCTTCGGCCGTTGGCGGAGAGGCTCGTTACGCTCGCGAAGCGGGGCGGGGACGATCTGGCGGCGAGGCGTAGGGCTCTCACCATCATCCGTGACAGGAAGGTGGTGAACAAGCTGTTCTCGGAGATCGGCCCGAGGTATACCGATCGTCCGGGCGGCTACACCCGCATCCTGAAGGTCGAGACCAGACGCGGCGACGGTGCCCCTCTGTCGATTCTCAAGTTCGTCACCGAGCCGGTCACGTTCAAGGAGAAGAAGCAGAGGCGGGAGGAAGAGGTCGACCAGGTGCGCCCGGCGGCGACCGCGCAGGCCGAGGAGCCCGCAGCCGCCGAGGCGGCGGAGCCCGAGACGGAAGCCGCGGAGGCCCCGGGGGAGGAGCCCCAGGCCGAGGAAGAGAGCGCGAAGGCGTCTGCTGAGGCCACGCCCGAGGAGGGCGAGGCCAAGGAAGGATGACCGTGCGGTTCTCGTTCCGAGAAGGGACCAGCAAGTACCGGGCGCCGAGTGCCTTATTCGGCGCCCTTCTTCTTTGCATCACCATTGCGGCGCTCTGGTCGGGTGGCTGCTCAAGGTTGTGGGGCGAGAGGGGCGAGGAACAGATCACGGCAGGCGGCGTAGGGGAGCGTGCGGCTGGCGGCGACGAGAGCGGGGCCGTGGGCGGCGTGGGCGGAGCGAAGGAAGGTTCGTACGAGATCCGCGCCGACCGGGAGCACGCCGTCGGTGCCGGAACCGAGTTCGAGGCGCCCACCACGCCGGTCTATCTGCGGGTCGGCCTCGGCGAGGGAGCCGGCGAGGTCGTCGTCTCTTGCGATGGCCCCATGACGGTCCGGCTCTTCTCGGACAAGGTGCGTGACTGGACGTCCGATGCCCGAGGCGAGTGGTCCTTCCGTGCGGATGGCGGCGGGCTCGCGGGCAGCGGTTCGGGTGGTTCGTTCCCGGTCTCCGAGGGGACGGTTCGGCTGTCTCCGGCCGGCAGTGCTCCACTCGAGTTCGATGGCGTCCGCTACAGGGGCGAGATCGAGGTCTTCGCGTCGGGCCCGGGCGGCCTGGCCGTCGCGAACGTGGTCGATGTGGAGTCGTATCTGAGAGGGGTCGTGCCCAAGGAGATAGGACCGAGGCCGGCATCGGAGATCGAGGCCGTGAAGGCTCAGGCCGTGGCGGCCAGAACATACGCGATCTCCTCGAGCGGGAGGAGAGCCGAGGGCAGCTTCGACGTCTTCGCGACCGTGGAGGACCAGGTCTACGCCGGCGTGGAGGCCGAGGACGCGGTCAGCGACCGGGCGATCGCGGAGACGAAGGGCGTCGTCGCGGAGTGGCAGGGAGAGCCGATCAACGCGTACTTCCACGCCAACTGCGGCGGGCGGACCGAGGGCAGAGAAGAGGTGTGGGAACTTCCCGCCGTCCCGTATCTCGAGTCGGTCTGGGACACGCCCGGAGGCTCCACACGAGCCGGCTCGGCCTTCTGTTTCCATGGAACCAACTTCACGTGGGAGGAGTCCTGGGACGGTCCAGAGATCCTGGAGATGGTCCGGGAGCGTCTTCCGCAGACCGCATCGACCCCCGTCAGGGGAGAGGTGACGGTGGTGCGGGGGCTCCGTGTCACCGACCGCACTCCATCGGGAAGGGTCAGGTGGCTCGAGGTGGAAACGAACCTGGGCAAGCATAGGGTCTTTGGGGACCGCGTGCGGTGGTTGCTGCGCAGGCCCGGTTCCGGGGGCATTCTGCGGAGCGCGTGGTTCGACCTCGGTGTCTCGCTCAAGGGTGGGCGTGTCGGCCGCCTGGAGGCGCGCGGAAGAGGGTACGGCCACGGCGTAGGGATGTGCCAGTACGGAGCGCTGGAGATGGCCCGGGAGGGGTATTCCTACGAGGAGATCCTGAAG
>CAYNQF010000103.1:0-8485 GCA_964399265.1 uncultured bacterium | reverse complement strand
CCATCCGGGACATCCGGGCGATCATGCACAGGAGCTACGTGGGAGAGGTCGTGGCTCCGGAGTGAGAACCAGTGCTTGACGCGAGACGTACCCATATATACCATCCATCACTGACTCGCTTGCCCTATCTCTGACAATACTGCGTCAATACCCCATGGCCGTGGCGTCTGCCCCCGGAGGTGCAGGATGCGCACAGGGCTTCGGATGCTGTTCTCTCTGCTGACGCTGGCCGCTTTGACGGCGGCAGCACCGCGTGCTCGCTGCGATGGCGGCGCGGCGAGCGGCGTTGATGCTGCGGCGGAGTTCATAAGCTCGGGTCGTTTCAGTGCGGCCGTCGACGCACTGGAGGCGGAGCTGCGAACCGATCCCCGGTCCGCGAGAGCGAACGCGCTCATGGGGCTCCTCTGCGCCGAGGTCGCCGACCAGGACCGAGCGCCCTACTACCAGGGGAGAGCTGCCGTGCTCGGAGGCGACGACCCGTCGGTCCTGGCTCTTCTCGCCATGGCCCGGTTCGCCTCGGGCGACCCTCTCGGGGCCGCGTCGTTCGCGGAGTCTGCGCTCGGACGTGGTGTCGAGGACGCGGGCTGCACGACCATTCGGGGGCTCGCGATGATGCGCGAGCATCCCCGGGAGGGCTACGCCCTGGTGGAAGAGGGGCATCGACTCGATCCGTCAGACCCGTGGGTCTTGGTCATCTACCTGATGGCTGCGGGAATGGAGCGCGGTGCGGAGACGCAACAGCGTCTCGTCCAGGTGGCGGCGTCAGACGCCGGCGCGACGTACCTCACTCATCTGATGTGCGCCGAAGCCTATGGGACCCTGGTCGGCGACGCCCCTGCCGCCAGCGCGGAATTCCGCGCGGCCATGAAGACCGTTCCGGACGACGCGATGGCGATCAGGTACGTCGGGAGGACCCTCGTCCGCGCCGGCCACTCCGGCGATGCACGGCAGCTATTCGCCAGGAAGCGCGACGTGTTGGGTGCTGATGTTCCGGAGCAGTACTGGCTGGGCCGCGCGCTGATCGAGGGAGGCCAGTACGAGACGGCCGCCCGGGAACTCGAGGTGGCCACCCTGATGTGGGATGACGACGCGTCGTCGAGGGTCGCGTTCGGTGAGGCACTGCTGCTCGAGGGCGACGCGGACAAGGCGCGGTGGCAGTTCGACATCGCGACACGGGCCGATACTACCAATGGCCGTGCTCACTGGTTGCTGGCGAGCGCGTTCCTCGTGGCTGAGGAGTTCGAGGATGCACGCCTGAGCGGTCTCGCGGCCACGCGGCACGACTCGATGTTGTACAAGCCGTGGATCGTGGTGGGGATGTCGTCGAAGGAGCTCGGCGACATGGCAGAGGCGGCGAGGTGCTACAAGAAGGCCGCGGAGCTGGCTCCACTCGACTACGGACTCCAACGCGAGGCGATGGCGCTGCTGGCGGACGCCGACGACTGGCAAACGGTCTTCGAGCTGGGCGAGTGGATCGTAGGCGACGGGCCTTGGCAGCGAGACGACGACGCCCTGGTCCTCGGCATGATGGTCGAGGCGGCAGACGAACTGGACCGCGATGAGGACGTGCGGAGGTTGGGCGACCGATTACTTGCAGCGAGCGATGCTCCGTTCGTCGCGCTCATGACAGTCGCCGAACGCTACGATGAGACCGATGATGCGACCTTCGTGGAGCCGTATCTGAGAGCGGCTGAGAAGAGGATGGAGGACAGCGCCGACGCGCACGAGTCCGTGGCGCGGAGCGCAGGATACGTGGGGCTCTACGACATGGCCCTCGGACACGCGCTGCGTGCGGTCGAGCTGGACTCCACGATGGTCAACGCGTATCTGATAGCCTCGAGCGTCAGCAACGCGACCGAGGCTCCTGAGGACGGCGAACGCTTCGCGAGGAGAGCCCTTGAACTGGAGCCGGACAGTGACCCCGGCGCCTTCGATCTGGGAAGGTCTCTGGTGATGCAGGGAGACTACGAGGAAGCGGTGGAGGTGCTGGTTCCGCTGGTCGCCAGGGACCCGAGCCGCATCGGCGCGGGGGCCGACTTGGCTACGGCATGGGCGGCTCTGGGCGACTTCGACCGCTCGATGGAGACTGCGACCACGGCGGCCGAGCTCGCCCCGGACAGCCTGCGCGGGTATCCGTTCTCCAAGGTCGCACTGTACTTCGCGGCGGAGAGAGACTCCTCCGGACTCATCGACGTTTACGAGGTGTGGTCACAGTATCGTTTGAGCCACGGCATTCAGGACTCGGTCAACGAACTCGGAGCGTGGAAACGTGAGATCAGGAACTACGACTGGTAGGTTGGTCCTGGTGTCGGTCGCTCTCTTCCTTCTGGGGCTTTCCTCCGGGTGCGCCGTGTCGCGTCCCATGCTGCAGAGCGTCCCGAAAAGGTCGGAACTCGAGAGCTATCAGGACCTGGACGCCTGCGCGCCATTCTACGGTCGAGTCAAGACCCTCGACGGACACGTGAGAGAGGGAAGGGTGACGGGAGTGAGCGCGGAGACGGTCGAGTTGAAGGACAGGGAGAAGCGTCCTGGCCGTCTCAGGTCGATCCCGACCTCCGACGTGGTGAGAATACAGATCTACAGGTCGTGGCCGTTCAGGATCATGGGAGACAGTCCGGAGTTCGAGACGGTCTACGACCGGTCGACCTACGGCGAGGTCCGCTCATGTCTCACTCCCATCGACTGGGCAGATTGGCCGGACGCCGACTGTGGGGAAGGGGCCGAGTGATGCGTGTTCTTGTGGGAAGCGCAGTTGCCATGCTGTCCATCGTGCTGCTGGCAGGCTGCACGCGGGCGCCGCGTCTTGTGCACGAGTACAACCCCTACGCGTACCATGCGGCAACGCCAGACGAACATGCGCAGCGGCTGATCTGGGACGACAAGTACGCCGAGGCGGCCGCGGTGCTCGAGAAGTACGGTCACATGTGCGAGGGCGTCAAGATGCACACCCTCCTTGGAGAAGCGTATCTCAGAACCGGTCGCTACACGGAGGCGGCTCTGGAATACATGACGGCCGTCGACTCTCCGAGGTTCTGGGACGACTCGACATGGGTGGATCCGGGTGTCAGGGTCCTCGTACTCGGGGACTCACATGGCGCCAACTGCATGAGGGCGGCGTTCGACGCGGGTCAGATCCGGGCCGACAAGCTCTTGAGGGCCGCCGAAGCGCTGCTCAGAGTCTGTGACGGTGGCGGCGCGCTCGAGATGTGCAGCGCGATCGCCGACGAGGGGTTGGCCTTCGACCCACACATGCTCATGGCCCGCGCGGAAGCCGAGTTCCAGCTGCAGGAGTTCGACGATGCCCGACGTGACTTCCGTCTTGCGCTCGAGTCGGTTGACGTGGAGCATGCGAGGAAACGGTTGGGACAGATTGAACGGATCACGGCCGCAAGTGGCGACGGAGAGTAGCCGGGCTGATGTCCCGTGTGAGCGAGGTGATCGATGAACAGACTGTTGGTACCGACGCTGGCCTTTCTCACTCTGCTGGCCACCGCCGCCTGGGCGCAGACGCCGCCGGGGGAGCGCGGCTACACCGACGTGCCGCAGATGCCGGAGGGTCTCGAAGGCGAGCGCGTTCAGACGCTCTTCGATGCGGTCAACAACGACGACGAGACCCTTGCCGGGCAGCTTTATCAGGACGCCATGTCCGACGAGTTCAGGTCGATGATCTCGCAGGACGACTTCGTGGGGTTCATCCACAGCTTCGCAAGACAGGCAGGCGCCATCGAGTTCCACAGCGTCCGCGAGTACGACCCGCCGAGGCCCGACCAGACGGTGATCGTCTTCAGGGACGTGAACTTCGAGTCATGGCAGGCGTTCGCGTTCACGTATGCGGAGGGACAGAAGCCGGATGGACCCTGGCTGAGGATAGCGATCAACGAGGCGCGGACGCCGTCCGACGTCGAGCCGCCGGGTCCGCTCACGGAGGAACAGGCCGTCGCGGAGGCGCTGGCGTTCGTGGGACGGCTGTGTGAGCACGACCTCTTCTCGGGGACTCTCCTCGTGGCCAAGGGCGACCTGGTGCTGCTCGCGGACTACTGCGGTGAGGCGAGCAAGCGGTTCCACGCGCCCATCAACATCGACACCAAGTTCAACATCGGGTCGATGAACAAGATGTTCACATCGACCGCGATCATGCAGCTCGTCGAGAAGCGTATCGTCTCGCTCGACGATCCTCTGAGCAAGTACCTCGATGAAACGTGGCTGCCCCGCGACATCACCGACAAGATCAAGATCCGCCACCTGCTCTCGCACACGTCGGGGCTCGGCAGCTACTTCAACGAGACGTTCATGGAGGGCTCGCGGCTGCGATGGCGCGAACTCGACGACTACAAGGAGCTGGTGCGCGGGGACACGCTCGCGTTCGAGCCGGGGACCGACTGGCAGTACAGCAACACCGGCATGTTCCTCCTGGGCGTCGTGATCGAGGAGGCCGCGGGCGTCAACTACTTCGACTACATCAGAGAGAACATCTACGCGCCCGCGGGGATGGAGAACACCGACTGCTACGACATGGACTGCCCGGTCGAGAACCTGGCCATCGGGTACTGGCCGTCGACCGAGTGCGCCTCGGGCTGGAAGAACAACCTCTACGAGCACGTGATACGGGGCGGCCCGGCGGGAGGAGGGTTCTCGACGGTGCGCGACCTGTACAGGTTTGCGAGAGCGCTCCAGACGGGGAGGCTCGTGGCGCCGGAGACGGTCGAGATGATGTGGACCGAGCAGTTCGACCCCGACCGCCACTACGGTTACGGGTTCGGGTTCAGCCTGAGGCCGGGGCCGCACGGGCGCATCGTGGGTCACGGCGGCGGCTTCACCGGCGTCAACGCGAACCTCGACATGTTCCTGGAGCAGGGCTACATCGTCGCTGTGATGTCGAACTACGACGAGGGCGCGAACCCGGTGCGGGCGAAGGTGGCGGAGCTGTTGGGGAGGGTGGATTAGGCGGGTGCTACCACCGCGCAGAGTGAGGCCAGAGCATGGGCACCCACACTGCGCAGGGCGGCGCGTGGACCGCATCGGTTGCGAGCGGTCTTGGGAGGACGGAGTCTGTGACGAGAGAGGAGCCCCACCGCGACCCCGACTGCATCTTCTGCTCGGAGGAGACGCGGTCGAGAGCCGTCGCCGAGAACGAGACCACGTTCGCGCTCGAGGACCGGTCACCGGTGACCGAGGGACACGTGCTCGTACTGCCCAAGAGGCACGTGGAGGACGTGTTCGACATGACCGAGGGCGAGGTGCGTGACGCCTTCGAGTTGCTCCTTCTCCTGCGCGCGAGGATCCTGGAGAGGGACTCCACCGTTCTGGGATTCAACGTGGGAGCCAACTCGGGCCGGGTGGCTGGTCAGTCAGTAATGCACGCACACATTCACCTGATTCCCAGGCGAAAGGGCGACGTGGACAGGCCGCGCGGCGGCGTGCGCGGCGTGGTCCCGGGGAAGCGGGAGTACTAGTTCCAGGGGGGCTCCCGCGCGCCCCGATGTCCCTGTCAGCGATGTCCCACCAGATTGCGGACACCACCGGCGGCGCAGCCTCCGACGGCCCCCCCGAACACATCATTCTGGCATCATTGGTGCATGCTCTCGCCGGAGACGGACGGTCACTCAGAGGCCGTGCGTACAGGCGAGAGCATGTTCCTATTCAGGGGGCCACCGATGATGTCAGCAAGAAGGAGGACGGGGGCGCGCTCGGTCGCGCTCGCCGCCGCGCTCGCAGTTGCGGCGTTCATGCTTGGCGCGGCGCAGACGGCCGCGGCCGGGGAGTGCGGCTGCACGGTGAACGGGCTCACGCCCGTGTTCGGGTCGAACTACGGCACCTCGCTCGACGGGAGCCAGACGTGGCTTCCGATACAGGGTGATCCGCTCATGATCGCCGTCGGCTCAAAGGGTGGGATCGCGGTGTGGGTGTGCCAGCCGAACGGGATCACACGGCAGTACTACAGCGAGGATGCGTGGGGCACGAACGTCTGGCTGAACGGCGTGGACAGCGCGCACCACTACCACAACAGCTACTACTCGGGCGGCACGCAGTTCACGGCGGTCAGTCACGCGAAGAACGGCGACTGGGAGGTCGTGACGGAGCTGGCGCTCGGCGGCGAGGCCACTCTGAGACAGGTCATCACGTATTCGAACGGGGACTACTACTTCAGGCGTCACTGGGAACTTACCAATACCTCCGGGACAGGCTTCTCTGTCCTCCGCTTCTTCCACGGCGGCGACTCGTACTTCGGCGGCTCGGACAGCGCCCGCAGTTGGTGGAACGCCACCCAGAACATGATCTACGTGAACAACTCGAACTTCCTGAACTGCGGCGTGATGGGGTTCTACGGCGCACCGGCCACGCCGGCCGACCACTACTTCGGCGGCCAGTACTCGACGGGCAGGTCGCAGGCCGCGTCGACCGCGCGCCTCGATGATACGGCCAACTCCAACTACGTGGACGCCGGGTACCAGCTTGAGTGGGACCGGGCCTCGCTCGGGAACGGCGACACGTGGGTCATTGAGGCCTACGAACTCTGGACCGACCCGACGCCGGTGCAGGTGCTGCCGCCGGCGGACCAGCTGACCATCGCCGACGCGTCGGTGACGGTCGAGTTTACGCTGCACAACCTCGACACCGCGTCGCACACGTTCGACCTGGCGGCGGTCTCGGACCTCGGGTGGACGACGACCCTGACCGGAGGGAGCAGCGTCACGGTGGCGGGGCTCACCCAGCAGGAGATGCCTGTCGAGGTGACGGTGCCCGCGGGCGTTTCCGAGGGCACGAGGAGCGGCATCACGCTGACGGCCGAGGAGTCGGGCGGCGGCGGAACGGGCTCCGGCTCCATGACCGTCGAGGTGTTCGACCCGGACTACGCGATCGACCCGGGGTCGGTCGACTTCGGGAGCGTCACGGTGGGCGAGAGCGCGCCCGCGGTCGTGACGATCACGAACAGCGGAAGCGACATCACGCTGGGGACGGTGGGGAGTCCAAACGGACTGGCCTCGCCGTTCGCCATCACCGCGGACTTCGCGTCCGGAAGGACGCTCACGAGCGGCGACACGTGCACGGTTCACCTGAGCTTCACGCCGTCGTCGGCCGGAGGGGCGGGCGACAACTTCAACATCCCTGTCCTGGATCCGGTCGTAGCCTCGCACGTCATCTCCGTGGCGGGCGAGGGGCTCGAGGCCGAGCCCGAGATCGTTGTGGAGGGTAACTCGGTCGAGATCGTCGACGGTGATACCACGCCGTCGCTCTCCGACCACACCGACTTCGGCGATGCCGACATCTCTGGAAGCCCGGTCGTCAGGACCTACACGATAAGGAACACCGGGGCGGGGACGCTGTCGGTGGGTTCCATATCGATCTACGGCGGCAACGCCACCGACTTCGGCATCGACTCGATGCCCGGCAACACTGTGTCGCCCGGCGCGTCGACGACGCTCGGCATCGCGTTCGACCCTTGGGCACTGGGTACCAGGACCACCACGCTCTCTATCGCCAGCAACGACAGCGACGAGAGCCCGTACACGTTCACGATCCGCGGGAACGCCATGTTGCCGCTCGACGTCTCGTCGCGCACACCGGTCTCGAACGACATCGATGCCGCGGCTGACGCGAACGTCGTCGTCCAGTTCAATCAGACGGTCGACGGCTCCACGGTCACTGACGACACGTTCGTCGTGCGTGGCTCGCTCTCGGGCGACATCGCGGGGAGCTTCACGGGCGGCGGCACGAACACGATCACGTTCGATCCGACGGACGACCTCAGAGCGGGCGAGGTCGTGACGGTGACTCTTGCGACCGGGCTCGAGGGAGCGGTCGGGGGAGGGACGCTCCCGGCCCCGCTGGCCTGGCAGTTCACGGTGGCCGCTACGGGCGGCTACGCGAACCTCGTCGGCGGGTGGGAGATGTCGGTCTCGACGATCAGTAGGCGGACTGCGCTCGGTGACCTCGACGACGACGGTGACCTGGACGCGTTCGCCGCGCGCTCTGGCAATTCGGCCAACGGCGTCTACCTGAACGACGGGACGGGCGTGTTCGTCGACTCCGGTCAATCTCTAGGGCTTTACAATTGCCAGGACGTCGCGCTCGGTGACCTCGACGGCGACGGTGACCTGGACGCGTTCGTCGCGGTCTATTCGAGCACCGACGGCGACCTGGTGCTGCTCAACAACGGCAACGGCGCGTTCACCGATACAGGGCAGCGGCTCGGCCTCCTGAACAGCGTGAGGGTGGCGCTCGGCGACGTGGACGGCGACGGCGACCTGGACGCGTTCGTCGCGGAGTACGCCCAGGGCAACACCGTCTGGCTGAACGACGGCGCGGGCGGGTTCAGCAATAGCGGGCAGTCGCTGGGGAGCGCGCACACGGGCGGCTGCGCCCTGGCCGACGTGGACGGCGACGGCGACCTGGACGCGTTCGCCGCCAACTGGGCTGTCCCGAACAAGGTGTGGCTCAACGACGGGACAGGTGCCTTCGTCGACAGCGGACAGGCCATGGGCTC
>CAYNQF010000102.1:0-8643 GCA_964399265.1 uncultured bacterium | reverse complement strand
AGGCGCTCGTTCTCAGGGTGGAAAGCCCCGGCGGGGGAGTCGCCGCGTCGCAGGAGATCCACGACTACCTCATGACGGTCAAGGAGTCCGGGATGCCGATCGTCGTCTCGATGGGCGCGGTCGCCGCTTCCGGCGGCTACTACATATCGTGCCCCGCCGACAGCATCATAGCCAACCCCGGAACGCTCACCGGCAGCATCGGCGTCATCATGTCCTTCAGCAACCTGGAGGAGCTGTTCGGGAAGATCGGGATCGACTTCGAGGTCATCAAGAGCGGCAAGTTCAAGGACACCGGGTCGTGGAGCCGTCCCATGACGGAGGAGGAGAGGGCGCTCCTTCAGGCAACCATAGACGATATCCACAGTCAGTTCATCGAAGCCGTCGCCTCAGGGCGCGGCATGTCCACCGAGTCCGTGGCGGCACTCGCCGACGGCAGGATCTTCTCCGGACGCCAGGCGCTCGATGCGGGGCTCGTGGATGGTCTGGGAACGCTAGAGGACGCCGTGGCGACCGCGGGCCGGATGGCGGGCATCGCGGGCAAGCCGCGGGTCCAGGAACCCGTCAAGGCGCGAAGGTTGACGCTGTTCGACCTGCTGTCGAGCGCGGCATCAAGGGTCCTGCAGCCGGAGGCCGCCTCCACTGGCGCGCTCTTCCTCTACAATCCCGCCAAGTGACCTTCGCAAAAGCATTTGACAGCACACACCGCCCCTGCTACGATTTGCAGGAGACGAACGTCCGGATCGAGGATGCCCTGCGGAGACGTGACGGCAGTGCGGATACGTCTGGGTAGGGGCGTTGGCATAATGCACGACGGAGGTTCATACCCATGACCAAAGCGGATCTTGTGGATCGCGTGGCCGCCAGAACGGACCTGACCAAGCGCGACGTCGCCCTGGTCGTGGAGGAGCTGCTCGAGTCCATCAAGGACGCACTCGCGCAGCACAAGCACATAGAGATACGTGAGTTCGGGACCTTCAAGGTCAAGCGGCGGAAGGCAAGCATGAAGTACAATCCGCGAGACCGGTCCCAGAAGGTGACCGTGCCGGAGAAGATGGTTCCGGTGTTCAAGCCCAGCAAGTTCCTGAAGGAGAGGGTCAACTGGACGGGGCCGGGTCAGCCGCAGGACGCGGCGCCGACGGCACCGACCACGGAGACGGACCTGTAGGGAGGATCATGGCTAGCCTGAAGAAGAAGCGCAGAAAGAAGATGGCGAAGCACAAGCTGAAGAAGCGCCGGAGGAAGGACCGCCACAAGAAGAAGACACGCTAGAAGGGTGCGGGCCCTATGGCCAAGGTGCCGCTCGACGTTGCGAGGATCGCGAGGCTCATCAACCACGGGCCCACGGTCCTCGCGTCGTGCTGCCACGAGGAAGTACGCAACATTGTTACATTGGCATGGGCCACCCCCGTGAGCATAGATCCCCCCATGATAGCCATAGCGGTGGCTCCGGCACGGTTTTCGCACCAGATCATCGAGCGATCCGGGGAGTTCGTGGTGAACATACCCGGGTCGGTTCTGCTGCCCGCGGTCTGGTACTGCGGGACGCATTCCGGCCGCGACGGAGACAAGTTCGAGGCGGCCGGACTCGCGAGCGAGGACGCCTCGTCGGTCGGGGCGCCCCTCATAGCGGAGTGCTTCGCTCACATCGAGTGCAGCATCACGGATTCGCCGACCGAGGGAGATCACACGTTGTTCGTCGGCGAAGCGGTCAGCGCCCGCGTGGAGGAGGAGGCCTTCAACGGCCACCTCAGGCTCGTCGAGCCGTACCACACGCTGCATCACCTGGGCGGTACGCAGTTCGTCACGTCGGCCGGACGGTTGCTGTCGGCGGCGTGACAGGGCGTAGCCGCGCGATCGAGCGGAGGTTCGATGACAGACAAGAAGCCTCAGGATTGGGGTGGGCGAGAGCGACGCCAGTCGGCACGTGTCGATGCTCAGGTGGCGCTGCAGTTGTCTGGTACTGAGGAGGGCTTTCCGGTAGAGTCGCTGACCACGGAGAGCATCAACGTCGGGGCCGAGGGCGTGTACTGCCACGTCGGCCACTTCATCGCCCCTCTGACGAAGCTGCAGCTCACGATGGTGCTGCCTCTGAAAGACAGAAAAGGCCAGGTGAAGAACGAGGTCGTGAAGACCCAGGCGGTCGTAGTGCGCTGCCAGCCCGATGGGAACACACAGGGCGGCTATCGCATAGCCTGTTTCTTCACCGGGCTGGACGCGGCCACGAAGGAGACGCTTGAGGACTACGTGGACCAGCACTTCACCTCCTGACCCGGTCCGAAGATGAGACGAGGCCCCCCGCGGTTTCCGCGGGGGGCCTCTCCATTGTGATGTGTGGCCCGTGCCACACGCCGACCGGTCCGGTCAGAAGTGGTAGGTCGCCTCGAGCACCAGCGCCTGGTCGGTGACGTTCTCCGTGAACGCGTACTCCTCGTCCGCCCTCTCGTAGGTGGACCGCATCCACGCCAGGTCAAGAGCGAGAACCGTGTCCACGAGCACTCCAGCGCCCAAGGTGAAACAGGAACGGTCTGTGACGACGTCGAGCCCCTTGTAGGCCAGCGGACGCGAGGCGTACCCGCCCCTCAGGCGGAGGGGCCAGCCGGGCACGATCACCTCGACGCCCATCGCATAGTCGAATGTCTCGCGATAGATGGACTGCCTGGTGAGGACGCCCTGGTCGTAGACGGTGTCGGCCAGCGGCCCCTCGTAGGACATCTCGGACCAGTCGGTGTAGCTGACGTCCGCCCCGATCAACACGAAGTCGACAGGTGAGTAGGCCGCGCCGGCCCGGAACGAGAACGGCAGTTCCACCTTTTCCTCGAAGTCGGCCGTCGTGTCGTACACCTCGTCGAACTCCGGGGAGTCCCCGACGGTCTCCTGGTAGCTGCGGCCCGTACCCGTGAACGTGAGCGTGAGCGGCGTGTCGACGGCCAGCCCCAGCGAGACCCTGTCATTCAGGTAGAACGCAGACCCCAGGGTGGCCCTGATGCCGGAAACGTTGGTGTCGTACTGCTCGAGCTGGTGAACCTCGGCGTACGCGTCCGAGAGCGAGTTCGAATCCTCGAGATTCCACCTGAACGTGTACGCGTAGTCCCCGGTGTAGTAGGAGAGGGCCGCGCCCAGCGCCAGGTTCGGAGAGACGTCGACTCCCGCTCCAGCCGACCACGAGTAGATGCTGCCGTCGGCTATGTAGTCCTCCGTCTGCGACCAGTCTCCGGTCGTCTCCTCCGTGTCGCCGGGCTCAGTCCACGTGATCGGCCCATCGTAGGCGGCGAGGCGGTCGTTGGCAAAATCGTACACCCGCTCGACGGCGAGGCCCATGACGAGGCTTCCCCGAAACGTGGGGATGGGATACGCCGCCCGAGCGGCCGACAGGTCCGTGTGAGAGAACGACGTCTTGTAGTCGCTTCCCGACATCTCGCCGTCTACGTCGCTCGACCTCCTCGTGAACGATCCCGATACCTCGATCCGCATGAGTCGGGCCAGGCCGGCGGGGTTCATCGTCACGGCAGTCGCGTCATCCACGACGGCCACGCCGACACCGCCCATGCCCAGCGACCTCGCTCCCGTCGTCAGCGGGTACGTCAGAGGTATCTCCTCGCGGGGCGAGACGAACCCGGAGTCCGCGCGGGCCCCTCCC
Source organism: uncultured bacterium (assembly GCA_964399265.1). GTDB lineage: Bacteria > Joyebacterota > Joyebacteria > Joyebacterales > Joyebacteraceae > WJLY01. Next base: position 5,006 of record CAYNQF010000102.1, on the reverse strand, counting down.
GCGCCGAGCGCGAGGAGTACCACGCAGGCCGCGGCGATGGTTGCAGCGTGAAGCTTGCGTTCGCCTGTCATCCGGTGCTCCTCCCTAGAACCCCTTCTTCTTGTCCTTGTTCTTCCAGAGACTCGGTGTCTCGTCGGACTTCTTGGTGTCCGTCGAGTCCTTGGAATCATCCGAGCCGGACTGCTTGCTGTCGTCCGCCTTCTGTTCCTTGGGACGCGAGGGCGTCGACGGCGTCGACGTTCCGCTCGGCTTCGTGAAACCCCAGCCGCCGGAGGCCCAGCCACCTGAGCTCCAGAGATGTCGCTCGCCGGTCTCAACGTCGCTCGGCGGATTCCCTTCGTTGTCGTGGTAGCCATCGTTGTGTCCCCACCACCAGTAGTCGTTGTACCACCACGGAGACCCGTAGTAGTCGTTCCAACGATGGTACGAGGTACCGTACCTGTAGTAGGGGTGATAGAACTGGGCGTCGGCGTGGCAGTCTGAGCAGCTCTTCCCGTAGGACTGACTGCCCACGATGTCGCTGCCCGTTGGATGCCGCAACACCGTGTAGCATCCGCTCGCCATCAGTACGGCCAGCAGGAGCAGCACGCCCGCGATCAGCTGGAAACGCCTCATAGTCGCTCTCCCTGCGGCTCATGTTTGCGAGGCACGTACACCGTGCCGCTTCGCATATGCTTGGACGACCTGGCCGCATACATCATTCACGTTAACACATCGGGAGGCCCCGGGCAAATGTGCGGAAGCTTGTTGAGGTGCCGTCCCCGTGCTAGACTGACTCCCGACCGGACGGCCCCCGAGCCGACCGGACGACGTTCACCCGGACGGGACGGCCAGACAATGAGACACCGCACAACCGCAACTGCCGGCGCCGCGCTGATCGCGCTCCTGCTGCTCTCGTTCGCAGCGTGCGCGGCTACCGACGAAGTGTCACTGGGGCGCAGGGTCGGCGTGGCCGCGGAAGCATATCTGCGATACAGCGTGGGAAGACTGATGGAGCTTCAGGGAGCCTTCCCGGAGGCCCTGGTGCAGTACAGGAGGGCCGCTTCCCTGCAGCCGGGGGAGTGCGCGATCCAGACCGCCGTGGCCCGAGTGCTGTTCACGCAGGGGCGGCTCGACGACGCGGAGGCGTCCGCAAAGAACGCCCTGGAGCGTTGCCCCGACAGCAGGGAGACGCTGGCTCTCTATGCGGCGGTGCTGCTGTCCAACGACAGGTTCGAGGAGACGGAGGCACTCCTGCGCGGACCGGCGGAGGCCCCGGGAGCGCCCGTCGAACTCGTGATGCTGCTCGGGGAGTCCCTGGCCGCGCAACACCGCTCGGCCGATGCTCTGGAGGTTCTCGCCGCCAGGGCGGAGCGGGACTCGTTGTCCCCCAGGATCGCCTACGCCCACGCCGGCGCCCTCCTGGACTTGGGACGCGTGGACGAGGCCGTGGATGAGCTCAGGCGAGCCAACAGGCTCGACCCGCAGAACGGGGTGGTCGTGGAACTCTGCACGACCGTGCTCGCCTCCGAGGGAAGGGATGAAGAGGCGGCCGCGATGCTGGAGTCGTTCCTCGACACTCCGGGCGCCGGCCCGAGACACGTGGCGGCGCTCGCCCGCGCCTATGGCCGGCTCGGCCGCGTCGACCGTGCTCTCCAGGTGGCGGCCGGCGGCCTTGACCGCTTCGGGGAATCGCCGGACATCCTGAAGGTCCTGGGTTCGATACAGCTAGACGAGGGCGACGTCGACTCGGCCGTCGAGACGTACGAGCGCGTCCTCGCTCTCGAGCCGGACTCGGTACAGGCGCTCAACTTCATCGCTTACACGCTCGCGGACAACAACAGGGACATCGAGAGGGCCATCGACCTGGCCGAGCGGGCCGTCGAGCTGGAACCGGATAGCGGCATCGTGCTCGACACGCTTGGCTGGGCCTACTACCGGGCCGGCAGGTTCGAGGACGCGGTCGGCGAACTCACTGAGGCGGTCGCCCAGGGCGGAATGGACGCCGTCATACTCGAGCACCTGGGCGATGCGCTCGAAGCGGTCGGACGTCCCGAGGACGCAGTGGTGGCCTGGCAGCAGGCACTGTCGCTCGACCCGGAGAACGGACCTTCCGCCAAGGTCGAGCGCGTGCGCGCGGAGCTGGATCGCACGAGGGGCGGCGGAGGTCACGAATGAGCGCAATGCAGCGGCGCACGCGGGCGAATCGCGTGCGATTCGGCTCGGAGGCGAGGAGGCAATGTGGCCTCACACTGGTCGCGGCGTTCGCGATCACGATGGCCGGATGCGCGGTCTCGCCCCCGCCCGCGCCGCCTCTCGGAACCGACGAGATACGCGCTCTGGCGGAGCATCTCACCGTAGAGACGGACGCGCTGCAGGCCCTGAGGGCTTCCGGGAGCGGCTCCGCGAAGGTCGCCGGACGCAAGGTGTTCTTCTCGTTCGCGATCGTCTACGACGAGCCCGACTGGTTGAGGGCCGACCTCAGACCGGAAGTAGGATCATTGTCGAGCACGCTGACCGCTCTCATGCTGTGGAGCGACCAGTGCGCGAGGACGTACTTCCCGGCACGCTCCATCGAGGTGCGCGGCTGTGTGTCGCGCGCTGACGGTTCTCTGACGGGCTTCGACATCGCCTCCGCCGCCCTGGGCGCAATCGACCGGCGCGCTCTCGAGGAACTCAAGGACGTGACGGTCGTCACCGAGGGGGACGTGCTCCACCTGGAGGGCAGATACCACGCCGTGAACGTTGCGGCCGAGTTCGTCGAAGAACCGCCGCGACTGAGGTCGCTGACCATACGCGACGGAGAGAACACGCTCACGCTGAAATACCGAGGGCACGGCTGGAAACCCTTCAGATGGTTCCCCAAGACCGTCAGCGCGACGCTGGTGCGCGGCGGAAGGGAGGCGATGACGTTCGATCTGGAGTACAGCTCCGCGAAGTTGACGGGACACGTTGACAGGAACGAGTTCGGCTTCGAGGTCCCAGCCGGCGTGAGGATCATGAGCTGGGAGGACCTTGGCCTCTGGAGGTCTCAATGATGATGAAGCGCATCATCGGAACGGTCGCGTGCGCGGCCGCCCTGCTGTCGCTCTCCTGCTCCGGCCCGATGGTGGCGGCCGTGGGTGAGAGCGACGACGTCGTCATCATCGGAGGGACGGGAGCGAACGACGCGGTCACGGCGTTCGACGACGTCCTCACGATGGAAAGTTCGTGGTTGGTCGGCGAGCCCGACTTCAAGACCACGGTGGTCGGAACCGACAGGCTGGACGAGATGGCCAGCCGTAGGCACATCGTGCTCATCGGGACCTGGGACGACCCGGAGATGTCGAGGATCGTGAGGTCGCGAATCGGGGAGATGTCGCCTGGTGACCCCGCGGGCTCAAGGCTGGTCGAAGACATATGGGCCAAAGGCCAGGTGGTGATGGCCGTTATGGCCGACACACCTGAAGCGCTAACGGCCTACATCTCCGACAACGCGTTCAACCTCAAGGACGCCTTCGACAAGGCATCTACCGAGAGGCTCGCGAGAAGCCTGCGCGATCAGGTCGAGGGCACGGGCGCCATCGAGGACATGAACACGCGGTTCGGCTGGTCGCTCTGTCCGCCCTCCGGGTACGATCTGTTCCCGGGCGACGAGGGGGAGGGTCTGGTCTTCTTCCGCCGCGTCCAGCCCGACCGGACGCTGTTCGTCTACTGGCAGGAGGGAGAGGCGTCTGAGGTCACCGAGGAGTTCGTAGTGACCAAGCGGAACGAGATGGGTTCGCTCCACTTCGACGGTGACGAGATCGAGTGGCAGCGCGACTTCACTGTCGAGACGGTCGATTTCGCGGGCTACCAGGCGTTGCGCGTCTCCGGATGGTGGGGCAACCGCGCGCTCGTCGGTGGCGGCCCGTTCAGGTCGTACTGCTTCTTCGTACCGTCGCAGAACAGGGTGTACCTCGTGGACGCGGCGCTCTTCGCACCAGGCCTCGACAAGGTTGCGCTCATGCGCAACCTCGATGCTGCGCTCAACACATTCCGCCCCGCAGGCTAGCGGCAAGGCCGTGTGCGGCCCGCCAGGGGGCCACACACGGCGCTTGACAGCCGTGGCACCCCTTTGATAGCGTCCAGTCGCCCCGATGCGGCCGGGCAGGCACAGGCCAGACTGTTCGTCAAGGCCGCGAGGACCTAGGCGTATGCTGGAACCCCTGGACGTTCCCGAAGACACGCTGCGAGCGCTCGAGGCCGAATGCGACTCCGCCGCCTCGCCGCGCGCCTTCGCGCCGCTCGCTGAGGCCTACAGGCTCGCGGGGCGCCTCGAAGACGCGCGGAGGGTCGCCGGAACCGGGCTCGAAGCCTTCCCGGAGCACCACGGGATGCGGCTCGTCCTGGCCCGGACGCTCATGGACTCGGGCGACCAGGGTGCCGCACGCGAGCAGTATGGCCGCGTGCTCGAGCGCGACCCCTCGAACCAGGAGGCGGCAGCCAGCCTCGCGGCCTGCGGCGAGCAGGGCGCGGAGCCGAAGCCCGCGGTCGAATCACATGCCGGCGAACCGGAGCCGCTCAATCTCGATCACGGCTCGCTGTCGTCAGAACTCGAGCATCTGTCGGACCTCTTCGCAACGCCGGCCGGGCCGAGGGACGCCCCGCCGGACGCCATAGCGACGCTGACGCTCGCCGAGATCTACGCCAGGCAGGGCGCTACCGACAGAGCGATAGAGGTCTGCGAAGCGATACTGCGTCGAGACCCCGATGACCGGGAGGCCGCAGCCAGGCTGGAGAGGTACCGTAGGGAGATGGCCTCGCTGGCTTGAGGAGGGTACACCGCAAGCCTGAGCGGACGGTCACTACCTGGTTGACGCGGGCACGAGCGGGCTGTATGCTATAGATTCGCGGTAGGAGCAGCTGCAACGGGTACTAACCGAGGGAAACATGGCGACAAGCAACGACTTCTACAACGGGATGGTCCTTCGCCGCGACGGCAAGCTCTACATGATAGTCGAGTTCCTGCACGTCAAGCCGGGAAAGGGCGGCGCGTTCGTCAGGAG
>CAYNQF010000101.1:0-8685 GCA_964399265.1 uncultured bacterium | reverse complement strand
CGTACCGACGTTGACGTGAGGCTTCTTCCTCTCGAACTTCTCCTTCGCCATCTCTCGCAACCCCCTGAGTCCGTGCATTACTCTTTCGTTTCGTATTATCGGTCCGCGGCAGCAACCCGCCGCGGTCTATCTAGATCCAGCCCCAGCTCGCCAGAATCCTCTGCTGTTCATCGTGCGGGACTTCCGCATAGTGCGAGAACTGAGTCGTGTAGAGTCCTCTTCCCTGCGTCAGCGAGCGGAGCGTGGTAGCGTATCCGAACGTCTTGCCCAGCGGGACCGTGGCCTCCACGACCCTCGCGTCCGACCGGAGGTGCGTTGACTCTATGCGACCTCCGCGCGCCGAGAGGTCGGCCAGGACCTCGCCCACGTACTGCTCCGGAACTACCACCTCGACCTTGAGCACCGGCTCGAGCAGTATCGGATGTGCCTTCTTCGCGGCCTCCCGCACGCCGATCGAACCGGCGGCCCTGAAGGCCATGTCGGACGAATCGACATCGTGGAAGCTCCCGCCCAGCAGGGTGACCTTGACGTCTATGACCGGATACCCTGCCAGGATGCCGTTCTCAAGAGCGCTCTCGACGCCGGCCTTGGCGGCCGCCACGAACTCCCTCGGTACCTCGCCGTCCCGCACCTCGTCCAGAACCTCCACACCGGCGCCCGAGGAGAGCGGCTCGATGCGGAGCCGTACGTCGCCGTACTGCCCCTTGCCGCCCGACTGCCTGATGTACTGCCCCTGCGCCTCGGCCGGGGCCGTCACGGTCTCCCTGTAGGCGACCATCGGCTTGCCGACGTTCGCCCTCACCCCGAAGTCCCGCACCATTCTCGTGATGAGAACGTCGAGGTGAAGCTCACCCATCCCGGAGATGATCGTCTGGCCGGTCTCGTCGTCCGTGCGAGTCACGAAGGTCGGGTCCTCCTCGGACAGCTTCGCGAGCGTGTCCGAGAGCTTCTCCTCGTCGGCCTTCGTCTTGGGCTCGATCGCGATCGAGACGACCGGAGCCGGGAATAGCATGGACTCGAGCGTGATCGGGTGCTTGGGGTCGCACAGCGTGTCGCCGGTCCCCGTCGCGCGCGGCCCGACCACGGCCACGATCTCGCCCGCCGACGCCTCGTCGAGGTCCTCCTGCTTGTTGGCGTGCATGAGGAGGATCCTGCCGATGCGCTCCTTCTTCTCGGTTCTGGGGTTCAGGAGCTGCTTGCCCTTCTCTATCTTGCCCGAGTAGACGCGGATGTACGTGAGCCTGCCAACGTAGGAGTCGGCGGCGATCTTGAACGCCAGCGCCGAGAACGGGGCGTTGACGTCCGCCTCCCGCGTCTCCTCCTTCTCGGTGTACGGGTTCAGGCCCATCACCGGGGGCACGTCGTTCGGGGACGGAAGGTACATCACTACCGCGTCCAGAACGCCCTGCACACCGATGTTCCGGAGGGCAGAGCCCGCCAGCACCGGCACGACGCGCGCCTGGATCGTGGCCTTGCGGATGGCGAGACGGATCTCGTCCTCCGTGAGCTCCTCCCCGTGCACGTACTTCTCCGCGAGCGCGTCGTCCGACTCGACGACGTGCTCTATCATGCTCGCGCGCTGCTCCTCGGCCTCCTCGAACATCCCCTCCGGGATTTCGGTGAGAGTGAACTTCGCGCCCAGGGACTCGGGATCGAACGTCACCGCCTTCATCGTGACCAGGTCGATGACGCCGCTGAACGACTCGCCCGCCCCGATCGGCATCTGGACCGGGACCGGGAACGCTCCCAACCTGCTGACGATCATCGACACCGCGTTCCCGAAGTCGGCCCCGACCCGGTCCATCTTGTTGATGAACGCGATCCTCGGGATGTGGTACTTGTCCGCCTGCTTCCAGACCGTCTCCGACTGCGCCTCCACCCCCGCGACCCCACAGAACACAGCCACGGCGCCGTCGAGCACCCGGAGCGACCTCTCGACCTCCATCGTGAAGTCGACGTGTCCCGGTGTGTCGATGATGTTGACCCTGTGGTCGAGCCAATGGGTCGTGGTCGCCGCCGACGTGATGGTGATGCCGCGCTCCTTCTCCTGCGTCATCCAGTCCATCACGGCCGCGCCGTCGTGCACCTCGCCCATTCGCCGTACGCGACCCGTGTAGAACAGGATGCGCTCAGTGAGCGTGGTCTTGCCGGCATCGATGTGAGCCATGATGCCTATGTTCCTGACTCTCTCGAGTCCCCGCTCGGCTGCCATCCTGCCCTTCCGTGAATCGCCGCGTGCCTCTACGACCTTCGTCGCCGCGCACCGAAGCCGCCCGATCTCGGGGCCCTGTAGCGTTGTGCTCGGCGTGTGCTGCAATGCTCCCCCGATCAGACCCGTCTAGAATCTGTAGTGCGCGAGAGCCTTGTTGGCCTCCGCCATTCTGTGCGTATCGTCGCGCTTCTTCATCGCCGCGCCTTCCTTCTTGTACGCGGCAAGAAGCTCGCCGGCCAGCTTCTCGGCCATGGTGTGCTCGGAGCGCTGTCTCGCGAACGTGATGATCCACCTGAACGCGAGCGCTGTGCGCCGCTCCGGACGGACCTCGATCGGCACCTGGTACGTGCTGCCGCCCACCCTGCGCGACTTGACCTCAAGCATGGGCTTCACGTTGTTGATGGCCTTCTCGAAGACACCCAGCGCGTCTTCTTTGCTGCGGTCGGCAATGATGTCCATCGCGTCGTATACGATGGCCTCCGCCGTACTCTTCTTGCCGCCCTTCATGAGGCAGTTCACGAAGCGCGTCACGAGCGTGCTCCCGTACTTCGGGTCGGCCGCCCTCTTTCTCTTGGGAACTTCGCGCCTTCTCGGCATCCTGGTCCTTCCTCCGGCAGTTGCTGTCGTTCGAGTGCCCGGTGGCTGCGTCGGCCGCTCCGGGGCTTCCCTGCGCTACTTCGGCCGCTTCGTGCCGTACTTCGACCGGGACTGCATTCTCCCGTCGACGCCCGCGGCGTCCATCGGCCCGCGGATGACGTGATAGCGAACGCCCGGCAGATCCTTCACCCTGCCACCCCTGATGAGCACGACAGAGTGCTCCTGGAGATTGTGTCCCTCGCCCGGGATGTAGGCGGTGACGGAGTCGCCCTTCATGAGCCTTACCCTCGCCACCTTCCGAAGCGCCGAGTTCGGCTTCTTCGGCGTCGTCGTGTACACCCTGGTGCAGATGCCTCTGCGCTGGGGGTGACCCTCGAGAGCCCGCGCGGGCTTCTTCTTGGTCTTCTCACTCCTGCCACGACGAATGAGCTGGTTGATCGTCGGCAATCCGTCCTCCTGTGCTTCCGCTGCGTGTTGTCTCTTGTGACCCTGGTCGTTCCTCGTCCGGCTTCGCCGCCCGTCCGCCCTCTAGCCGGCAGCCGAGGTCAGCGTGCCCACGTCCTTCTCCGGAGCCTCGTCGGGCCGCTCGACAACGCGCGGCTCCGGCTCCTCCGGCTTGATCAAATGAATGTGCTCGTACTCCTCGAGACCGGTTCCGGCGGGTATGCGCCTGCCGATGATCACGTTCTCCTTCAGGCCGCGCAACGTGTCGGTGTCGCCTCTCGTTGCCGCCATCATGAGAACGCGAGTCGTCTCCTGGAATGATGCGGCCGAAATGAAGCTGTCGGTCGTCAGTGCCGCCTTGGTGATGCCCAGCAGGAGCGCCTCGTGCTGACCCGACTGGAGCTGCTCCGCTTTCTTGAGCTTCTTGTTCTCCTCGGCGATGCGTCTGTTCTCGGCCTCGAACTCCGTCCTGGCGACGACCTGGCCCTCGAGGAACTTCGTGTCGCCCGGGTCGAGCACCTTGACGCGCTGGAGCATCTGCCGGACGATCATCTCGATGTGCTTGTCGTTGATCTTGACGCCCTGCAGACGGTAGACCTCCTGGATCTCGTTCAGGAGATATCCCTCGACCGCCTTCTCGCCCTTGATCGCGAGAATGTCGTGGGGATCGACCGGCCCCTCCGACAGACGGTCTCCGGCGTGGACGGCCTCGCCGTCGTGCACCCTGAGGTGGGTGCCGTGCGGGAGCTTGTAGAGCTTCTCAATGTCCTCGCCCTGAACCATGATCTCGCGGAGGCCCTTCTTGACCTCTCCGAACCTCACCACGCCGTCGATCTCGCTGATCGTCGCCGGGTTCTTCGGCGGGCGCGCCTCGAACAGCTCCTCGACCCTGGGCAGTCCGCCGGTGATGTCGCGGGTCTTGCCGAACTCCCTCTGGATCTTGCCGAGGAGCGTTCCCGGGGCGACCTCCTCTCCGTTCTCGACGAGCAGCTGCGCGCCGGTCGGGAGGATGTACTCGCCCAGGCTCTTCCCCGACTTCGACTCGAGGACAATGGACGGGTGCAGTTCCTTGTCCGGGTCCTCGATGACCACGCGCTCGCGGTGGCCGGTCGACTCGTCGGCAACGCGGTCGATCGTGCGACCGTCGATGACCTGGTCGAGCCGGACCTTGCCGCCCGTCCGCGCGATGATCGGGTCGTTGTACGGATCCCACTCGAACAGGACCTGTCCCTCATCGACCCTCTCGCCGTCCTCGACGTGCAGAACCGCGCCGTACGGTACGTTGTACTGACGCTCCCTGCCGTCGTCGCCCATCTTCGCTATGCGGGCGTTTCTCGCGACGACGATCTGCTGACCCTCCGAGTTCGTCCGAACGCCGTCTTCCTTGTCGAACTTGAACTCGACGGCACCGGCGATCAGTGCCTCGCGCCTGGAGACCTCGGCGATGCGCCCTGCCGTGCCTCCGATGTGGAACGTCCGGAGCGTCAGCTGCGTGCCGGGCTCGCCGATCGACTGCGCGGCCACGATGCCGACGACCTCGCCGATCTCGACGAACCGGCCGGTCGCCAGGTTGCGGCCGTAGCACATCGCGCAGACCGCGTGACGCGCCTCGCAGGTCAGTACGGAACGGATAGAAACCTGTTCGATGTTCATGTTGCGCAGCTTCTCGGTGGCCTCTTCGTCGATCAGCTGGTTGCGCTTGATGAGCACGTCTCCCGTGGTCGGGTCGATGACGTCCTCCGCTGCAACCCTGCCGAGCACGCGCTCGTGCAGAGGCTCGACGATCTTGCCGGCCTCGATCAGGGCGGTCGTCACGATGCCGCGCGACGTCCCGCAGTCGTGCTCGGAGATGACCACCTCCTGAGCCACGTCGACGAGCCTGCGGGTCAGGTATCCGGCGTCGGCCGTCTTGAGGGCGGTGTCAGCCAGACCCTTCCTCGCGCCGTGCGTCGAGATGAAGTACTCGAGAGCGGTGAGGCCCTCTCTGAAGTTCGACTTGATCGGCGACTCGATGATCTCACCCATCTGACCGGTGAGCTTCTTCTGCGGCTTGGCCATCAGACCGCGCATGCCGGCCAGCTGCCTGATCTGGTCCTTCGAGCCTCGAGCGCCCGAGTCGGCCATCATATGGATCGGGTTGAAGCCGCCCGCCGACTCCTCCATCGCCTTGGCCATCGCGTCCGCGACGTCGCCGGCCGCGTGCGTCCACGTGTCGACCACGCGGTTGTAGCGCTCGGTGTCCGTGATGACGCCGCTTCTGTAGTACTTGTAGATCCTGTCGACCTCGGCGTCGGCCTTCGTGAGGATGTCCTTCTTCTCGTCCGGCACCAGCACGTCGTCGATGCCGATCGTGATGCCGGCCAGCGTCGCGTAGTGGAAGCCGTTCGACTTCAGGCTGTCCAGCACCTCGGCCGTCTTCTCCTGCCCCAGGAGCCTGTGACACTCGCCGACCAGGTCCTTGAGCTTCGCCCCGTCGAGCACCCGGTTCACGAACCCGAGTTCCTCAGGGATCATCTGGTTGAACAACACGCGGCCCGGGGTCGTGACCCTGGTCTTGCCGCCCACTCTCACCTTGATCCACTCGTGGAGGTCGACCTTGTGGTTGTCGAGTGCGAAGATGACCTCATCCGCGTCGACGAAGGCCCTCATCTTCCTCTCGTCCGGCTCGCCCACGACCGACTTCGTCAGGTAGTAGCAGCCGAGAACGATATCCTGCGACGGGCTGGCCACGGGCCGGCCGTTCGCGGGCAGCAGGATGTTGTTCACCGAGAGCATGAGCACGCGGCTCTCGACCTGCGCCTCGAACGACAGCGGAACGTGAACGGCCATCTGGTCGCCGTCGAAGTCGGCGTTGAAGGCCGAGCAGACGAGCGGGTGGATCCTGATGGCCTTGCCCTCCACGAGGATGGGCTCGAACGCCTGAATGCCCAGCCTGTGGAGCGTCGGGGCGCGGTTCAGGAAGACCGGATGGTCGCCGATGACGTCCTCGAGAGCGTCCCAGACCTCGGGGCTCTGCCTGTCGATCATGTTCTTGGCGGCCTTGACCGTCTGTGCGTGCCCAAGCTCCTGCAGCCTCCGCACGATGAACGGGCTGAACAGCTCCAGCGCCATCGTCTTCGGAATGCCGCACTGGTGCAGCCTGAGCTCCGGGCCGACCACGATGACCGAGCGGCCGGAGTAATCGACGCGCTTGCCGAGCAGGTTCTGACGGAACCGGCCCTTCTTCCCCTTGAGAAGATGGGACAGCGACTTCAGGATCCTGCGGCCGCGGCCGCGCACCGCGCGCGAGCCTCTTCCGTTGTCAAAGAGCGCGTCGACCGCCTGCTGGAGCATCCTCTTCTCGTTGCGAATGATCACCTCGGGGGCGTTCAGCTCGATAAGCTTTTTCAACCGGTTGTTCCGGTTGATCACCCGCCGATACAGGTCGTTCAGATCCGAGGTGGCGAAGCGCCCGCCGTCCAGCTGTACCATCGGCCGAAGTTCCGGTGGGATCACCGGGATGACGTCCAGAATCATCCACTCCGGACGATTCCCCGAATCGCGGAACTGTTCGACGATCTCGATGCGCTTGAGAAGGCGTTTGTCGCTCTTTCGACCCTTATCCTGCATCTTCACCCGAAGTTCGGCGGATAGTGCGTCCAGATCTAGATTCTCCAGCAGCGTACGGATCGCCTCGGCCCCGATTCCGGCGGTGAAGGCCATTCCGTATCGCTCCTGGCTCTCGAGGAACTCCTCTTCGGACAGCAGCTGCATCTTCTTCAGATCGGTATCACCGGGATCGATGACGATGTACTTTTCGTAGTACAGGATCGAGCGCAGCGCAACGATCGCCAGGTCAAGGAGTAAGCCCATTCGGGAGGGAACGGAGCGGTAGTACCAGATGTGAGATACCGGCGAAGCCAGCTCGATGTGGCCCATCCTTTCGCGGCGCACCCGAAAGTGGGTTACTTCGACTCCACAGCGGTCACAGATCACACCCTTGTAGCGAATCGACTTAAACTTCCCGCAGTAGCACTCCCACTCCTTGGTGGTTCCGAATATCCGTTCACAGAACAATCCGTCTTTTTCAGGTCGCAGCGTTCTGTAGTTGATCGTTTCCGGCTTCTTCACCTCGCCGTACGACCAGGAGCGAATCTGGTCCGGAGAGGCCAGCTTGATCATAATACTATCGAAATCCTGCATTTCTCGCATAAAAGTATCCCTCCCTCGAATACTATCGCAATCTTCGATTACAGCTGAACAAGGAAGATTGCGATATCTTCCTCCGGGGCTTTCGCCCCGTCGTCATAATTAGAAACGGCTTCCCTGCCGATTGATCAGTTCCTCATCCCTCTCCGTCAGTGCGATTTGTTTGCCCTTGTTGTCATAGATCGATACGTCGAGGGCCAACCCGCGCAGCTCCTGCACCAAAACGTTGAAGGATTCCGGAATACCGGCCTGGGTGAATGATTCATTTTTTACAATGCTCTCGTAGATCTTGGCCCGCCCCGACATGTCATCCGACTTGATGGTCAGCAACTCCTGAAGAGTGTTGGCCGCCCCATAGGCTTCCAGAGCCCACACTTCCATCTCCCCCAGCCTTTGACCTCCGAATTGGGCTTTTCCTCCCAAGGGCTGCTGAGTGACCAGGGAGTATGGACCCGTTGACCGAGCGTGCATCTTATCATCGACCAGATGATGCAGTTTCATCATGTAGATATAACCTACGGTAACGGGATTCTCGAATCGTTCACCGGTTAAACCATCAAACAGTTCGACCTTGGAGTTGATGGGAAGCTCCGCGGCTTTGAGCTTCTCCTCGATCATGTCGTTGGAGGCGGACTCGAACACCGGAGTGGCATACCATTCTCCCAGCTTCGCTCCCGCCCAACCCAGCTCCGTTTCCATGATCTGACCGAGGTTCATACGCGATGGTACCCCCAAAGGATTGAGTACCAGATCCACAGGCGTTCCGTCCTCCATGTAGGGCATATCCTCTTCCGGAAGAATCCGGGCAATCACACCCTTATTCCCATGACGGCCGGCCATCTTGTCTCCCTCCTGAAGCTTCCGCTTGGTGGCGATGAGGATCTTTACCACCTCCTCCACTCCAGGGTTCAGCTCGTCTCCTTCGGAACGTTTCAGCCTTTGTACATCAATGACAGTTCCCTCGATGCCATGGGGCAGCCTCAGGCTTGTGTCACGAACATCCTTGGCTTTCTCGCCGAATATTGAGTTCAACAGCTTGAACTCCGGGGTCGAATCGGTCTCGCTCTTCGGCGTCACTTTTCCCACCAGGATGGATCCCGACTTGACCTCCGCGCCGATGCGGATGATGCCCTCTTCGTCCAGATGTTCCAGGGAGTTGTCGCTGGCGTTGGGGATATCTCTGGTGATCTTCTCCGGCCCCAACTTGGTCTCCCTGACCTCGATCGAGAATTCTTTGATGTGTA
>CAYNQF010000100.1:0-8686 GCA_964399265.1 uncultured bacterium | reverse complement strand
CCCCCTTCACCAGCGACTCAACCACTTCCTCCATGCGCATTCCGCGCGACCCCTTGACCAGAAGGACCACCTCTTCCACAGGGAGCTCTCTGAGCGCCCTCACGAGGGAGTCCTTGTCCTCGAACAACCTCACCCTCGCGGGTGCCATGCCTCCTTCCAGCGCTCCTTCGCGCAGATTCCTCACCTCGCTGCCGTAGAGCAGCAAGTGGTCTATGCCGAGCGCGGCAGCACGCCTTCCCGCATCGCGATGAGCACTCGCACTGTCGCTTCCGAGTTCGAGCATGTCGCCGAGCGCCGCGACCCTGACGGAGCCGCCGGCCACCGCGTCCAGCGTCTCGAGCGACGCCCGCAGCGAGCCGGGGTTCGAGTTGTAGGCGTCGTTCAGGATGGTCCAGCGCCCCACTCGTGCCGTCATCATCCTCATCGGGCTCGGTTCGAAGGAGCGAAGGCCCTCCGCCCCCTCCTCGTAGCCGACTCCGAGTTCGCGCCCGACCGCCAGCGCGGCCAGCGCGTTCCGGACGTTGTGGCGGCCGGGCACAGGAAGGAGCACCCTGCCGTCGCCGGCGAGCTCGAAGGCGACCCCGCCCCCACCGTCACGGCCCAGCGGCCTCTCCTCCACGCGGAAGGCCCTCACGTCCGCGCTGTCCCCCAGCCCGAACGTCCTCACCCTGGCCCTCGTTCGTCTCGACTGCTCCATCACGCGCTCGTCGTCGGCGTTCAGGACGGCAACGCCGTCGGCCGGCAGCGCGTCCAGAAGTTCACCCTTGGCCTCAGCGACCGCGTCCAGAGTCCTCATGCTCTCCAGGTGTCCCTCCGCGACGTTCGTGATGACGCCTACGGTCGGCCGTGCGATCGCGGTGAGCATCCTGATCTCGCCGGGATGGTTCATGCCCATCTCGACCACGGCGGCCCTGTGGCGGCTCGTCAGGCGGAGGATCGTGAGCGGTACGCCGATGTGGTTGTTCAGGTTGCCCTCGGTCTTCGCGGTCGGCATGCGCGTCGAGAGAACGGCCGCGGTCATGTCCTTGGTCGTCGTCTTGCCGTTGGTCCCGGTGATGCCGACGACGTGAAGGTCGAACCTGCGCCGGTACCACGACGCCAGGTCCTGAAGCGCGGCGGTCGTGTCGCCGACGGGAAGGACCGGGCCCGCCGCCTCGCCGATGCCGGAGTCCGCGGCCACCACGGCCCCCACGGCTCCCCTCTCGAAGGCGGCCGGCACGAAATCGTGACCGTCGAAGCGCTCGCCGCGAAGCGCGAAGAAGAGTTCGCCTTCCCCGATGCTCCTTGAGTCGATGGAGACGCCGCGAACGACGGCGTCGGGCACCTGCTCGCCCGTCGCTCCCGTCGCGGTGAGGACTTCTCTCAAGGTCACGTTCTCCATCAGCTCGCCGTCCGGCGCTCCCCCGCTACGCTCACTGCATGCCGGCGCGCGGGTCGCCGCCCTCGTCCGTGCCGCCCCGATCAGTCGGAGCGATCGCTCATCATGAGCCTCTCGACCGCGTCCGCCGCCTCCTCGCGATCGTCGAAGTGAACCTTCGTCTTCCCGATTATCTGATAGTCCTCGTGACCCTTGCCCGCGATGAGGACCACGTCGCCGGGGGCCGCGATCGACACGGCCCGCCTGATTGCGGCCCGCCTGTCCTGGATGATCTCGACCTGCGCTCCCGAGCCGTTCTGTCCCGGTCCCGCGACGATCTCCGAGATGATCGAGGCGGGGTCCTCAGTACGTGGGTTGTCCGACGTGACGATGACCATGTCGGAATTGCGCACGGCGATCTCGCCCATGATCGGCCTCTTGCCCCTGTCGCGGTCTCCCCCGCAGCCGAAGACCGTGATGATCCTCTCCGGCCGCAGCTTGCCGATCGCGACCAACACCTTCTCGAGCGCGTCCGGCGTGTGCGCGTAGTCGACCACGATGCTGAACCTCTGCCCGGCATTGACCAGCTCGAGCCGGCCCGGCACGCTTTCCACCCTGGCCAGACCGCGCGCGATCACTTCGAGCGGTATCGACCGGGCTATCGCAACTCCCGTGGCGGCCAGGGCGTTCATCACGTTGAAGCTCGAGACCAGTCTGAGGTCGACGTCGACCGAGCCGTCCGGCGTGGTGAAGCGGGCCTGCGTCCCGGTCGGAGTGCTCTCCACGCTCTCGGCCCTCACGTCGCCGTCCGCGATGCCGTACGTCAGCAGTCGGACGCGCCCACCGGCGCGGACGCCTCGCGCGATCTCCTTGCCGAAGTCGTCCTCTATGTTCACGACGGCGGCGGCTCCCTCTTTGCCCTGATCACCCTCCAAGAGCTCGAACAGCCGGCGCTTGGCCCCGCGGTAGTCCTCGAGCGTCCCGTGGAAGTCGAGATGGTCGCGTGAGAGGTTCGTGAATGTGGCCGTGTCGAAACGGACGCCGACGACTCTCCCGAGCGAGAGCGCGTGCGAGGAGACCTCCATCGTGAGAGTCTCCGCGCCGTCTTCGAGCATCGACGCCATCAGCCTGGCCAGATCGAGCGACTCAGGGCTCGTGCGGTCGCTGGGCTCGTGACGGTCGCCTATGCGGTATCCGAGCGTGCCGACGACTCCGGTCGTCATTCCGGCCTCGCGCATGATCGAATCGACGAGATACGAGGTCGTCGTCTTGCCGTTGGTCCCGGTGATGCCGTGCACGACCAGTCTGTCCGAGGGCCTCCCGTAGAACTCATGCGCGAGGAGGCCGAGCGCCGTGCGCGAATCATCGACCACGACCTCGGGGATCGCCGACCCGGTGGGTTCCTCCACCACGGCCGCGGCGGCCCCCCTCTGAACGGCGTCCGCCACGTAGGCGTGGCCGTCGACCGTGAGACCACGAACGGCCACGAATAGGGCGCCCTGCTCGACGCACCTCGAGTCGTACTCGACGGACCTCACGGCTACGTCGCTCTCGAGCGCACCGTGACCGATCCTCGCCGATGCCAGCAGTTCGCTCAGCGCGCGAGGAGACGGGGCGGCCCCCCGCTCATCGGTATGTTCGTCAGGTCGCATCGTCACGGGCTGCAACTCACTATCACCTTGCTCCCCGACGCCACGCTGGCGCCGGGCCTGGGGGATTGCGTTCTGACGCGTCCGCTCCCGTCGAACGATAGAACGAGGCCGAGGTTCGAAGCCTCGCGCCTCGCGTTCCTTATGCTCATGCCCCTGACGTCGGGGACCGACACCGTCTCGGAGACCTCTGCGGGAAGCGAGACGATGCCGCCGCGCAGCGTCTTCTCTGAGGCGGCGGACCGCTCACACGCGCCCGCCGGGGAGACAGTGTCCACCCACGTTCCCGCGCTCGCGTAGGCGCTCTCGAAGAGCGGCGCGCTCACCCTCGGACGGCGGTAGCTCGCGCTCGCGACGCCGCCACCGGCGGGCGCCTCGTCGCGCGCTGCGGCGAGATGTCGTTCCTCCGAACCATCGCCTGCCACGTAATGTCTGCAGGGACCGCTCGTCGCCCGCTCGAAGATCCGGGAGAAGACCGGCGCCGCCACCGCGCCCCCAAGCCCCCTGCCCTTGGGCTCGTCGATGACGATGAGGCAGACGACCTGCGGGTCCTCCGCGGGTATCATGCCCACGAAGGAGGACACGAACTTCCCCGGCGCGAATCCCGAGTGCCCCGGCGCGGTCTTCTGCGCCGTCCCCGTCTTCCCCGCGACCAGAAATTCGCCCAACCGCGCATTGCGTCCGCTCCCCTCCTCCGTCACCGAGGTGAGAAGCCAGCGCAGCAGCGATGCCGTCTCCGGGTCGAGCACCTTCCTGACGGCCTTGGGCCTGCTCTCCGACAGGACCCTTCCGTCCTCGGCAACAACGGCCTTCACGATCTGCGGCTCCATCAGGTAGCCGCCGTTCGCCACAGCGCTGTAGGCCGTGACGAGCTGGAGGGCCGTCACCGCCACCTCCTGCCCTATCGCCACCGTCTGCGCGGACCGGCCGCTCCATTCCGCGGGCTCGCGGAGCACGCCGCGGACCTCGCCGGGCAGCTCTATGCCGGTCGGGCATCCGAACCCGAAGGCGCGCGCGAAGGAGTAGAGCGCGATGTCGCCGACCGAGCCGCCGATCTGCGCGAAGCAGACGTTGCTCGAATGAGTGAGCGCGCCCCGGAGGTCGAGCCAGCCGTACGGGTGGACGTCGTTGATCCTGAACTTCCGGCGGCTCCCGAAGACCATCGAGCCGCGGCCGGCGTAATAGACGCTTGTCAGGTCGGCCGCACCCGTTGAGAGCGCGGCGCAGGTCGTCACCATCTTGAATGTGGAGCCGGGCTCGAACTGGTCGGTGACCGGGCGGTTCTTCTGACTCTCGACGGAGTAGCGTGACGGGTAGTTCGGGTCGAACGTCGGCCAGCTGGCCATCGCCAGGATCTCGCCCGTCCAGGGGTCCTGCATGACCACCATGCCGTGCGCGGCCTCGTTCTCCCGGACGGCGCGTTCGAGTTCGACCTCGGCGATGCTCTGCAGGTCGAGGTCGAGCGTCAGGACGACGTTCGCTCCGTCCTCGGGCGCGACCCTCGTGCATGCCGGCACCGCGATGCGGTGTCCGCTCCTGTCGCGGTAGTAGTAGACGCAGGCCTCGGAGCCCGTCAGGTACGAGTCCATCTGAGCCTCTACGCCCCCGATGCCGTGTCCGTCGATGTCGGTGAGACCTATCACTTGAGCCGCCCTGTGAGCATTCGGGTATATCCTCTTGCTCTCCTTGAGGAAGTCGATCCCCTTGAGGCCCAGCGCGTCGAGCCTCTCGGCCGCGTCCGGTGATATCTGACGCTCGATCCACACGAAGCTCTTCTCCTCCAGGAGCTTGGCGAGGTAGGTCTCGTAGCTCCCATCGAGCACGCGGGCGAGTTCGCGAGCCACGGCCCTCGGCGACTCGATCTGGTTCGGGCAGGCGTAGACCGACCTGACCTTCAGGTTGTCGGTCAGCGCGACCATGTTGCGGTCGTAGATGATTCCGCGATCCGGGGCCAGCTGGACCCTGTCGATGTGCTGGCGCTCGGCTAGCCCGGAAAGCCGGGGCGCGTGCACCGCCTGGATGAGCACGAGGCGCAAAGCCAGAAGGCCCCAGATCGCAAGTCCGGCGATCAGCGTGGCCCGAACCCTCCAGGCCATGTTCGCCGCTCTTCTATCCGCCCTGCCGGTCATTGCTGCCGGCCTCCACGAAGTCGTTCTTCTTCCAGACACGGCAGCCGTCGGGCCTCAGCCAGACGACCTCGCCGTCGACGGGGTAGCGCATGCCGAGCCGCTCACCCGCCTCTTCCTCTATCCGTTCCCTGCTCCCGAGTTCCGCGCACTCCATCTTCAGGAAGCCGATCTCGGCAAGGACGTTCTCTCTCTGGTTCTGCAGCTGCTCGATCTGGGAGGCCAGCTCGGTCGAGTGCACGTGTTCCCAAATGCACGTCATCCCGGTGGCCAGTGCCGCCGCCCAGATGATCAATCCCCGCGCATGCAGCGACGGGGCGAAGCCCCCCTTGAGCCGCGCCGACGTGACGAGACGTCTCACGCTGTTGCCCGCGCGTCGCACGTTCAAGGCAGCTCCCCCGAAGCGAGTCGCTCCGCCGCGCGCAGCTTCGCCGACCTCGCGCGCGAGTTCTGCACGAGTTCCGCGTCGTCGGGCCTCACCACGTGCTTGGTGACGATCCGAAGCGTCGCCACCGCTCCACACACGCACTCGGGAAGCTCCCGGGGACACGTGCAGGGATGCGCGCACGTCTGGAAGAAGCGCTTGACGATGCGGTCCTCGAGGCTGTGATACGAGATGACCACGACGCGGCCGCCCGGCCTCAGGACGTCGACCGCTCCAGTGAGCCCCTCCCGCAGGTTCGTGAGTTCGCGATTGACGGCGATCCGGAGAGCCTGGAACACGCGGGACAACGTCTTAGTCCGGTGCACGGGCTTGGTGGCGAGAACGGCCCTGGCGAGATCGGACGTCGTATCGAGCCGACCCTCGTCCCTCGCTTCTATGATGGCCCGGGCTATGGGGTGCGACCTCCGCTCCTCGCCGAACTCGTAGATGATGTCGGCGAGTTCGCGCTCGCTGGAGTGCCCGATGAGGTCTCTGGCCGTCTGTCCTGAATCCGGGTCCAGCCGCATGTCGATCGGGCCTTCCTCTGAGTAGCTGATGCCTCGCTCCGCGTCGTCCAGCTGGAGCGATGAGAACCCGAGATCGAACAGCACACCGTCCACCTGCCGGAAGCCCGCGTCACCGAGGAGTGTCGCGAGGTCTGCGAAGTTGCCGTGCAGGAACTCGCAGCGCCCAGAGAAAGACGAGAGCGCCGTCCTCGCCTCCTCGAGCGCCGACCTGTCGAGGTCGATGCCCACGAGACGCCCCGCGGGCGCGTTCAGGAGGATCGAACGAGCGTGTCCTCCCCCGCCAACGGTGCAGTCTACGTAGACGCCATCGGTGCGAGTCACGAGGTGAGCCACCACCTCGTTGACCATTACCGGCAGGTGCATAGTCCTGACGCCATTCCGGCTATGTCGAGATACGCGTTCGAGAGGTTTCTATCCAACAGCCGACGGTTCCGGTTCGGTCAGCTCGCGCGCAGATCGTGTGCGTGCTCCGGTCCCGTCGACGACAGACTGCCGCGCGCCCGCTGCTCGAGGACGTCGGAGAGCCCCGCGAAGAGCAGAATGTCCCTCACGTAGGGGCTCACTCCCGCGACCCTGAGGTCGCCGTTGTGCGAGCGGACCAGATCGAACTCCCGGGCCAGGCTGGAAGCGTGCTTGTAGCTCACGTGCTCCACTCCCTCGAAGTCGAGCACTATCCGCTTGCGGCGCGCCTGGAGGAGTCCGACGAGCTGGTGGTGCAGCTCGCCGAAGTCGCGGGCGCTCATGCTGCCCGCCATCGCCAGTACGGCCGTCGTGCCCGCTGTCTGTGCCCGGATCGTCATCGTTCGCTAGCCCCTGCTCCCACCGCGTCGACCGCCCTGCTCTCCGCCGTCCTCTTCGGGCTCCTTGATATGAGTCGGGTACAGCCTCTCGGAGGTCTGCTCGAAGGTGCTCTCACGGCCCTTCCAGTAGGCCTCCAGCCTGTCCGGACTCCACAGCTCGAGATGGTTGATCACGCCGCCCACAACCACGTCCCGGTCGAGCCCGGCCAGCTCACGGAGAGCCGGTGTGAGCACGATTCGACCGTGGCTGTCGATCTTCACTTCGTCCGCGTTCATGGCGAGGTTTCGCATGTAGTCTCTGGGGTCGCTCGCGGTCTGACGCAGACGCAACAGGTCCTCGGCCTGCTTCTCCCACTCGTCCTCCGGCCAGACATAGAGGCACCCCTCGTGACCTCGGGTGATGATCACGGCGTCCCCCATGTCCTTCCTGTACTTGGAGGGGATCGAGAGCCTTCCCTTGGCGTCCACGGAGTGGTAATATGTGCCGAGGAAACGGCGCATGCGGACCTGCTCCTGCTGTCTGAATGAAGGTGCGGCGGGGTCGAATTCCATCCCACTCCATCCCACTTCGACCCACGACGTGGGAGCCTATCCGCCACCCGTCCCACCTGTCAAGCGAAAAAGGCGCCCTGGGGCGCCTTGTCCACTGCTTTCTTCTAATTGAGCGGCTGTTCACAATGAGGCGCCCCGTGCCGGTGCACGGGGCGCCCCTTCTCTCTCTGTCCGGTCCCTCTCCTACTTCAGAAGAAGCATCTTCCTGCTGGCCTCGACTCCCTTCGGGCCAACCAGACGGTAGAAGTAGACACCCGTGGCCATCTGGTTCCCGTGAGTGTCGCGGCCGTCCCACTCGACGCTCCTGGTGCCCTCATTCTGCACGTCGTCTACGAGCACGCGCACGAGGCGGCCGGCGACGTCGACGATCTCGAGCCTGACGTGTCCGCCTCCCTGCGGCACGTCGTAGCGGATGGTCGTCTTCGGATTGAACGGGTTGGGCGCGTTCTGCCGCAGACGGTAGCTGTCCGTCTGGATCTCGTCAGGCACCCCCGTTCCATAGGTCATCCGCAGGCCGAACGCCAGGTCGATCGAATTGCCCGCCAGCGAGTGCGCCGGCGGATAGCGGAGTTCGCTCCACGGACCCGGATACGGCTCCTGGCCGGTGCCCCATACGGAGTCGTCGTTCCAGTGGTCGAGAGACGTCTTCCAGCCCCAGAACGCACCCGGGTCGTGGGGTCTCGCCTGTACGTCGAGCCAGTAGACCACGGCCGAGTCGGGCATACCGACCTGATGGAACGCCTCCTCCTGAGGGACGATGAAGGTGTAGAGCCAGCATATGGAGTCGCCCGGAATATAATACGAGTCGGGCGGTGTCATCCAGCCCTCGACCAGCTGGTCCTGCCACAGTTCGACGGTGAACTCGACCGGCGTGAAGTCGCGGAACCAGAGCACATCGCCGGGTCTGCTGTACTCCCCGGTGAGGGTGTCCGCCGGGATGTCCTCGTGGATGCTCAGTGTGAAGTCGACGGCGGACGGGAAGTCGCTGAGGGGCAGGTAGTCGTCCTTCCACGACCCCCAGACGTAGATCTCGGTGAGTCGGCCGGGAGCCGTGCACAGGTAGTCGTCCGCAAGGATGTACGGCTCGGTACCGTTGATGTCGATGCCCGTGTCGTCGAGGTCGGGAGCCTGGAACCACTTCCACTCCTCGCCCTCTATGAACACCTCGTAGTCCTCGACCTCACCGTCGGGCGCCGCGCCGGTCGGCGTCGATATGCCGGCCGACGTGAGACGGAACCTGGCGAACGTGGG
>CAYNQF010000099.1:0-8764 GCA_964399265.1 uncultured bacterium | reverse complement strand
GATCACAAGCAAGATGGCGAAACCGATCACGAGGCTCGTCACCGGTCCGAGTAGCGCCATCATGAACTCCGCGCCGGGCGAATCCGGTTCCTTCTCGATGCTCGAGACTCCTCCGAACAGGAAGAGCGTGATCGACTTGACGGGGATTCCTCTTGAGCGGGCGTACAGCGAGTGTGCCATCTCGTGAGCGAGAACGGACGCAAACAGAAGCAGTGCTGCGGCGGCAGCGATTCCCCAGATGACGGGCCGTCCCCACTGCGGGTGAATCGCGCCGAACGCGGAGCCCAGGTTCCAGGTGACCAGCGCGAAGATGACGAGCCAACTCCAGTCGACACGGATGACGATGCCGAACAGCCTGCCGATTCCAAAACCACGGTTCACCACGGGGGACTCCTATCACATGAATTCGGAACCTGAAACATAGGCGTAGCGACAGTCCGCATGCCAATGGTTGCAAGGATAATGATTCGTGCTAGATACGTCAACAGATTTCTTCGACGCCCGAATCCCCGAAGAAGTTGGGTCCTGCTCATTACCTGACCATAAATCAACTATCGTGAAGGCTGCTGCAGCAAGTGAGGACACCCACCAGACCGAAGGGCACTGCAGTCAGGATCCGTGCGGTGAGAGGGACCGCGGCGCGCCCCCCGCAACAACACCAGCGGAGAGTGAACCGGCAGTTTCAGGAAGTGCTGCGATCGTCCAGACGTGCGGAGGGAACCACGACGTTCACGGCGGAACGGACGACCTGTACACGCACGGGAGTCTCCCCCACGAGGTCGCCGTCGGCCTGGAAGGGGACGTTTCGATTCGCCTCTATGCGCACCTCACCCTGAGCTTTCAACCATCGTACATTGCGCTCGACGCGAGTCCAGGAGGTCAGGGCCTCCCGCAGGTGCCGGAGGTACCCGGCCGGCGTCGGCGTCCACACGATCAACACGTCTATAGCTCCGTCGTCCGGCTGGATGTCCGGCATGTTCGGAAGACTGGGCCCCACGTGAAAGCCCGCGTTCACCAGAGAGACCTCTATACCCCGGAACACGTGCACCGTGCCGTCGACTGTCACGCGGAACTCCACAGGAGGGAAGCTCAGCGTTCTCATGGCCCCGGTCATGATGTAAGCCATGAGCCCGAATCTCCGCTTGTCGTCGTTGCGCAGCTTGTCGATAGTGTGCGAGCTGACGCCAGCTCCCGCGTTCAGGAAGTAGAGCCGCCTGTCTACGCGGAGCGCGTCGATCGACCTCGTCTCGTGCTCGTGCAGCGCAAGTTCCATCGCCTTCTCCGGCGACTTCGGAACTCCCAGATGCTCCGACAGCATGTTCGCCGACCCCATGGGAACGATGGCAAGCGGGACCCCGGTCCCGGTCAGGGCTTCCGCCACCCCAGAGACCGTCCCGTCTCCCCCGACGGCCACCACCATCGCGGCCCCCTCGCGAAGCGCGCGTCCGGCCGCGTCGGACGCCCGCTCCCCATCCTTCAGTACGCGCAGCTCGAAACCGTCCTCCGCGAGCCAGCGCGCAGCCTGCAGACGCACGGTGTCCACGTCGGCATGAGAGGCCTTCGGGTTGACTATGATGGAAACACTCTGCACGGCCACTCCTGGCCTCACGCCCCCTCCGTACTCTGGATACCAGGGCTCGGTCACTTCTTCCTGTGAAGGAACTTCGAGGCCTTCCGAAGGTCCTGCTGCCTCGCCACCAGGAAGACCCTGTCGCCGGACTCGACCTTGGTCGGTCCCCTCGGTATCGAAAAGTCCTTGGTCGATGGCCGGTACACGCCAGAGATCACGCACTCGGCCGGGAACGCCGCGTCGCTCGCGATCTCGCTGATCGTCTTCCCGGAGACGAACGCGTCGTCGGGAACCGTGTCCACAACAATCGAAGCCTGCCCCGCCCCGAACGTGGCGATCTGCCGCAGGTGAGGCTCGTCTATCTCGAGAAGCAGCTGATTGACGAACACGTCGACTATCCTGGACGTCGCCGCGACACCGGCCTTGACGTACGCGGCCTCGTACCTCGGGTCCCGCATCCGCGCCACGACCTGCGGTACGTCGAAGCTCCGCGCGAGCAGCGAGAACGCCAGGTTGTCGGCGTCGACTCTCATCGTCGCAACGGCCACGTCCGCGCGCTCGACGCCGGCCTCCTTCAGTATGCCGATGTCGGTTGCGTTGCCGTGGACGACCAGAGCGCCGATCGTAGAGGCCAGCTCCTCGCACACGTCGCGCGACTGGTCGATGATGGCCACGTCATGCCTCGCCTCGTCCAGACGCGCGGCCAGGTTGGCGCCCACGAGGCCCGCTCCCGCAATGATGATGTACATGACATCCTACCTCCAGCTCTGCCTGCTGAACAGGAGCAAGAGCGGGACGATCTCGAGACGCCCCGCGAGCATACCCAGTATGTAGACCACCTTGACGACCGGAGCAAGGGCGATCATCTCGTAGCCCGAGATGTAGCACGGACCTATGTTCCCGAGCGCCGAGAACATGCCGCTCGCCGACTCCACGACCCCGTGGTTCGACATGAACGCGGTCGCGAGGGAGCCGAGCACGAGCAGCCCCATCCAGGCGAAGAAGAGCGCCCCGATCCTCCTGATCTCCTCGTTCTCGATGATCACTCTGTCGACGACGACCGGCTGAAGCGCGGAGGGGCCGTGGACCGACCTGCGCATCTGCCTGCCGACCATCCTGAGCAGCACGCCGACGCGCAGCACCTTGATACCTCCACCGGTCGAGCCGACACAGCCACCTATGACCATGAGCACGAGGAAGACCTGCTTTGCCGCCGGTGGAAAGTGGGCCGACCCGATGTCGGCGGTGGCGAACCCGGTCGTCGTCAGTATCGACACGACCTGAAAGAGGCTCGTCCTGAAGATCGTCTCCACGTCGCCGAATCCCCAGGGCCCCACGCCGAACACGCGCACGTGGTCGGCGACCACGAGTACGGTCGCGACCGCGACGATCGTCCACCAGAGCCGCATTTCGAGACCGTCCCACAGCGCCCGCAGCCCGCCACGTACTACCCGGTAGTGCACCAGGAAGCTCGTGCCGCCGGCGAGCATGCCCAGGATCACCGTGTACTCGATCAGGCGGTAGTTCGCGTACCCGGCAGTCGCGTAGTAGCCGATGCTGGCGTCGTGGGGTGAGTACCCTCCGGTCGAGAGAGCGGTCATCGCGTGCGCGACCGCGTCGAAGGCGCTCATACCCTCGAGCACGAGCGCCAGGACGACGAGCGCGGTGAGTCCCGCGTATATCCCCCAGAGTATCCTGAGCGTGTGAAAGATGCCGGGGACCGGACGACGAGAGAACACCTTGTGGCTCTCGGCGCTGTAGAGCCTGTTCGCGGAGCCGCCCGTGTATAGCACCGCCAGAAAGAAGGCGAGTATGCCCAGGCCGCCCAGCCACTGCATGAACGAGCGCCAGAAGATGATGCTGTCGGGCAGGTGGTCCAGACCCCGCAGCATCGTGATCCCGGTCGTCGTGAAACCGCTCACGCTCTCGAAGTAAGCGTCGAGAAAGCCGATCCGGAGACCCAGCCAGATGGGTATGGCGCCTATGCCCGAGATGACCATCCAGGCGAGGGCGGTCAGGAGCATGGCCCTGCGGTTGTCCAGAGGTTCGAATCTGAGGTTACGCTTGAGAGCGAATCCGGCAACGAGCGCCACACCTATGGGGATGCCGAACCCGACGACACGCGACAGGTCCTCG
This sequence comes from uncultured bacterium, assembly GCA_964399265.1. Taxonomy (GTDB): domain Bacteria; phylum Joyebacterota; class Joyebacteria; order Joyebacterales; family Joyebacteraceae; genus WJLY01. Next base: position 5,058 of record CAYNQF010000099.1, on the reverse strand, counting down.
CCCGTGTGCCAGGTCGAAAGCTCCACGGCAAGCGGCACGAGCAGGATGAGCCCAAACACCCAGCACAGGAGCCCCAGATAGTCGAGCATGGCCCTGTAGTACGGAAGGCGGTTGCGCATTCAGCAGGTCTCGGCGAAACGCGATGTGACGGAGTCCGTCGGTATCTCCGGCGGCCGCAGAGCCTGTCACGCGCCCGCGAGACCGCCGCCCTGCTAGAGCGAGTCCCGAATGGCGTCGAGCGTGGCCCGGGCGTCGGGAACCATGTCGAAGAACTCCTCGATCGTCTTGCAGGGGTATTCGCAGCAGTGCGCGCACGTCTCGACGCCCTTCTTCCTCCCGCACAGACGTATCGAGCACGTCAGCGGATGCGTGAAGACTCTGTCGTCCGAGGCATGGCATCCGAAGCAGTTGATGTCGGCAGCCGCGATCTCGGCCCCATACTGCTCCGACCACTGCTTCGCCGTGGCGCGCCGCTTGGCGTCGTCGTCCTCTACCGTAGCGATATAGGCGGGGCAGTCGCTGCAAACGAGGCCGCACACCCCGACGATCTCTTCCATACGACACTCCCCTAGATCGTGACGACGCTCGCTGCCTTCATGAGAGTGGAGATGATCTCGACCATGTCGCTCAGACGCCCGACCTTGACGGCATCCTTGAGCTGGTAGTACCCGGCGCACGTACCACAGCCTATCAGGTCGACACCGCTCCTGGAAAGAACATCCAACGCGTCGAGCACCGGCGACCCGTCGGCCAGGAGCTGCACGCCGCTCCCGTAGAAGACGATGGCCTCTGGCTTCGACTCCTCCAGACACAGCTTCCGGAAAAAGGAACCGGTGAGTTGGGTGCCCAGCTCCGCGTCGGCCGCCATGTGTCTGTCCTTCACGACCACTACCCTGTCCACGGTCACTCCTTGCTCAGCTCGCGCCCGTCCCTGGCCGACAGAATGCGAAACTCCTCGCGGCCGAGTTCCGGATTGTCGCGAAGCTCGATCGACCTCCTCGTGTCGCGTTCCAGGCTCTTCAGGTGCTCTTTGCGCTCGGTGAGCAGGTGAACGGCGATCTCCTGCGAGACCTCGAGGATGAGCTTCCGCTCGCGCCTCGAGGACGCCACCCTGCGCAGTTCCCGCTCGATGAAGACGAGCATCGTGTAGAACGAGAGCACCTTCCCGGTCCCCTCGCAACATGGACAAGGGTCGGTGTACTGGTGCAGCAGGCTCGGGCGCACACGCTGGCGCGTCATCTGCACGAGTCCCAGCTCGCCGATGGGGAACACCTTGCTTCTGGCCCGGTCTCTCGCCAGAACGCGCTTCAACTCCTGGACGACCTTCTCGCGGCCGCTCTCGGAGACCATGTCGATGAAATCTATGACGATGATGCCACCGATATCGCGGAGCCGGAGCTGGCGGCCGATCTCCCTGGCGGCGGCGAGGTTCGTCTTCAGTATCGTCTCTTCCTGGTCCTTCTTCCCCGTGTAGCGTCCGGTGTTCACGTCGACCGAGATCATGGCCTCCGTGTGTTCGATGACGATGTACCCGCCCTTCTTGAAGTACACCTTGCGCCTCAGGCTCTTCTCTATCTCGCCCTCGATCTCGTACGCGTCAAAGATCGGCACGGAGTCCTTGTAGACCTCGACGCGCTTCCTGAGTTCGGGCGCCACCGACCTCAGATACCCCACGATCTCGCGGTAGCCTGTCCGCGAGTCGATGACGAGCCTGTCGACGTCGGTCGTGAAGATGTCGCGCACGAGGCCCGCCGTGAGACCCATCTCGCTGTGAACGAGCGCCGGTGCCTTGACCTTCTCGGCTGCCGCGTTCGTCTTCTTCCACATCTTGACCAGGAACTTGAGGTCGCGCTTGATCTGCCTCTTGCTTGCGCCCTCCGCCGCCGTGCGCACGATGAGCCCACCCCAGGGCGGACGCGCCTCCCTGGCGATCTGCTTGAGGCGGTCGCGCTCCTTGGGGTCCTCGATCTTCCTTGAGACTCCGACGGCCCCGGAGAACGGCACAAGCACGAGGAACCGCCCGGGTATCGATATCTGCGTGGTCACGCGCGGCCCCTTCGTGCTGATGGGCTCCTTCGTGACCTGGACGATGATCTCCTGTCCCTTGTCGAGCAGGTTCTGGATGGGCTCGTTGGGTGAGTCCATCCTTCGTCCGTCCTCGACCTCGATCTCGCCTTCCTCGGACAGCTCTCCGAACTCGGCCGTTAGGTCTCTCATGTCGGAGACGTGGAGGAAGGCGCTCTTCTGGTGCCCTATATCGACGAACGCGGCCTGCATACCCGGCAGCACCGCGCCCACGACACCCTTGTAGATGTCTCCGACCATCCGGCCGCCCTCGCCTCGCTCGACCATCAACTCGACGAGCTTGTGCTCCTCGAGTATCGCTATCCTGGTCTCGCCTCGGGCGACGTTGACTATGATTTCCTTGTACACGCTGCTCCCGTGTTTCGCGCGCCCCCACTACAGGCGCTGGTGTCCTGACTCCGTCGGACGCTCATCTGAGGCGCCCCGGAGATGGTTTCATGGTTGAAGTATAGCTCCGAGATGGCTGTCGTTCAAGTACGACGCCGGAGACCACCTAGCTCATCCTCGTCAGGCCTCCGGCACTGGGGCAGCTGTACAGGGCCTTCCGGTGGACAAGGACCAGCTCCGGCCTCTCGTCCGACTCTCCGTACAGAAGCCGGACCAGGTCTACAGGTCTCAGCGCACCCTCGCTGCCCACATCGAGGATCGCCCGCAGCCGTGCCGGGCCTGCCCCCATCACCTCAAGGCTCAGTACGCGCTTGGCGGGCAGGAGTTCCCTCACACCCTCACCCTTGGGGACCTCGGCGCGCTCTCTCCGCCGAACTCCGGTTATCAGGGCCTCGAGTTCTTCCATCGACAGCCCGTCGAGAGGTGCCAGGTTCTCCATTTCGTACTCCGCCGCGCACGCCTCCGCCGCGGCCGACCTGCGCGAGCGCATCGTGCTCACGTCCTCTATGACCACGCCATCGGGCAGCCGCCCCGAGAGCCTGGTTTCGATCTCCGACGGCGCCACCGAGCGCGTAAGCTCCAGTTCCACGAACTCGGACTCGCCCGTCGTGCCGACCGGCAGCGGAGGACCGAACGACAGCCTCGGCCGCGGGTTGAAGCCCTGCGTGTATGAGAGCGGAAGTCCCGACACGGCCGCCGCCCTGCCCCAGATGCGGGTCAGATCGAGGTGCGAGAGAAATCGAGCGGAACGACGCTTCGAGTAGCGAACACGCCATCTCGTGATGCCAGAGCCGTTCGCCTCTCTGGCCTTCCGCTGCCGACGCCCGAACGACGCGACCGTCGGCTCGGGTGCTGCACCTTCCGCACCCGGCGCGGCGCCCGTCTCCGGCGTTCGCTGCGGCGGCATCGCGCGCGCCGCCACGGCGGGCGGAGGGCAGGCTCCGCACGCGAAGCACTCGCCCGTTCGGCAGTCCTCGGTGACGGTTCCGTCGAGCGCGAGCTCGCGTTCTCTCAGAAGGAACTCCCTCGACGGCCCGGCATCGATGTGGTCCCACGGAAGCGCGGCGCCGAGCGGCCGCGCGGCGAGACACGTCTCCGCGTCCAGCCCGACCTCCGTGAGCGCCTTGAGCCATACGCCCGCGTCGAACGTCTCGCTCCAGCCGCCGAACCTCGCGCCCCCGCGCCACGCGTCCTCGATCACGTCCGACATCTCGCGGCCGCCTCGCGCGAGCAGACCCTCCACGAACGGCACATCAGGCGACCTGAGCGAGGTCTTGACGCCCTTCATCCTGAGGAGCGGGCGTAGCAGGGCCTCCTTGCGCCTCGTCTCTTCTACTCCGTCCTGCCGCTCCCACTGGAAAGGCGTGTGCGCCTTCGGCACGAAGGGCGACACGGACACGCTGATGGCCGCCCCCCTGCGATGTGCGCGCGCCCTCTCGCGCACGCGCTCGACGAGCCTGATGATGGCCTCCAGGTCCTCGTCCGTCTCCGTGGGAAGGCCGATCATGAAGTAGAGCTTCACGCGACTCCAGCCCGCGCCGAACGCCGTGTCGATGGTGGCGAGGATGCTCTCCTCGCTCTCGTTCTTATTGATGACGTCGCGCAGCCTTTGCGAGCCCGCCTCCGGCGCGAACGTGAGGCCGGCCTTCCGCACTCGACCGATGCCGTCCGCCAGCTCCAGCCCGAACGTGTCCGCCCTGAGCGACGGCAGCGACACGCTCACCTTGCGCTCGAAGAGCGTCTCGTTGAGCTTCGAGACCAGGTCGGAGAGCCCCGTGTAGTCCGACGCGGAGAGCGACACGAACGAGACCTCGTCGTAGCCGCTCGACTCAATGCCCTCCCCCACGAGCCGCGCCACGTCCTCCATCGGGCACTCGCGGACCGGGCGCGTCACCATGCCCGCCTGGCAGAACCGGCAGCCCCTCGTGCAGCCGCGCATGATCTCGATGGCCAGCCGGTCGTGCGTCGTCTCCATCACCGACACGATCGGCCTGGAAGGATGAAACTCGTATCCCAGGTGCTCTTCCACCCGTCTGTGCACGACGTCGGGCACGCCCACCTCCGTCGGGCGTGTGCCCGTGAAGACGCCGTCTTCGCACACCGCCTCGTACAGAGACGGCACGTAGACGCCCGAGATCCGCGCCGCCGCGCGCAGCGTTTCGGAGCGCGACGCGCCGCGTCTCTTCGAGTCGAGGAAGAGGTCCGCGAGGTCGAGCACAGCGCTCTCGCCGTCGCCCATCACGAGCGCGTCGAAGAACGCCGAAATAGGTTCGGGGTTGAACGCGCAGGGCCCGCCGCCCACGACGAACGGGTCGGCTTCTCCCCGGTCGGTCGCGCGCAGCGGCACACCGGCCAGGTCGAGCATCGTGAGCACTTCCGGGTAGTGCAGCTCATACTGGAGGGTGAAACCGAGGACGTCGAAGTCACGCGCCGGCGTCCGGGTCTCGACCGAGAAGAGCGGGACGTCGCGCTCCCGCATCAGCTTCTCCATGTCGACCCACGGCGCGAAGACACGCTCAACCGCGATCTCAGGTCTTCTGGACAGAATGTCGTAGAGAACCCGGATGCCCAGGTGGGACATTCCGA
>CAYNQF010000098.1:0-8819 GCA_964399265.1 uncultured bacterium | reverse complement strand
GAGGTGAGCCAGGCCTTCAAGCTGGGAACGAAGTACTCGACCAGCATGAAGGCGACCTTCCTCGACGAGGACGGGACCCTGAAGCCGTTCATCATGGGATGCTACGGCCTCGGCGTCACCAGGACGGTCGCGGCCATCATCGAGCAGCACAACGACGAGAACGGCATATCCTGGCCGGTGGCCGTCGCTCCGTTCGCGGTCGAGATACTCGCGGTCAACGTGAAGAGCGACGAGGTCAGCCGCGCCGCCGAGAACCTGTACGGGGAGTTGAGATCGAGGGGCATCGAGGTGCTCTACGACGACCGCAACGAGTCGCCGGGCGTCAAGTTCAAGGACGCCGACCTCGTCGGCATGCCTCTTCGGATCACGATAGGCGACAGGGGGCTCAAGCGCGGCGTGGTCGAGGCAAAGGTGAGGTCCACGGGCGAGCAGATGGAGTTCCCGCTGGACGGAGCGGCCGACGCGGTGGCCAAGGCGATAGACGCGCTCCGGTAGCACGCAGGCCGCCGACCCTGGACATAGAGAAGCGCCCCCTACGCGGCGGCGAGGGGGCGCTTCCTCTTCGAGCCTGTTCTCAGGTACCTAGGCCTTGCGGCCGAGTTCCTTCGCCAGTCTCGACTTCTTCCGACTGCCGCTCTCCTTCTTGAGCACACCGACCTTGATGGCCTTGTCGATGGCGGAGACGGCCTTCGCGTACACCGCGTCGCGCTCTTCGGGCGCCGCGGCGCGCGCCTTCTTCACGGCAGTGGACATTGCGGCCTTGATGCTGCGGTTCCGCTCGTTGATCTTCTTGTCCTGCCTGAGCCTCTTGATGGTCGACTTCTTGTGCGGCAAGCTTCTACCTCCGAGTGTCTTCTTGCGCTCGCGGACCTGCTGGCCCGACGACGTCATGCACCAAGGGAGAGAATATACCATTGCCCGGGCCGCGCGTCAACCCCTTGAAGCGCGGCGCGGGCGTGTTGACACCCCCGTGCTGCGGGGCTAGGCTACAGGTCGTATGCCGGCCTGTGACGGGGAGCCGTGGCTTCCCGCCGCGTGGGAGATCCGGAATGGCCATGAGAGACCTGAGCACGATTCCGACCGGCCCCGGCGTCTACCTCCTCAAGGACGCGAAGGGGAGCATCATATACGTCGGAAAGGCCCGCAACCTGCGGGCCCGCATGAGGGCCTATCTGGGCCGGGGCCAGGAGCCGGACAGAAAGGTGAGCATCCTCCGAAAGCGCCTGGCGTCGTTCGACTACATACTCACGGGGTCTGAGACCGAGGCCCTTGTCCTCGAGTCGAACCTCATAAAGGAGCATCGTCCACGCTACAACGTCCGGCTCAAGGACGACAAGCGCTACCCCTTCATCAAGGTGACCACGAACGAGGACTTCCCGCGCGCGCTCGTCACGCGTATCGTGCGCGAGGACGGGGCCCGCTACTTCGGCCCGTACACCGACGCCAAGGCGATGCGGCGGACGCTCAGGCTCATCAGACAGATGTTCCCGGTCCGCCAGTGCGCCACGTTCAGACTGCAGCCGCGCCCGTGTCTCAACTTCCAGATAGGAAGGTGCCTGGGCCCATGCAGGGGGACGGTCTCACCGGAGGAGTACGCGGCGACCGTGAGGCAGCTCTGCCTCTTCCTGGCGGGCAGGGGGGACGAGGCGATCGAACTCCTGGACGAGCAGATGGACGAGGCCGTCCGTGAGCTGCGATTCGAGGAGGCCGCGCGCCTCCGGGACCGCATAGCGGACATGACGCGCGTGCAGGAACGGCAGCGCGTGCTGACCGCGAAGAACGTGAGCCGCGATGCGGTGGCCGTAGCGAGACACGGGCAGCTGGCGTTCGCGTCGGTCGTCCGCGTGAGGGGCGGTAAACTGGTCGCGTGCGAAAACCTAATGCTGTCGGTCGGCCCCGAAACGGGAAACGCGGAGGTGGCGGAGACATTCCTCAAGCAGTTCTACTCTCTCTCGTCGGAACTCCCGGACGAAGTGCTCCTCGAACTCGAACTGCCGGACCGTCAGGCGATCGGGGACTGGCTGGCGGACGCGGCAGGCAGGAAGGTCGACCTCGTGGTCCCTTCCAGGGGAGAGAAGAAGCTCCTGCTCGCCTTCGCCTCGACCAACGCCGCGGACGCCCTGCACAAGGAGATCGAGTCGCGCCGTCCGCCGGAGGCAGTGGTCGAACTCGGAGACGCCCTCAAACTGCCTCATCCTCCCAGGATCCTGTCTGCCGTCGACATCTCGAACGTCGGCGGGTCGCTCGCGGTCGGCACGGTGGTCACGTTCAGGGACGGGAGGCCCGACAAGAGCCTGTACAGGAAGTACCGCATCAGGTCGGTGAAGGGCAGCGACGATTATGCTATGATACGTGAGACCGTGGCCCGGCACCTCAAGCGCTGCGCCTCGGGGGATTGCGAGCTGCCCGACCTGCTGCTCATCGACGGCGGAAAGGGTCAGCTGTCGGCGGCCGAGGAGGCCCTCAAGTCGTCCGGCGTCAGGGGGACCAGGCTGGCCGCGCTGGCCAAGCGCGAGGAAGAGGTGTTCGTCCCGGGCAGGTCGTCGCCTCTGCCCATCCCGGAGGAGTCCCGCGCCAGGAAGCTCCTGCAGAGGGCGCGAGACGAGGTCCACAGGTTCAGCGTCGAGTACCACAGGTCGCTCAGAGACAGGGCGGCGAGGCACTCGGCTCTCGACGAGGTGCCAGGCGTCGGAGAGGCGAGGAAGAAGGAGCTACTGAAGCGCTTCGGCTCGGTGTCGGCCATATCGGCGCTCACCGCGGAGCAACTGACGGAGGTGCCCGGGATTGGCCCCAGAACGGCGCAGAGGATCTTCGAGACGCTCTCGCGGGCGCGAGAAGGCGGTGATCGTACCGCGCCGTGAGCGCGAGGACCGCGGCCTTCCGATACTGAGCTACGCAACGTTCGAGAGCACGCTCGGCGAGTTCCTGCTCCTGAGGAGCGAGCGCGGGCTCATGAGCGTTCGCTTCGGGCGCGACCTTGACGTTGAGCACGAACTCAGAAGGCAGACAGACGGACTGCACGTCGTCGTCGTGGAGGACCCCCTCGCACTGCAGATGGTCGCCGACTCGATCCTGGACTACCTCGAAGGCGGACGACCGAGCTTCGACCACAGACTGGACCTCGCCGGACTGGGCGAGTTCGGCGGCAGCGTCCTCGACGTCGTGTCGAAGATCCCCTACGGAACGCTGCGCTCCTACAAGTGGGTGGCGAGCAAGATCGGACACCCGAGAGCCACGCGCCCGGTGGGACAGGCGCTGTCACGGAACCCGCTCCCCATCGTTATCCCGTGCCACAGGGTCGTCAACAGCGACGGCACGCTGGGGGGGTACTCCGGCGGCGGCACGGACGTGAAGAGGCGGCTGATCGAAATCGAGACCGGGCAGACCGGTCTCGCCCTGGACTCCGGCGACGAGAGGTCGCGCAGGCGCATACGCTTCATGCTCGACTCGGAGCAGTGAACCCTTGACCAGATCCCCACAGAGACCGGCCGCGGAAGCGACCACGGAGGTCCGCGAGACTATCGAGGACTACCTCCTCCATCTGTCGATGGAGAGGGGGCTCTCGGAGAACACCGTCGCGTCGTACAGGGGAGACCTCTCGGCGTACGCCGACCATCTCGAGGGCATCGGGGTCACGCGCCCGGCCGACATTGAGGAGAAGGACCTCAAGCGGTACGTCCGCGAGAGACTGGCGGGCTCGGCGGCGGCCAGGAGCGTCGCGCGCAGGCTCTCCGCGCTCCGGGGATATCACCGCTATCTCGTCTTCGCGGGCGTCAGGTCCTCGGACCCGACCGCGGGCCTCACGGCCCCGAAGCTCGGCAGGCGACTGCCCGACGTCCTGAGCGTCTACGACGTCGAGGCCCTGATGGACGCCGTGGACACGAGCACGCCGCTCGGCGTCCGCGACCGGGCCATGATCGAGGTCGACTACGGTGCGGGGCTGCGTGTCTCGGAGCTGATCACGCTCGAGATATCGAACCTCTTCCTGGAAGAGGACTACATCAAGGTAGTGGGCAAGGGCTCGAAGGAACGCGTGATCCCGCTCGGTAGCGCGGCGATCGAGTGGACGAACAGGTACCGCGCGGACGTGCGCCCCGCGCTCGCCGCGAAGGCCCCGCCGACCGACGTCCTATTCCTGAACGCGAGAGGCAGACCGCTCTCGCGCATGGGCTTCTGGAAGATACTGCAGAAGCACGTGCTCGTGTCGGGGGTCCGTGACAGCGTCAAGCCACACACGCTCAGGCACTCCTTCGCCACGCACATGCTCGAGGGCGGCGCGGACCTGAGGGCGGTGCAGGAGATGCTCGGACACGCGGACATATCGACGACGCAGATCTACACGAGCGTCGACCGTGAGTATCTGAAGGAGATCCACAGGACCTTTCACCCCAGGGGCTAGCAGCTTCCACCCCGGCGAGCGATCCGATGGCGACCGACATCACCGCACTTCTCGAATCCACACTCGGCAGCGAGAGCGTGTCAGTCCTACGAAGGCTGGGCGTTCTCGCCTCCGAATTCGGTACGTCGGCGTACGTCGTGGGCGGCGTGGTGCGCGACGCGCTGCTCGGGATATCGAACGAGGACCTCGACGTCGTGGTCGAGGAGCGAGGCGAGGCGTTCGCGGGCTTCGCGGCGGAGAGGCTCGGCGGAAGCGTGCGGGCGCACACGCGTTTCGGCACGGCCATCGTGGTGCTGCCGGGCAAGCGCAAGGTCGACGTCGCTACGTCGCGCTCCGAGGTCTACGAGCGGCCGGGCGCGCTTCCGACCGTGAGGACGGGGAACATAGCCGACGACCTGAGGCGGCGCGACTTCACCATCAATTCAATGGCCGCGAGCATCGGCGACGACGACTTCGGACGTCTCGTCGACCTCTATTCGGGACGCGACGACCTCCGGCGGGGGATCCTGCGGGTCCTCACCGACGCGAGCTTCGTCGACGATCCGACGAGGGTGCTCCGCGGCGTGCGCTTCGCGGCGCGCTTCGGGTTCGCTCTCGAGGAGCGCACCGAGACGCTGTTGCGCGAGGCGGTCGACTCCGGAGGCCTGTCGACCGTCAGCGGCGAGCGCATCATGAACGAGATCGCGCTCATTCTGCGGGAGAAGGAGTCGTGGCCCCCCGTCGAGCGCCTGATCGAGTGGGGGATTCTTCCCGCGATAGAGGCGTCGTGGGAGATTGGCCACGGGGTAGAGAGCGTATTCGCGGGCATAGAGAAGTGCCTCCGCACGGCGCCGTGCGAGGGCATCGTGGCCGCGGAGGATGAGTGGATGCTGAGGCTCTTGGCCATGCTCTCGCCGCTCGCCCCAGGCGCCAGGCGCGACGTCCTCGAGAGGCTGAGGGCGGGCAGACGCCTGAGGGAACTCGAGCGGTCGATGGAGTCCTTCGAGTCCGCGGCGCTGCAGGCGCTCGCATCGGACGGTCCGCTGTCGCGAAGCGCGGTCTACGAGGCGGCCGAGCCGGTGGCGGCCGAGGTGCTCATTCTTGAGCTGGCCTCCGGGCGCGGGCAGGCCGTCGACAAGCGGATAGCGACGTATCTCGGCGAACTCAGGGGGACGACGACCTCCCTGGGCGGAGCCGACCTCGCGGCGCTCGGCGTGCGGGAGGGGAGGGCGGTCGGGGAGATTCTCGCTGAACTCCTTCGCGCCAGGCTGGACGGCAGGGTGACGTCGGAGAGCGGCGAGCGGCAACTGGCCGCCCTGCTGGCCAAGAATCTTGACGCGCGTAAGAATAGTTGCTAGCGTGTGTCGTTCGTGCGCCCGGACGCGGAGGAACCTTGAGTCACGAAGACTACATCGAGACAGGCGAGCAGCTCGAGAGCCTGGAAGACTACGGGGACGGGGGTGAGGAGAGCCATCTTCTCGTCAACCGGCCTGTCTACAAGATACGCCTGGAGGCCTTCGAGGGACCGCTCGATCTCCTGCTCCATCTCATTCGCGAGCACGAGATAGACATCTACGACATTCCGATCGCCCAGATCACGGAGCAGTACCTCGAGTACCTGGGCTTCATGGAATCGCTCGACCTGGCGCTCGCCGGCGAGTTCATGGAGATGGCGGCGACGCTCATCCGCATCAAGGTGCAGATGCTCCTTCCCGCCCAGACCGAAGAGGGCGACGAGGAAGAGGACCCGAGGGAGCAGCTGGTACGCAAGCTGGTCGAGTACAAGAAGTTCAAGGAGGCCGCGCGGAGCCTCTCGGAACATGAGGAGGACCGAAGGCGGTACTTCCAGCGGGGCGTCGACCCGCGCGACTACCGCGACCCCGACGACTCGGTCGACACCGAGGAGCTGCTCCGCGACGTGACGCTGTTCGACCTCGTCGACTGCCTGAGGGACGTCCTCTCGCGGATCCCGCCGAGGATCGAGTCGCACGCGGTCGACCTCGACGTCACCACGGTCGAGGAGCAGATCGAGAGGATACGGACGGTCCTGGCATCGTCCGGACAGGTCGTCTTCGGGTCGTTGTTCGAAGGATCGTCGAGCCGCGCAGAGGTCGTCACGACCTTCATGGCGCTGCTCGAGCTGATAAGGCTCGGCGCGGTCAGGGCCACACAGGAGAGCATCTTCGGGCAGATCCTGCTGGAGCTCAAGTCGGAGGAGGAGCATTGAGCGACACCGACCTCAAGAGACAGGTGGAGGCCGTGCTGTTCGCGGCGGACGCGCCCGTGGATCTCGGCAGACTCAGCGACATATTCGCAGACGCCTCACGCGCCGACGTGCGGGAGGCTGTCCGCGAGCTGAACGAGGAATACGATCGCGACGGCCACTCGTTCAGCATCATCGAGATCGCCGGCGGCTACCAGATGTACTGCCGGGCCGATTACCAGAAATGGGTGCGCGAGCTGCACAAGGGCAGGATGGCCACGCGGCTCTCTCAGGCGGCCCTCGAGACCCTGGCGATAGTCGCCTACAAACAGCCGATCGTGCGCGCCGAGATCGAGATGATCAGGGGCGTCGACGCGAGCGGCGTCCTCGCGACGCTCCTGAAGCGCAGCCTCGTTACCATTGCCGGTCGCGCGCCGGGCATGGGACGTCCGCTCATGTACGGTACGACCAAGGAGTTCCTCAGGTACTTCGGGCTCAACGCCGTCACGGATCTGCCGCGACTCGAGGAGTTCGCCGAGGTGCTCGGTCTCAAACCCGACGAACTCGATCTCGCGGTCGAGGGCGCCGAGTCGATGTCAGGCATGGAGGCGACGGATGACGAGGTGGCCGCCGAGGACGAGGCGGTGGCCGGCAATGATGTGGACGGAGTCGCCGAGGGGGCGGAGGAGTACGCGGGCGGGGGCGAGGATGCCGGCGAGACGGTGGATGACATGGTGTCCGCCCGCGAGGCCGCTGACGACCCGCCGGCAGCGTCGGAGGTGCCCGCGGACCTCGAGGAAGACAAGGAATCCGATGAGGAACGGGAACCGGTGCGCGCCCTCGCGCGCGGCGTCCAGGGACACATACATGGCGCGACCGTTACCGACGCAGCGCGTGGCGAGGACCGCCACCACATGAGCGACGGCGACCTGATCGATTCACTCGATGAGGATTAACAGGTACATCGCGCGCGCGGGCGTGGCCTCACGTCGCGCTGCAGAGAAGCTCGTTCTCGAACGACGCGTGACGCTGAACGGAACCGTCGTGAACGAGCTGGCCACGACGGTCGCGCCAGGCGACCGTGTCGAGGTGGACGGCAAACCGGTCACGATCCCACCCGAGTTCATCTACGTCATCCTCAACAAACCGGCAGGCCACGTCGTCACCCTGAGCGACCCCCAGGGCAGACCGACGGCGGCTGACCTGGTGAGCGACGTGGGACGGCGCCTCATCCCCGTAGGCCGGCTCGACGCGCCGACCGAAGGTCTCATCATATTCACCGACGACGGCGACCTGGCGCATCGTGTAGCGCATCCGTCGTTCGAGCTGGACAAGGTCTACGAGGTGCTCGCGCGGGGAATCCTGGGAGAGGAGGGCGTGCGCGCGCTCGAGAGCGGGGTGGTGCTGGACGGCCGCGTCACGTCACCGGCCATCGTCGAGGTACTCTCGACACGCTCGAACGCCACCCGCGCGCTCATCACGATCCATGAAGGCCGCAAGAGACAGGTCAGGCGCATGTTCGAGGCCGTCGGCCACCCCGTCAGGAACCTGAAGCGCGTCCGCATCGGGCCCGTGCAGCTGGGCTCGCTCAGGCCCGGCCGCTGGCGCCGCTTGACGGAGGAGGAGGTGGACGCCCTGTTCGAGGCCGTCGGGCTCGAGCGCGCGTAACGGCCTGGAATCCCCTTGCCACGGCACAGCCCAGACGCTATACTTCTCTTTTTGGCGACTTGTGTCGGGCAGACCCTCTGGGATGACCTCAAACGCCTTCCACTACGTTCGAAGAGGGTGAGAGCTCTGATAATCGCGATAGACGGACCGGCGGCTTCGGGCAAGAGCACGACCGCGAAGCTGGTCGCCGACCGGTTGGCGTATACCTATATAGACAGCGGGGCCATGTACAGAGCCGTGGCGCTTCGCGCAATGCGGCTCGGAGTACGGGAGAGTGACCGGGAGGGGCTCGCGCGCGTCGCGCGTGAGGCGGCGATAGACCTCCCGCAGGGTGACGGGAACCGCGTGTTCCTGGACGGGGAGGACGTCTCCCGCGAGATCAGGGACGAGCGCGTGACGGCTTCCGCCTCGGTAGTGTCGACGGTCCCCGGCGTACGCCGGGCTCTCGTCGAGCGGCAGCGCGAGATCGGGCACGCCACCAACTGCGTCATGGAGGGCCGCGACATAGGCACGGTGGTCTTCCCCGACGCGGAAGTGAAGGTCTTCCTGACCGCGGACCTCGGGGAGAGA
>CAYNQF010000097.1:0-8867 GCA_964399265.1 uncultured bacterium | reverse complement strand
GACTTCAGTATGCGACGCCCGCGGCCTCGCACGGCTCGGGAACCTCTCCCGTTGTCGAAGAGCGCGTCCACCGCCTGCTGGAGCATCCTCTTCTCGTTGCGGAGAATGATCTCGGGAGCCTTTATCTTGAGCAGGCTCTTCAGGCGATTGTTCCTGTAGATGACCCTTCTATAGAGGTCGTTCAGATCGGACGTGGCGAACCGTCCGCCCTCGAGCGGCACGAGCGGCCTCAAGTCTGGTGGGAGCACCGGGATGACGTCCATGACCATCCACGAGGGCTCGTTGCCGGAGCCGCGGAACGAGTCGAAGACCTGGAGACGCTTCAGGGCCTTCTTCTTGGCCTGCTTCGTCGTCTCGGGGTCACGGACGCGCGCGCGAAGCCTCGTGTACTCCTTCTCGATGTCGACCTGCTCCAGGAGTTCCTGGATCGGCTGCCCGCCCATCTCGGCGCGGATGCCGGCGTCGGGGTAGCGCTCGCGGTACTCCGCCATGCGCTCGCCCGATAGGAGTTCCTTCACCTTCAGGTCCGACGTTCCCGGATCGAGCACGATGTACGATTCGTAGTAGAGCACCCTCTCCAGGTCGCGGCGCTTCATGTCCAGCATGCGGCCGATGATGTTCGGGTTGCCGCGGAAGAACCACACGTGCGCTACCGGGACGGCCAACTCGATGTGGCCGAGCCGCTCCCTACGCACCTTCGACTGCGTGACCTCGACGCCGCAGTTCTCGCAGATCATGCCGCGGTACCTGATGCGCCGGTACTTGCCGCAGTTGCACTCCCAGTCCTTCACCGGCCCGAAGATGCGCTCGCAGAACAGGCCGCCCTTCTCGGGCTTGAACGACCTGTAGTTGATGGTCTCAGGCAGAGTGACCTCGCCGTGCGACCAGCTGCGAATGGCCTCGGGGGAAGCCAGCCGGATCTGTATTGCATTGAAGTTGTGAGGTTCTCTCGTATCGTCAAAGACGCCGAAATACAAAAGGCATTCCTCCTATGGAGACCTCAGTCCTTCACCAGGGTCACGTCGAGTCCGAGGCTCTGAAGCTCTCTGATCAGAACATCGAACGAAGCGGGCGTGCCCGGCTCCGGCGGATCCTGCCCCTTGACGATGGCCTCGTACGTCTTCGATCTGCCCACGACGTCGTCGGACTTCACCGTCAGGAGCTCCTGCAGCGTGTGGGCTGCGCCGTAGGCCTCGAGAGCCCAGACTTCCATCTCTCCGAAGCGCTGACCTCCGAACTGCGCCTTGCCGCCCAGCGGCTGCTGGGTGACGAGGGAATATGGGCCGATCGAACGGGCGTGGATCTTGTCGTCCACGAGGTGGAGCAGCTTCATCGTGTAGATGTACCCGACCGTCACCTCATTGCCGAAGGGCTCTCCGGTGCGTCCGTCGTATAGCAGCGTCTTGCCCGACGTCGGCAGCCCCGCTTTCGTGAGCTCCTCCTTGATCGCGGCGACCGCGGCCCCGTTGAACACCGGAGTTGCCGCCAGGTAACCGAGGTCGTGGGCCGCCCACCCGAGGTGCGTCTCGAGGATCTGCCCGAGGTTCATTCGTGAAGGCACGCCGAGCGGGTTCAGCACGATGTCCACCGGCGTTCCGTTCGGCAGGTGGGGCATGTCCTCCTCTGCCATGATCTTGGCCACGACGCCCTTGTTGCCGTGCCGCCCGGCGATCTTGTCGCCGACCGAAAGCTTCCTCTTTGTGGCAACGTAGACCTTGGCCAGCTTCACGACGCCCCTGGGTAGGTCTTCCCCGAGCTTGACCTTTTCGATCTGGCGATCACGCTCGGGCTCAACCAGCTCCATCTTCCGCCTGTACTCGTGGTACAGGTCCCTGACCTTCTCGTTCAGCTTGGCGTCGTCCACGACACCGGACTCCCAGTCCAGCCGGTCGAGGTTCATGAGCTTCATGACCTCGTCGTTCACGTTGCGCCCGGCGCGTACCACGAGTTCACCGGTCCGCGCGTCGCGGAGCGACAGCGTCTTCTGACCGTCGATGAGGGCGAAGATGCGCCTGTCGCGCTCCCTCGTGAGCCGCTTCGTGGCAGTCCTGGCCTCGTTGCGGATCCTCTCGATGTCCTTCTGAACGACCTTCTTGCTGCGCTCGTCGCGCGCGCGCCTGGAGAAGAGCTTGGTGTCGATGACGACACCGCTCATCCCGGGCGGAGCCTTGAGGGACGTGTCGCGCACGTCGCCGGCCCTGTCGCCGAAGATCGCCCGGAGGAGGTTCTCCTCGGGAGTCAACTCGGTCTCGCCCTTGGGCGTGACCTTGCCTATCAGGATGTCGCCTGCCTCGACGCGGGCGCCCGCTCGGACGATGCCGTTCTCGTCGAGGTTCTTGAGGCGCTCCTCGCTCACGTTGGGGATCTCGGGTGTGAACTCCTCCATCCCCCGCTTGGTCTCCCTCACCTGCGACTCGAACTCCTCGATGTGTATCGAGGTGAGCTTGTCGCCGCGGAGGATGCGTTCGGAGACCAGGATCGCGTCCTCGAAGTTGTAGCCTTCCCACGGCATGAACGCGACGAGCAGGTTGGAGCCCAAGGCCAGCTCACCGTCCCTGGTCGACGGACCGTCGGCTATCACGTCGCCTCTCTTGACGGTCATGCCGACCCTGACCACGGGACGCTGGTTGATGCACGTGTTCTGGTTCGTTCTCTGGAACTTCCGAAGGTCGTACTCGTCGACCGCCTCCGACGCGTCGACCGTGTCGTGATGCCGCACGATGATGTGGTCGGCCGAGACGCTCTCGATTACCCCCTCGTGCTTCGCGATCGTCACGGCTCCCGAGTCGATCGCGACCCGCCTCTCGATGCCCGTTCCCACGAGCGGCGGCTCGGTGCGGATGAGCGGCACCGCCTGACGCTGCATGTTCGAACCCATCAGCGCTCGGTTGGCGTCGTCGTGCTCGAGGAACGGGATCAGCGCGGCCGCCGCCGAAACGAGCTGCTTCGGCGAGACGTCCATGAACTCGATCTGCTCGCGCGGGACCCTCGGGAAGTCGTCCTTGTGCCTTGCGAGAAGCGACTTCTCCGCCAGCTTCCCGTCGTCGGCGATCCGCTCTCCCGCCTGCGCGATGATGTACTGGTCTTCCTCGGAGGCGGTCAGGAACTCGACCCTGCTGGTCACGGCTCCGTGGTCGACGCGGTAGTACGGGGTCTCTATGAACCCGAAGTCGTTGATCCTCCCGTAGGTGGCCAACGAGCTGATGAGACCGATGTTCGGTCCTTCCGGCGTCTCGATCGGGCACATGCGGCCGTAGTGGCTGTAGTGCACGTCGCGGACCTCGAACCCGGCGCGCTCCCTCGTGAGGCCGCCCGGTCCGAGCGCCGACAGGCGGCGCTTGTGCGTCAGCTCCGCCAGCGGGTTCGTCTGCTCCATGAACTGCGAGAGCTGGTTCGAACCGAAGAACGCGCGCACGACCGCCGATATCGGCCTCGAGTTCACGAGCGTGGCGAGATCGAGCGACTCGGCATCACCACTCGACATCCTGTCCCTGATGACCCTGACCATGCGCGACAGGCCCGCGGAAAGCTGGTTTTCGAGAAGCTCGCCCACGGAGCGGACTCGGCGGTTGCCCAGGTGGTCGATGTCGTCTATGTCGCGCGTGCCCTTAACCACGTCCAGGACGGCCTTGATCGTGGAGATGAAGTCCCGGTGAGTGAGGCACGTCGTGTCGAGCGGTACTTCCTCCTCGGTGATCTTGAGCTGGTCGTTGATCTTGTAGCGGCCAACGCCCTTGAGGTCGTATCGGTTCGGGTCGAAGAACATGCGGTCGACAAGTTCCTGCCCGGCCTCGATGCTCGGGAGGTTGCCGCCCTTCATGGTCTTGTAGATCTCCTGGAGCGCTTCCTCCTGCGAGTGCGTCTTGTCCCTGGCGAACGTCGCGTCGATGATCTTCGCGTCTATGGGATCCATCTGGACGAGGTCGACTTCGCGAATGGACGCCTTCCGCAGGAGCTGGATGATCGTCGGCGTCAGCCGCTCGTCGAAGGTGACGATGACCTTGCGACTGTCCGGATGCTTGTACGTCCTGGCGGAAATGCGCCCCACGAGCTCCGCATCCCTCTCGTCGTCCTTCTTGGCAAGGACACGTCCCCTGTCCGTGACGAGAACGCGGACGCCGCTCTTGCCGGCGTCCTTGAGCTGCTTCACGTGCTTGGGCGCTACCTCGTCTCCCCTCTCCGCGATGATCTCGCCCGTCGCGGTGTCCACGTACCGCTCGGCGAAGACCGCGCCGCACGGAAGCGTGGTCTTGCTCGGCGTCGACGGCGGAAGGGGAAGCACCTCGGTCTTGTAGAACAGGGATCGGATGTCCTCGTCCTTCGAGTACCCCAGAGCCCTCAGGAACGTCGTCATGCGGAACTGGTGACGCCTGTCGGTCCGGATGAACATCTCGTCCTTGATGCCCATGCGAACCTCTACCCACGTTCCCCTGTAGGGGATGATCTTCGCGAAGTAGAGCGTCGTGCCGTTCGGATGCGTCTTGTCCTGGAAGAACACGCCGGGAGAACGGTGCAGCTGGCTGACGATGACGCGCTCCGCGCCGTTCACGATGAACGTGCCCCGCTCCGTGATGAGCGGGATGTCGCCCAGGTAGATCTCGGCCTCCTCGGCCTCGATGAACTTCCTCTCTCCGCCCTCTCTCGGCTGCCAGCGCACGAGGCGAAGCGTAGCCTTCAGCGGAGCCTCGAAGGTGAGGTTCCGCTCGCGGCACTCCTGTATCGAGTGCTTGGGCTGTCCCAGCCTGTAGCCCTTGTACTCGAGGGTGTAGGTCCCCTGATGTCCCTCTACCGGGAAGAACTTCTTGAAGATCTCATCCAGCCCCGAGGCGACCGTGCCGCCGGGCTCGTCCGTGCCGAGACACGACCTGAAGGACGCCAGCTGGACGTCCAGCAGGTTGGGCATGGGCAGCTCGCGGTCCACGGGGAACCGGGAGAAGACCTTTCGCTCTACGCTACGGGGTCCGCTCACTTACTCGTCACCCTCCGTCCTCAATGAGTGGAACCTCCTGCCCGATGCGGGGAGGCGCTCCGCTCGCACCAACTGGTCCGGGTGGGACCGTCTTCCTGACGCCGCGCCCACGCCGCGGGCGACGGCGGGTCCGAGCCGGTCTCCCCGGCCGCCGCCCGGACCTCGTGGGCCCTGCGGCAGCAACGCCGGGGAAGACCTCCAGAACTCGGACTACTTCAGCTCGATCTTGGCGCCTGCGTCCTCGAGCTTCTTCTTGATGTCCTCGGCCTCTTCCTTCGAGATGCCCTTCTTGACGGGCTGGCCGGGGTTGTCGACGAGGTCCTTGGCCTCCTTGAGGCCCAGGTCGGTTACCTGGCGGATGACCTTGACGACCTGGAACTTCTTCTCGCCGGTCTCGCTCAGGATCACGTCGAACTCGCTCTTCTCTTCGGCGGCCTCTCCACCGCCTGCGGCGGCAGGGGCGGCCATCATGGCCATGGGGGCCGCGGCCGTCACGCCGAACCTGTCCTCGAGAGCCTTCACGAGGTCGGCCATCTCGAGAACGGTCATCTTCTCGATCGACTCGATGATCTTCTCTACGTTCTTGCTCGCGGGCTTCTTCTCAGCCTTCGTCTCGGCTGCCGGCTCCGCGGTCTCGACGGCGTCGTTCTTCTCTTCTGACATCATCCACCTCCAACGGGTCTCTCTTGTGGGATCGCCCTTGTACCTCTTCTGACTGCCTTCCAGGTCCCCGCGAATCTCTGCCCAGACATGTCGGGGTGATTCACCGTTCCCCCGGCGCGACACGCCGCGAAGACTCGAGACGGAACACTGCTAGGCCTCCGACTCAGCGCCCTTCTGCTTGGCCACGGCGTCCAGCGTAGCCACCATCTTGCGGGTGAGCTCGTGGAGCAGCCTGGCCAGGCCCGCGACCGGCGCCTGGAAGCCGGCGGCGATCTGGGCAAGAAGCTGGTCGCGCGACGGAAGCGCCGCGATCCGCCTGATCTCAGCGGCGGTCACGACGTTCGCGTCTACCCAACCAGAGGTTATTTTCGGAGTCTCCTTCTTCTTCTCGAACTCGACCAGGATCTGGGCGGCGCTGATCGGATCCTCCTCGGCCATCACGAGGCCGTTGGGACCCTTCAGGTGCTCGACCAGCTCGCCGAACCCCGCGTTCTTGAGCGCCTTGCGTGCGAGGGTGTTCTTGACGACCCTGTAGGTCACCGACGCCTCGCGGAAGCGCCTGCGTATCTCGGTCGCCGTCTCCACGTCCATTCCCGTGAAGTCCGAAAGGAGGATCACGGAATGCGACTGAAGCCGCTCCGTCAGCTCCTCGACGACCGCCTCTTTCTGATTCCTGTGCATCGGCATTTCTTCTGTTGCCTCCAGAGAAGTCCCAGGCTCGCCTACACCTTGGCTGCGTCGGTGAGCGACGAGACGTTGATGTCCACGCCGGGCCCCATGGTCGTCGAAATCGTGATGTTCTTGATGTACTGGCCCTTGGCTGATGAAGGCTTTGCCCTCAGGATCTCGCGGGCGAGTTCGATGAGGTTCGCCCTGAGCTTCTGCTCGTCGAACGAAGCCTTGCCGATGACCGTGTGAACATTGGCGGTCTTGTCGGTCCGGTACTCGATCTTGCCGGCCTTTGCGTCGCCGACCGCCTTGCCGACATCGAAGGTCACGGTCCCGCTCTTCGGGTTCGGCATGAGCCCGCGGGGACCTAAGATCTTGCCCAGCTTGCCCACGTCCTTCATCATGTCGGGCGTCGCTATGATGGTGTCGGCGTCGAGCCATCCACCCTGGATCTTCTCGATGAACTCGTCGGAGCCGATGAAATCGGCGCCCGCGGCCTCAGCCTCGGCGATCTTCTCGCCCTTCGCGAGTACGAGCACCTTCACCGAGCGGCCCGTGCCGTTGGGGAGCACCACGGTGCCCCTGAGCTGCTGGTCCGACTTGCGAGGGTCGACGCCGAGACGGAACGAGATGTCGACGGTCTCGTCGAACTTCGCGCTCGCGGTCTCCTTGACCTTCGCGATCGCCTCATCGACGCCAAGAGGCTCGGTCGAATGAGCCTTCTTGGACTGCTCGATGTACCTCTTGCTCCTCTTCATCCTCTCTTCCCTTCTCTCGGGCACGGCCTGCTGCCCTCCCGCGTTACCGCGCGGTGGCGGTCCTGCACTGAGCCGGCGGCTACCCCACGATCTCGATTCCCATGCTCCGCGCCGTCCCGGCTATCATAAGCATCGCTGCCTCTTCGCTCCCCGCATTCAGGTCGACCGCCTTGAGCTTGGCGATCTCAAGGAGCTGGGCCTTCGTGACTCTTCCCACCTTGTCCCTGTTGGGCACCGACGAGCCCTTCGCAAGACCCGCGGCCTTCCGCAGAAGCACGGAGGCGGGCGGCGTCTTGGTGATGAAGGAGAACGTGCGGTCCTGGTAGATCGTGAGCACGACCGGGATGATCATCCCGGGCTGCCCCTGCGTCTTCGCGTTGAACTGCTTGCAGAAGCCGCCGATGTCGATGCCGTACGGGCCCAGGGCGGGGCCGACGGGAGGCGCCGAAGTGGCCGCGCCCGCCGCGATCTGCAGTTTGACCGTTCCGATTATCTTCTTAGCCATGTTCCTCGTCTCTCCACCCTTGCCGTCCGGGCCGCCCGCTCATCAACCCGGGTCGGGTCCCGGCCGGTCTCGCTCCTACGTCGATTCGACCTGGAGGAAATCGAGTTCCACCGGGGTCGCCCTGCCGAAGATCGACACCATGACCTTGACCTTGCCGCGCTCGCCGTCGACCTCGTCGATGAGGCCCGAGAAACCTGTGAACGGACCGTCGATGACACGCACCTGCTCACCCACCTGGTACGGAATCTCCGGCCTGTCCTTCGTGGGCTTCCTCTCGATGCGACCGAGGATGCGGTCGATGTCGGTCTGGTCCAGAGGCTGCGGCCCTGAGGTCGTCCCGATGAAGGCGGACACGCCCTGCGTGTTGGTCACGAGGAAGCGTGTCTGGTCGTCCATCTCCATCTCTATGAGAAGGTAGCCCGGGAAGAGCTTGCGCTCCGACGTGCGCCGCTTCCCGTCCTTCATCTCGACGAACTCCTCGGTCGCAACGATTATCTGACCGAACTTGTCGTCCAGACCCGAGTGCTCGATGGTCCGCCGCAGCTTCTCGCGAACCTTGAACTCGTGGCCCGAGTACGTGTGTACCGCATACCAGAGCTTCACTGGCGCGCGTCTCCGTCCAGTTGTGTCGCTGGTTCTGTGTGCCCCGCTGTAGATCTAGCCGAAAATGAAGCTAACCAGGTAGGATAGCGCCCTGTCGACCAGACCGATGAAGACTGCGAGGACGAGCACGACCACGATCACGACGGTGGTCGACTCGCGAACGTCGTCTCTAGTGGGCCACGCGACCCGCTTGAGCTCGTTCCGCACCTCTCTTATGAACTTGATCAGTCTCTGCAGCATCGTCATCCAGTCCGGACGCTTGGAGCGCCTAGAAGCTGGCAGGCCTGGAGGGACTCGAACCCCCAACATCCGGTTTTGGAGACCGGCGCTCTAACCAATTAGAGCTACAGGCCTGCTGTCATTGCTTCTGCGGATCACCCTTTGGCCGCACGCCACGAGGGTGGACTCATCCACCACCCGTAAGCGCGCCCACGCACACACTCCACAAGGGAACGAGCGCGCCGGACACCGACCTACCGCGTCTGCTTGTGCACAGTGTGCTCATTGCAGAAGCGACAGTACTTCTTGTACTCCAGGCGGTCCGGATGCTTCTGTCTGTTCTTCGTGTATGTGTAATTGCGCCGCTTGCACTTCGTGCAGGCCAGCACCACTATGTCTCGCACGTCAATCCCCCGCGGCGCGCTCTACTCGATGATCTGCGTGATGGTACCAGCGCCCACGGTCCTGCCGCCCTCGCGGA
>CAYNQF010000096.1:2798-9223 GCA_964399265.1 uncultured bacterium | reverse complement strand
CGCGTGCACTGTCGCTCCCTGCCCGCCTCGGACAGCTCGAGCGCGCGGCCGCCGTCCTCGTCGCCCACGCACGGGACGACGCCGGTGGGCCCGCCCACGGCGTCCATGAACGAGACCATCCTCTCTACCCTGTCCCGCAGCTCCGCGTCCGGGCCACTCCGTTCGCGCTCCGTGCACTTGAGCACCAGAAGCGCGAATTCGAGCACGAACGCGCCGTAGTGGAACGTCTGCTCGCGGCTGACGCCGGCGGGCGTCACCTGCGCGAGGATCTCTCTGCGCGCGACGGCCGAGCCTCGGCCGACCCACTCGGCGGCGCCCCTCAGGAAGG
This sequence comes from uncultured bacterium, assembly GCA_964399265.1. GTDB lineage: Bacteria > Joyebacterota > Joyebacteria > Joyebacterales > Joyebacteraceae > WJLY01. The sequence goes on along the minus strand of CAYNQF010000096.1, from coordinate 8,895 downwards.
GGAACTTGGTCCCCGCCACGAGGAGGCCGGCGGCCTCACCTATCAGGTGGTTGTTCCTCGAAGATGCGTAAACTGATAGATTATCAGACAGGTGCGCCGCCTGCAACGCCACGCTCGTGACGACCGCCGGCGCGTCGCCGGACGAGGCTCCATCGCTCCCCAACATGTCGATGATCGACGCCCAGGAGATCAGCCTGAGCGCGGTCTCGAGAGGGCTCGACCAGTTTATTCCGAAGTAAGGTGGACTGGCGTCTATCCAGGACCTCATTCCCTGCCAAGCTCGTTGCGCGAACCGCTCTCCGCCGCCCAGCACGGCGGCGCGAGCGAGCGTCACGAGATGGTGATGCCTGTTCACCTCCCACACGTACCTTGGATCACCGAGTCCCGTCCTGCTCCTGAAGTCGATGTCCGACCAGTACGTGAGCGGCCACGACTCCCCGGAGACCGGATCGCGGTTCCAGTCGGTCTCGGGACCGGTCTCGAGTACGGTCCAACCGAAAGCCGGCAGCCTGCCGTCGAGTATGCGCTCCGCGACTGCGAGCGTGTCCTCGGGCGGGAGGCCCGCGGCGCCGAGGTCGGAGGCGAGGCGCGTTCTGTCCCCTGCGCCTGAGAAGAGGAAGGAACGGGCAGCGTCCAGCTCCGCGGCCAGGCGCTCGTTGGCCTCGAGCTGCTCGCTGCCCGGCGCCAGAAGGTCCCGCAGCGCCGCAACCTCGTTCTGCGGAACCGCGCCCGACGGACGGCGCGCCCTGTCCCTCGCGGACCGCGCTACGCGAAGCGCGATCTCCGACGGCGTCATCGCCAGGAGTCTCCGGAGACGCCAGGATGCCGACCCGGCCACGCTCATCGCTCCCCTCCTCGCACGAGCGCGTCCAGGAGCGCCTCCAGACTGTCGACGCTGCGCTCCCAACCGAAGTTCTCCTCGACGTAGCGGCGACAGCGCGACCTCAAGGAGGCTGCTTCGCCTTCGTCCGACAACCACTCGAGCATCATGCGGAGCCCCGACGCGATGGCCCTGGGCTCGACGCCGTCGAACACGAGTTGGGGCGCCAGGGGTCTCAGTATCCCCGGCGTGGCACCGACCGGTGTGCCGATCGACGGGGTCCCGCACGAGAGAGCCTCGAGCGTCACCATCCCGAACCCCTCGAACGCAATCGTCGGCAGAACGAACAGGTCGGCGGCTTGATAGTACCTGACAAGATCGTCGTCCGTGACGAAGCCCGCGAACCGGACCCTGTCCGAGATGCCGAGCTCGCGGGCCTGCCTACGGAGTTCGCCCTCAAGTCGACCTCGTCCCGCTATGACGAGGTGGGCCGACGGGTCGAACGCCGAGACCTGCGCGAAGGCCGTGAGCAGGCTCGAGAGACCCATGCGGGGCACGAGGCGCCTCGCCGTGAAGAGCACCCTGCGGTCGCGGGGCATGTCCAGCGACGCGCGCAACGCGAGCCGGTCCTCGGCGGGTCGGAACCTCTCGAGGTCGACGCCTCCCGGGATCTTCACGACCTTGCCGAGAGCGAAGGAGTAGTAACTTCCCAGTTGGTCGCGCGAGAACTCGGAGAGAACCACGACCCGGTCGGCCCGCCGCAGGCACGTCTTCTCGGTCCTGCGTGCCAGCCCACCGAAGACGAGCGACTCGATTGGCTTCACGACGGGTCTCTCCGCGCCCTCGAGCCGAAGTTCCTGCCAGAAGGACGCGTGGAACGTCAAGACCTCGGGAACCGTGTGCGGGACGACGCCCGCATACGCGTAGTACGGGAAGAAGTGGTGCGGGAGCACCACGTCGTACCTGTTCTCAGCCACGAGCCGGCCCAGTACCGGCCGCGAGGAACGGAGCGCCGAGAGCGTCCGCCCGCCGAAGCGCAGCGAGTCTCCGGTCCCTCCGTACCTGTGCAGCGTGACTCCGTTCAGGACCTCGGTGTCCGGCGCCCCCTCGACCGCTCGCTGCCCGACCAGGTCAACCGAGTGTCCCCGGGACGCGAGTCTCGTCATGATCTCGTTGGCGACGCGCTCGACGCCGCCGCAGCTGTCGGGCCAGAGATTCTGCGAGATGCCGAGTATCCGCATGCTCCCGGTCAACGTCCACCGTCTCCGTCGTTCAGGATTCGCGAGTAGACCGCGGCCATCGTCTCAACGAGCCGCTCCGCGCCGAACTCCCGGCGGGCTCGCCCGCGGGCGGCCTCGCCCATGCGCTCGCCGACGTTCCGGTCCTCGAGCACGGAGACGACTGCCCGTGCCAGCGCCGGCGCGTCGCGCGGCGGGACCATCACTCCCGTCACTCCGTCCTGCACCGTCTCGGGAAGGCCGCCCACCCGCGTCGCCACGACGGGTATGCCAGCCGCCGCGGCCTCCATGGCGACCAGTCCGGACGTTTCCGACTCGGACGCCATGGCCAGGAGGTCGACCGACCTCAGGATGTCGGGAACGTCGTGCCTCGCGCCGACCATCACAACACTGCCTTCTGCACCTATCTCCTGTGCAAGCGCTGCCAGAGGTTGTCTGAGTTCCCCATCGCCCACTATGACTAGCCTGAACGCAGGAACACGCTCGGCGACGATCTTCGCCGCTCTCACCGCGGTCTCGAGCCCCTTGCCGGCGCAGAGCCTTCCGACGACGGCCGCCACGGGACCCTCAGCCGCGACTCCCATCGACAGCCGCACCGCCTCGCGATCGACGGTGCCATCGTACCTGGACAGGTCGACGGCACCCCTGACCGTGATGACCCTGTGAGGGTCGACACGGTACGAGTCCGTGTACTCCCTTCCGCTCGCATCCGAGGGGACCGTTATCACGTCGCACATCGCGGCTGTGCGCGAGACCAGGCCTCTCACGACCGTCGACCCGAACGGATACCTGGAACCAGGCGGAGCGACGACGTGCTCGCTCGCGACGACGGCGCGTGCGCCGGCCCGGCGCGCGCCCTCTATCACGGGCAGAGAGGCGCGCGGGTGCGGCTTGTTCACGTGAACGACCGGGAAGCCGGCCAGGAAGCGCTCGGCCTCACGCCGTCCCCCCGGGTCGACCTCGCGTACGGGACGCACCCTCTCGACCTCTATGCCACGCCGCTCCAGCAGCGGGGCCCACTCGTCGGTCGCTCTCCTGTCAGTCAGGAAGAACGAGACGCTCCAGCCGGCCCGCGACAAGCCCGACATGAGGAGCGTCAGCCATCCCTCCGCCCCGCCCGGCCACGCCTCGGCGTCCATGTGGAACGCGATACGACCGGACGCACGCTGATCCTTCATGAACCTATCCACAGAGAGCCCGGCTGCTCCTCCTCCGCCGCCTCCATACCCGGAAGTCGCTTCTCTCGGATCATACGATCGAGCGAAACGATGATGGCCAGAAGCGCGTAGAAGGCGTGTCCCACGTTCCTGTCGAAGAAGATGTGGTCGAACATCATCAGCGTCAGGACCGCGAACAGGCCGACGAATGAGGCCTGCGACAGGAAGCCGTAGCCGGGGATCCTGCTCGTTCGCAGATTGCGGACGGCCATCGTGAAGATCCATCCTATGAACACCACGTAGGCGAGCGCCGCCGGTATGCCAAGCTCCGAGGCATAGGTCAGGAACACGTTGTGCGCGTGAGCGATCCGGTTCGTGAACGTGACGCTCGCGTGCCACATGAACGTGCCCATGCCCACGCCGAGGAACGGACGCTGCCTGATCAGCACCAGTGCGGCGGAGAAGATCTCCGGCCGCGCCGACAGCTGGCTCCTCGACAGCTCTTCGAAACGCATCTCGATGACCTGCGCGACACCCATTCCCACGAGCGACACGGTCATCACCTGAGCGACGACAGCGAAGACGGCCAGGAAGATGAGCGTCTTCCTGAGCGCCCTGAAGTCCCTCAGTCCGAGAGTCAGAATGGCGGCCATGATCCCGCCCCAGGCCGCGCGGGAATACGTGTAGAGCAGCGCCACGAAGCCGAAGACGATCGCCAGATTGCCGAAGACCCTGTGGGCGAAGCGTCTGAGGTGATCGGTCGCGTAGAACCAGAACGGCATAACCATGATCAGGAACGCCGCGAAGAGGTTGGGGTGTCCGAGACCGAACCACCCGCCCTCACCGACGCCGCCCGTTCGCCCGCCCGCCACTCCGCCTTCGAGCTCAGCGTCGGTCACGGCTCCCGCGGTCTGTATCGCACCCGTGACTCGCGCCGAGAGACCCACGATCGCGACCAGCACGCCCGACGCCGCGAAGAAGATAGCGAATCGCCGAAGATCGCTGGGCTTTCTCAGCAGGGTTACGACCAGATAGAACCACGCCGCGTACATCAGCTGCTCTTTCATGTACGTGAGGAGGACGGCCCTCGCCTGGCCGTCGACGTTGAAGTTGAGGTTGGCGAGCGACGTCACGGTGACGAGCAACATGAAGATGACGAGTGCCACGTCGACCGGCGTCCTTCGGAACAGCGGTCCCTTGGCGGCGAGGTCCCTGTCCGCGAAGTACCTGACGATGTAGACAAGCCACACGCCGGCGACGGCGACGTTGAACGCGCTGATGTGGAACAACCCGAGGTTGCCCACCGTGAAACCGGGGCGCGCGAATGGGATCATGAGGACCAGCCCCAGGAGAGCCCATTCGACCTTCATCAGCGTAATGACAATGATGGCGAGCGCCATCGAGTAGACAATGAGATGTGCGGGAGAGGGAAGCCTTATCTTGAAGAGGAGCACGTAAGCCACAGCCGCGTAGAAGAGCAGGGCGAGCGCCCAGACGGGCCATGACCGTCCGAGGACACCTTCGCTCTTCTCGTAGGCACGTTGTGTGGCTCGGGTGATGTCGCCCATTCGGGTGCTCCCCAGCAGGGCCCCGGTGTTCGTCCACGGGACGAGACTCTTGATTCCTGGGCCATGCGCGCGCCTCTGCTCGCCGGCGCCGGATCGCCGGAACGTCTAGATGCGGTCGTACACGAACCTCGGTATGTAGAAGCGTCGACGGTTCAGGACGCTTCCGAGGGTCGTGGCTCCAGCTTCCTCGAGAAGCTCGAGAGCTCTCACAACAAGCTGCCGCCTCGTGTGCCCCGCGCGAATCACCAGCACCACGCCGTCACAGACCGTGGAGAGCTGCACGCCTTCGGAGAAGGACAGAAGCGGCGGGGCATCCAGGACGACGAATCCGAACCTGCCCCGCACGGCCTGCAGAAGCCCGGCGACCTTCGGATCGCCCACCACTCGCGGGGGAGCTATCACAGGCCTCCCGCACGGCATCAGGGTGAGCCGCGGCGTCTGTGACTTCACGAGGCAGTCATCGAGGGCGGCTCCGCCCACGATGTGATCGGTGAGACCCGGATCGCGACGGGCACGGAAGGTCTCGTGCACCGTCGGATGTCTGAGATTCGCGTCGATGAGGAGCGTCGGCGACTCGCCTCGATCAGCCAGGGTCATCGCGAACTCCCTGGCCACCGTGCTCGTCCCCTCCTCCGACACGGCGCTGGCGAACATGATCACGCGGGTCTTGCGCTCGGGGAGCGCGAGCCCCACCTCGGACGCCAGCGAGAGGTACTGCTCCGCCTCGTAGTGCGTCAGTCTGCCGGTCCTCGCGGGCGACACAACGGCGCCCGACTCGGACGCGGGCCCGGCGCTCTCTTCGCCCAGCTCGCGGCGTGCTCTCTCCATGGCCTTCGAGATCTCGCTCATCCACGCTCTCCGGTCCGCGCCCAGGGACGCGGCGTTCTACCTCCGGGCCACCCACGCGTCGGGGAGGCCATTCTCATGCAGCGCCCTTGCGGCCCGCCTGGCCGAGGCCAGCGAATCGAAGCCGGAGCCGACGACGACGCGGTGCCACGTGCCGAGCGACCCCAGGTCGACGGTCCACACGGACGCGTTCAGGCCCTCGTCCGTGAGCTCCAAAGCTCTGCGTCGAGCCGCGTCCATGTTCCTGCTGGAGGCGGCGACGATCAGATAGGGACCGTCAGGGACCGCGTCGCGCGGCGACTCCGACGACGGAGTCCTCGTCACCCACGGCGAACCGACGTCCGCCCGTTCGCCCGGCCGCTCTGTCCCGCCATCCGTCGGGGCCTCGCTCTCGAACGTCTCCCCACCGGCGGCCGGAACGCCCGCGGTCTCCCGGTCAGCGGCTGGAACGCCCGCGGTCTCCCGGTC
>CAYNQF010000096.1:0-2698 GCA_964399265.1 uncultured bacterium | reverse complement strand
CTCCCGGTCAGCGGCTGGAACGCCCGCGGTCTCCCGGTCCGCAGCCGGAACGCCCTCCGACAGAGGCTCGGCCTCGAGGACCTCCTCTGCTTCCGCGGTACGCTCGACGTCGCCGGGACCGACCTCGGCGACCGGCGTGTCCGCCTCCGCCTCGAGGGCGGCCAGCGCCCTGTCGGCGGACGAGAGCTCCGTTCCCTCTCTGCCCTCGAAGTAGAAGACCGCGCCGATGACCACGGCCACCACGGCCATGGCTCCCGCTACGGCCGGCGCCCACGGCACCCTGCGTCTGCGCGGGCTCTGCTCGCGCGGAGGCATGGCGGAGACGCGCGGCTCAATCACGTGGCCCGCGTCCTCATCGACGACGACCGCGGCGCCCTCCAGGCCCTCGATCGCTTCATACACGATGTCAGCCGTGATCCGCTTCGAATCCCTCGCGTACCCCCCGAGGAGAGCACGGTCACATACCATGTTGATCACACGCGGAACTCCGCGCGAGTGCTCGTAGATGGCGTCCACGGCGTCGGGCTGGAAGACCCTCTCCGTCGCCCCCGCGACCGCCATCCTGTGCGCGATGTACTCCGACGTCTCCCGCCTCGAGAGCGGGGTCAGGTGATAGCGGATGCCAATGCGCTGACGGAGCTGGCGCAGCTCCGGCGTCTCGAGCTTCTCGCGAAGCTCAGGCTGCCCCGCCAGAACGATCTGCAGACTGAGCATCCCGTTCGCCCTCAGATTCGAGAGGAGTCGTATCTCCTCGAGGACCGGGAGACTCAGGTTCTGCGCCTCGTCGACGATGAAGATCGCGTTCTTGCCCTCCTCCGACCACGTGGAGAGCCGCTCCCTCAGTAGATCGAGTATCGCGGCCTTCGAGCAGCCTTCCGTCTCGATCCCGAACTCGCCGGCCAGAACTCTCAGAAGGTCGAGTTCGTCGATTGTCGTGTACGACAGCTTCGCCACCGCGGTCGAGACGTCCAGTTCGTGAGCGAGGACGTCGAGCATGGTCGTCTTGCCCGTTCCGATCTCGCCCGTGAGCTGGATGAATCCCTTGCGCTCATCGACGCCGTACTTGAGATGAGCCAGCGCTTCCTTGTGGTGGGCGCTGAGGTAGACGTAGCGCGGGTCCGGGGTCATCTCGAACGGCCGCTCCATGAGTCCGTAGAACTGCGTGTACAACGTCTACCCTCCGTTCTACACCTTCCGCTCCGGTATCGAAGCCAGTACCTTCACGCCGAGGAACCGGTGGACGTCTTCCCTTCTCTCCAGCGAGTGATCGGCCTTCTCGAGTCCATAGACGAGCAGGATGCCGAAGATGATAGTGAAGACGCCGACCACGAACTTCATGTTTACGGGGCGCGGCGTCGGGCTGGACGGCACCTCGGCTCGCGATACGACGGACACGTTCTGGATGCTCGGGTCGACCGCCGCCGTCACCCTGTACTCCTCCGACCTGTCCAGGATGATGGTGTACACATCGTTCCTGGCGTCAAGATCGGCCTCCAGGATCCTTCTCTGTACGGTCGCCGCCGCGATGCCGGCGTCCTGCTGCTCCAGCTGGGCCAGGAGATCGTCCACTGCCTGCTTCTGCGCCTTCCACTCGAAGAGCCTCATCTCCTGCCTCTTGAGCGCGCGCTCCACCTCGTCCCGCAGGAGCTGCTGCAGAGCCGCGATCTGGCGCTCCAGCCGCTTCACCTCCGGATGGTCCGGAGTGTATCGCGCCTGTGCGCTCGCCAGGTCGGCGTCAGCGTGGATCAGCGTCGTGTAGGTCGTCGCGACCGTGCCCATTTCGTAGATGTCGCCGCTCGGCACGTGCGAGTAGTCGGTGCTCTCGTCCAACCATCTCCGGACCTCCGCAAGCTCGACCTCCCGCGAGTTTATCCTCGCCGCCAGCGTGAGCTGCTCGTCCCGGAGGTTGTTCTGGAGCCCCATCGCCATCTCGCCGCGCAGTCCCTGGATGATGTCGCCGGTCTCGCCTGTCAGCCTGGCTATCTCCGCCGCCACCGAGTCCCGCGCGGCCTTGGCCCTGTCGGCCTGGTCGGTGAGATACTCCACGGCCTCGAGATTGAGCGCCACCCTGGCGCGCGTCTCGAGATAGGACTCGAGCGCCGTGTTCACCACCAGTGCGGCCCACTCGGGGTCCGTGTCGCGAAACTCTATGTCGATGATGTCGGACTCGGGCAGCGCCTTCGCCTTGATCCTCTTCGAGTATTCCTCTATCGCCAGTCCACGGTTCTTGGTCTCTGAGATCCCGAGTCTGTCAACGACCTGCGCGGCGACCGCCGTGCTCATTATGATCTGAAGCTCGGAGTTGATGGCCTCACCGCGGCGGAGAACCGCGCTCGTCACCGCCGGCATGGCGTACGCCGCGCGGAGCCTCTGTACCATCACGCGCGCCGTGGCCTGGTACTCCGGCTTCTGCCCCACCGAACCATACGCTATGATCAAGACACCGAGGAGGAAGAGACCAATGAGCGGGAACTTCCTCTTGAACGCGACGTAGACGACGTCGCGCAGAAGAGTGGGCTCTGTCTCTCGTTTGTGTCTGGTCGTCTCAACCACTCTGGTATAGCCCTCCGCCGGCTAGAAGCGCCACTCGGCACCCTGCAGGTGCATCATGTCGTAGCCGCGCAGGTAGAAGAGCTGCGCGGGAGCGATGCTGTCGAAGAAGAGGCTGACGAACTCGTCGATCTTGCCGATGGCGGAC
>CAYNQF010000095.1:7988-9345 GCA_964399265.1 uncultured bacterium | reverse complement strand
CGCCGTCCAGGACCTTCCTGTAGTAGCCCAGAGCGTCGCTGTAGCTGTCGGAGCCCAGGTAGACGTCGCCGAGTCGGATCGCGGTCAGCGCAGCTTCCCGCGAACTCTGCGAAGCCATGGCCCTCTTGAGCGCCTCCAGCATGTCGCGCTCGGGCATGTCGTCCGGTCGCTTGCCTGCCACGTAGTGGCCCCGTTCGTTCGCCGTCTGGGGACGCGAGGTCTCTCCCGACTAAAGAACGAACAAACTGCCGAAGAGGAACCGGAGCAGGGGTCGGCCCGGCGTAACGATCGCCTTGCCGTTGTTGCCTGGTCCCTCATCGCCGCTCTCACCTGTTCCAAGTTCGTCCGCGGGATTGCCGCCGCCTGGCTCTCCCCAGCGGTCGTCGTCACCGGTCGTGGTGCTGTTGTCATCCCTGGAATCGCCGGTGGACACGATGCTGGGAGAAGTAGTCGCGCCGCCACTGAGTACTGGCGAAGCTGACATCGCTGGGGACGCCGTGAACGCGATGCACAGTACGACTACCACAAGCAGGGCAAGGAGTTTCCCGTTGGGCATACTTCCTCCTTGTGGCATGCCGATGCGGCATGGATTAGGACAAGTTGGTCTCACCGCTGCCGGGGGACGCGTCATCTATACCCGCCCGGCGGCGGATGACGCAACTTCGGAGGGGTCGTCCGGTTGGAGGAACTGAGCCTCCAAGTTCATTCTAGCACCGAGCGAATACCGAGTCAACCTGCTTGACTAGAACGGAGCCCTCGAACCTGTTCGTTCCTTGACGAACATCACAATCGGTTCGAGGAACCTAGCGAAGATGGCCGCGCCCTTCTCCGGCGTCGCACAGGCCGGTGTGCCGCTGCCTCCCTGCCAGTTCTCCGGAGGCGGGCCCGTGGCAACGCCCCCTATGTAGGGATCCTCACGCGACACGCCGGACATGGGCTTCGGGTCGCTCACGAGGTCCGTTCTCACCAGACCCGGAAAGAGGTGCATGGCGAGGGACGTCTCGATCTCGCACGCGTGGCCCGGTCCCCGCTGGCCGTCCAGGAGGTCGGAGACGTCGGTCCAGTACGGGAAGAGGACGTAGTACCTGCACGCGCCACGCTCCAGGAGCGGCAGTGCCGCCTCCTTAATGGCCTCGTGGTGCGCGAACCCGAACCCTCCGGTCGCGCACGCGTGGGCCGTGAGAACGAAGAAGGTGCGGAACCCCTGCCGCGTCCAGTCCTCCAGGAGAGAACGGAGGGCGGCCCGAAGCGCGTCGAACGTGAGGCCTGCGTTCCCCGGAACGAAACGGTCGCACGGGAGATTGATGCCGTACGCGAGGGTCGGCGCCACCGCCACTCCGGTCGCCTCGGAGACGCG
>CAYNQF010000095.1:0-7888 GCA_964399265.1 uncultured bacterium | reverse complement strand
CGCGGACGTCGCGCCATGTCATCTCAGAGAGCTTCATGCCCGTCCTCCCGGACCACCCGGGTCTACAGGAGGTAGTCCTCCATGTCATCGCCTGAGGCGGCTCCCGGCCCCCGGCGCTCGCGCGGCGCGCCGGGCCGGTCGCCCGGAGCGTCTCCGGTCTCAGGCGCCCAGCGGCTCACGTAGTCGATGACCTCGCGCAGGTGCCTCTGGGAAGCGTCGTGGTTGGCCTGGTACCAGACCCAGCGCCCCTCCCTCTCCTCCACCGCGAGCCCGGCATCCTTGAGCCGTCTCAGATGGTACGACACCTGGGGCTGGGACAACCCCAGCTCGGCCACGATCATCGAGACGTTCTTACGCCCCCCCGCTATGCAGGCGAGGACACGCAGCCTGGTAGGATCACCCAATTCCTGGAACACGGAGAGAGGATCGTCCATCGGGCTGACTCCCGGATGTGCCGACCGTGACTGTGCCACATCTGCGCGTCTTGTTCTGGCGCTTCTCCTGTGCCGGATACCGTTATACAATCATCGGTCGTTCGGGGAAAGGGGCAAGCGTGAGCAACAAGAAGGGAATGTCTGTGGACGACCCCGGAAGCATGGCTGAGAACGACCTCGGGAACGCCTCCGGGAGTGACCTCAGGGGCATGTCGATGGGCGACCTCGAGTCGCTGGTGACCGGGCTCGGGCAGCCCCGTTACCGCGCCGCGCAGATCGCCTCCTGGGTCTTTGAGAAGGACGTGTCGGACTTTGGAGAGATGACCAACCTCCCCACCTCCCTCCGGGACGAGCTGGCGAAGAGCTTCACGGTCTGCACGTCTAGGGTCGTGGCTTCCGAGCGCTCGCCGTCCGACGGCACGCAGAAGCTGCTCCTGGAGTTCGCGGACGGCGCGAGAGTCGAGGCGGTCGTACTGGACGACGAGGGACGACGAACGGCCTGCGTATCGACGCAGGTCGGATGCCGCTTCGGATGCGCCTTCTGCGCGACAGGAACGATGGGACTCGAGCGCAGCCTCAGCGCGGCCGAGATCGTCGAGGAGATCATGGCGGTGCGGAGGGCGGCCGCGCCCGAGCGCATCGACAACCTGGTCTTCATGGGCATGGGAGAGCCTCTCGACAACTACGACGCGGTGATGTCGGCCATACGCATCGTGAACGCTCCGTGGGGTCTCGGCGTCGGCGCGAGGCGGATGACCGTCTCCACCGTGGGACTGATCGACGGAATTCGCCGTCTCGCCGGCGAGGGACTGCAGGTGAACCTGGCCGTCTCCGTGAACGCGTCCACGCAGGAGAAGCGCGAGCAGCTCATGCCCGTCGCGCGGACGAACCGCCTCCCCGACCTCATGGCGGCTCTGGAGGACTACGCCCGCGTCACGGGCCGCATGGTCACGTTCGAGTACCTCCTGCTCAAGGGAGTGAACGACTCTCAGGAGGACGCGGACGCGCTCGCACGCCTGGCGGCCCGGCTGCCTTGCAAGATCAATCTCATTTGCTATAATCAGGTAGCAGAGACAGCCTTTGCACCCCCCAGCACAGACAAGGCTGAGCGCTTCCTGGCGAGGCTCAGAAGAACGTGCCCCACGGTCGTCAGGAGGCAGAGCCGCGGCAGCGACATATCCGCGGGATGCGGACAGCTGTATATCGCGCGCGGGGGGCTCCGCGACCGAGGACGGACGGAGACGTGAAGAGAACGATGATCGACAAGAGAGACATCGGAACACTGATAATGGCTGTCGCGGTCATGGCGGTCGTGGCGGCGGCAGCGCAGGCCGCCGAGGGCCTATCCGCGGACCGGCCCGCAGACCTCCAGCAGTTCGAGTCCAGCATCGAGAGCATCCTCCCCGAGACCTGGCACGTCGTCCAGGCGGACACCGCTTCGACGCCCATAGGGTGGACGGGCGAGGCGGACGGCCTCATGGTGATGGTCGAGGACACGACGACTCGCTTCTTCCATCCCAATGGGTTCCACTACTACTCGTTCTACCGGGTCTGGCTGATGCCGGCGGATTGGGAAGGCGTCATGCGACAGACGCCGTACGTCTCCGACAGCGTTCCCGCGTACCTGCTTGGGGCCAACGATCGCTACGTGGCGTTCTACCACACGGCCGGCGGCAACGTCTGGGCGGAGGGCCCGGAGACGTTCTGCGGTGCGCTGGGACTCGAACGCATCTGCTACACCGACCTGACGAGGAGGATCGTCGACCTGGACGTCGAACAGCGGCTCACCTCGGCCGCCGACGACGGCTTCGAACTGAACCCGCACAGGATCGTCGGCCTGACCGCCGACGGCCCGAACCTCTACATGGAGTACGTCTTCCCGCCGACCGACGACGACAAGGACAACAGCCAGACGCTGGTCTCGCTGACCGACCAGCTTGCCGGAAGCGTCTTCGCCCTCATACCGGAGGCCGAATCGCTCTACCTTCGTCGTTGCACCACCGACACCTACACTGATACCATCGTCACTCGCGACTAAGAACATATCCCACCGCGCGGCGGGCATTCTCTCTCGAGGACCGGACACGGTCCCCCCGGACTTCAACGGAGGGACATCATGACACGCCTACGTTTTGCGGCAACCGCCCTGGCGTTCGCCGTGCTTGCGACTCAGACCCTGCTCGTCACCGCCGCTCTCGCCGCGGACGACGTGGGCAACTCCTTCATGTCCGTGACCTCGTCCGACTTCATCGACTGGTGCGAGGACACGATGTGCCTCAGGCCCGCTCAGGACTTCCACTACAACAGGGTCGACGGGATCGATTACTCCATCGGGATCGCCTACAGGAACGACGAGAGCCTCCATCCTCGCGTGAGCGCAATGCGCGGCTGGATGTCGGCCCGCGAGGAAGGGACCTACCAGATCGAGTTCGAGCAGCCGCTGCACAGCCAGGACAGCTTCTCGTTCGGGTTCCAGCTCTACGACAAGACCGCGTGGAGCCGCGAGGACGCCAGAGCGGTGAGCGACTTCGGCAACAATCTGAACGCGTTCTTCGCGAGAACCGACCAAAGGGACTACTGGAGGAGCAAGGGAGTCACGGTCTTCGTGAACCTGAAGGCGACCCCGGACCTGACCTTCAGACTCGAGCACAGGGACGACGACCTGTCGTCGCTCGAGACGAAGCAGAGCGTGTGGAGCGTGTTCGCGCGCAACGAGGACTGGAGAGAGAACCCTCCGCTGATGGTCGGCACGCAGTCCGCCGCGAAGCCCTTCGAGGGGAGAATGAAGAGCTTCGTCGGGTCGGTGGTCTACGACTCGCGCAACAGGTACATGCACAAGGGATGGCTGGCCGAGGCCGTCCTCGAGTATTCCGGAGGGAGCCTGGGGGGCGACTACGACTTCCGCAGGTACGTACTCGAGGCGACCAGGCTCTTCCGGCTGTCGCAGTCGCAGACCCTCGACGTCACGGCGTCGTGGGGCATCGGGAGCGGGACGTTTTACCCGTCGCACAAGCTCTTCTATCTGGGCGGGCCGGGCAGCCTGCGCGGATACAAGCAACGGAGCTTCGTCGGCAAGAACATGGTGTTCGCGAGAGCGGAGTACGGCGTGCAGATGTTCGGAGACCCCGACCTCAAGACGGTCTTCTTCTACGACGCCGGGTCCGTGTGGGACAGCGGTGGAGATGTCGACGGTTCGTTCAAGCACGACTTCGGCATCGGCTTCAGGAGCGACGCCCCGAGCATCGGCAGCGTGGGCCTCGACATAGCGAGGGCTGCAACCTCAGAGGACTCTGACATCTTCGTGTACTTCGACGTCTACTTCTAGTCCCGCGGCGTGCAGGCGGATGGCGTCTCGCGGCGGCGTCACCGTCGGTCCCCTGTCCCACCTTCAGGAGGACCGAGCACGTGCGGCAAGCGCGGCGGAAAGCGGAGGAGAGAATGAGAGCAGTGCTGGCAGCGCTGGTTGTGGTGGCGGTGGCCTGTTCGGCGAGCGCGGACATCGCGTCGGACACCTGGATTCGCGGCGCCAGTTCGAGCGCCCTCAACGACGACGCGTCGGCCGTCTTCGTGAACCCGGCCGGTCTCGGAATGTACGAGGAGGCCAACAGCTGGACGTCTCTCACGATGACCGGCGACAGAGTCATGGGCTACTCGCTCGCAATGAAGGCCGGAGGGATCGGTTTCGGCTATCGCCGGCAGTACCTGTGGAAGTCCTGCGGATGTCCCGCGGGCGCGCTGCACGCAAGCGACGACGCGATCGACACCTACGTCCTGGGTGCAGGCTTGGGCGACCAGCGCAAGTGGAGCCTGGGGTTTGACTACCGCTGGATCCGCGCGCAGTTCGGTGACGAAATGAAGGCCGGGACGTGGGACGTGGGTCTCATGGTCAGACCGACCGAGTACCTGTCAGTGGCGGGGAGCGTCAGGAACCTCTCCGAGCCCGGGTTCGAGGTCGACGTGCCGGACGCCTCGAGGCTCGCGCTCGTGGAGGAGGGGACGAAGATGACCTACACGGCCGGCGTAGCCGTGAGGCCGGCCGGCAACCGCGTCACGCTCATGGCTGACGCGTCCCTCGACCGCGAGGCGGACATGGAGGGCGCGGTCTACACCGCGGGCATCGAGACCGAGATCGCCGATGGAGTGGTCGTGCGCGGGTCCGTGCAGTCGACGCCGGGCGTGGACGGACGCGACCAGGAGATGAGCGTGGGACTGTGGCTCACGGGCACCCACATGGCGATCGGCGCCTCGTACAGGACGATGGACCGCGTCGACGGAGACCTCGTGTCCTACGAAGCGGGGTCGAGCGACGAGAGGATGCGCTCGCTGGCGGTCTCGCGCAATGGTGTGGCCGAGATCGAGATCGGCGGCCCGCTCATGGACGCCCCTTCGAGGTGGAGCCTGTTCGGAGGACACCACACGAGCGCGCAGAAGATCATGCGCGACATCCGCACCGCGGCGGCCGACCCCGCCGTCGGTACCATACTGCTCAAGCTCAAGGGCACGGGGCGCGGCTTCCTCGGTGCGCCGCCCGCCCTCGCACAGGAGATCAGGAACGAGGTCGTGCGCGCGAAGAGAGACCATCACGTGAGCGTGGTGGCCTATCTCGAGTACGGCGGTGAGCTGACCGACTACTACATCGCCACCGCCGCGGACAAGATCGTCCTCTACCCTGTCAGCGACGTCGAGGGCCTGGGCAACTTCGTGAACATCATGCGCTACACCGGCACCGGCGAGAAGCTCGGCATAGAGTGGGACTACATAACCTCGGGCAAGTACAAGAGCACGTTCCATTCGATAGGCGCAGGGCCGCTCACCGAGGACCAGCTCGAAGAGGTCGACTCGCTGGTCGGCGACAACTACGAGGAGATCCTGGACGCGTTGGTCGAGGGACGCGGTCTCACGCACGACCAGGCGGTGGAGCGCTGCCAGGGCGGGATCTACTCGGCGCCCGAAGCTCTCGACGCCGGGCTGGTCGATCAGCTCGGTCGCTACGAGGACGCCAAGGCGGCCGCCGTCGAGATGGCGACGGGCGAGAGCCCCGACGACCCGGAGAGCATCACGACCTTCAACGTCTCCGACTGGCACGACAAGGCATACGACTGGAACTACGACGCCAAGATCGCGGTGATCGGCGCCTACGGCGGCATCGACACGGGCGAGGGCGGTGGCGACCCGGTAATGGGCGGGCAGTCGATCGGCTCGGAGACGCTTGCCAGGCTGCTCCGCCACGTCCGCAAGGACGACTCTATCAAGGCCGTCGTCCTGCGCATTGACAGTGGAGGCGGTGACGCCATCGCATCCGACATCATCTGGCAGGAGACCGTCAAGCTCGTCGCGAAGAAGCCTCTCATCGTGTCGATGGCCGACATAGCGGGTTCGGGCGGATACTACATAGCGATGGCGGCCGACCGCATCTTCGTCGACCCGCTCACGGTCACCGGAAGCATCGGCGTCGTGGGAATGAAGCCCGTCCTGAGCGAGCTATACGACAAGATCGACGCCACGCACGAGACGGTCAAGCGCGGCCACTACTCAGATATGTGGTCGTCGACGCGCCATCTCACGATGGAAGAAGAGGACATGGTGCAGAACACCATGGACTGGTTCTACGAGGAGTTCGTCTCGAGAGTTGCCCAGGGTCGTGGGCTCACGATCGAGAAGGCGCACGAACTCGCCCAGGGCCGCGTCTACACCGGCAACCAGGCGGTTGACAACGGCCTTGCCGACCAGCTGGGCGGACTGCACGACGCGATCGACTACGCCTGCGAAGCCATCGGCGCCGACCGCGACCACACGATGGTGGCCTACTATCGCGAGGGCTCGTCGTTCATGGACTGGATCATCTCTGAGGCCGCCATGCGGCTGCGCCTCGACCGTCTCCTCGACTTCGAGACCGACGGCGTGCGCGATGCCGTTCAGTTCCGCATGACGAACGGGCTGCTCGACTGAGGCGCCCCACGGTGCAGAGGCCGGACCGGCACTCGAACGAGGTAGCTGGGCGGGACGCTGCGGCGCCCGCCCAGCGCCTCGCCGGGGACATCCTGCGCGCCACGTTCAAGCGCTTCGCCTGGCACGCGTACGACCACCTCGGCCTTCTGATCCTCGCCAATCTGCTCTGGCTCGCGATGTGCATACCGGTCATCACGGCACCCGCCGCCACGGCCGGCCTGTTTCTTCTGGCGAGCAGGATCGCGGCCCGCGAACCCGTTTCGCTGCGTGACATGTTCGAGGGATTCCGGCGCGACTTCCTCCCCTCGCTCAAGGTGGGCACGTTCACGCTCACGGTCGTCTTCCTCGTCTGGGTGAACGCGGACTTCTACAGCCACATGGGCGGCCGTGCGGCGATCCCGGGCATGTTCCTGGCCGCGCTCATGATCTGGACGGTAGTCTTCGTGATCCTGATGCACGCCCACCTGCACCCGCTCATCGCCGACGGCGACCGAAGCCTCCGCGCTCTGCTCCGGAAGTCCGCCCTTCTCACTCTCGACAATCCGGGCTACACCCTGGGCGTCGCCGTCCAGGCCGCGGCTGTCGGGGTCATATGCCTCGTGACCGGCGCCGGACTGCTGCTCGCGTTGGGGAGCTTCACCGCCCTCCTGTTCGCGACCGGCCACCGGGAACTCCTCAAGAAGTACTTCCCTGACGCTCCCGAGGCCTCAGAACCCGACGAGACCCGGATATGGCGCGACCTCTGGAAGCCCTGGGAGTCCCGCGACCGCTCCTGAGATGTGCCTTCCCCTGGATTGCCGCGTCGTGAGAGGCCCTAAGAAGTCCCCTTCCTGAGCAAATTCAACCTATACATCAATAATATTAAACCGTGACGGCCTATCTATTGACTAATAGGCCGATGACATTTATGATTGGTGATGTACGTATTGAGATTGGAGTGCCGGCCAGAGAGGAGACCCCTGATGGTACACAGACAGCCGAACGTCTGCCCGGTCTGCGGCGGAGAGATGGTCATCAAGGAGCTCGAGTGCCCGACGTGCGACATCACGATCCGCGGCACGTTCGAGACCTGCGCCTTCTCCGTGCTCACGGCTGAGCAGCTGGACATGGTCCGCATCTTCCTTCGCTCCCGCGGGAACATCAAGGAAGTGGAGAGGGAGCTTGGCCTCTCCTATCCCACGGTCAGGGCGAGGCTCGACGACATCGTGCGCGCGCTGGGATTCCAGCCCGAGCCCGAGGTGCCGAGCGGCGTCCGCGAGGAGCTTCTGGCGAAGCTCGAGGCAGGAGAGATCAATGCAGACGAATTCCTACGCAGACTGGATGACGCGGCCGTTTAGCGCCGTGTGCCCGACGCCGGACCTCTGGCCCTGCGACTGCCCCACACCGACGCAGCGGGCGGACGCCGAGGGCCGCTCTGGCACCGACACCTCGAACAGAACGTACACATCGATGGAGGACTACATGAACGAGCAGAAGCTGCGGATACTGAAGATGCTGGAGGAGGG
>CAYNQF010000094.1:5672-9385 GCA_964399265.1 uncultured bacterium | reverse complement strand
CTGCACTACCGGCTCGGCTGGGTGGTCGCCAGAGGCGTCTCGAAGCTCCTCTGGGGCTTCCGCGAGCTCTGGCGCGAGCGCGTACCGCTCCGGGGTCCGGTCCTGATCGCGAGCAACCACATCTCGAACTGGGACCCGATCTTCGTCGGTCTCGGGTGCCCGCGGGAGATGCACTTCCTGGCCAAGCAGGAGCTGTTCGTCAACCCGCTTCTGACCTGGCTGATCAAGACATACAACGCGGTGCCCGTCAAACGCGGCGTCGTGGACAGAAGAGCACTCCGCGCGGCGACGGGGGTGCTCGACAGGGACGGCGCGCTCTTGCTCTTTCCCGAGGGCACGAGAAGTCCGACCGGAGAGATCGGCAAGGGCAAGCCGGGCGTCGGGTACATAGCGGCGGCGACGGGGGCTCGCGTGGTGCCCGCGTACATTGTGGGCTCGGCCTCGCTCGGCGAGTCGTTCAGAAGGCGGGTGCCGCTGACAGTGGCCTACGGCGAGCCGATGGAACCGCCTGACCCGGAGAGCGACGAGACGCACGCGGAGTACACGGCGAGGGTCATGGAGAGGATCAAGGACCTCAAGCGGAGGGTCGAGTCGAGTTGAAGGTGACGGTCGCACCCGGCTCGGGCTTCTGTTTCGGGGTGAAGAGGGCGCTCAAGATAGCGTTCGACGCCGCCCGCAAGCACGACGGGCCGGTTGCCACCCTCGGTCCCATCATCCACAACCCCCAGGTCGTCTCGAAGCTCGAGGCCGAGGGGCTGGCAGTCGTCTCGAGCCTCGACGAGATACCGTCCGGAGGCACGCTCGTGGTCCGCTCGCACGGGCTGCCGAACTCCGTGCTGCAGGAGGCGGAGCGGCGCGGGATATCGATAGTCGACGCCACGTGTCCCTTCGTGAAACAAACGCAGGAAGCGGCGGCGCGACTCGAGCGAGAGGGCTACTCGATCGTCATCGTCGGCGAGGCGGACCATCCGGAGGTGCTGTCGCTGGCGGGCAACCTGAGCGAGCCTGCGACCGTCACGGAAGGAACTGGCGAGCCTATCGATGTCGAGATCGGGGCGCGGGTCGGCGTGGTGGCACAGACGACCCAGCCGTTCCCACACCTGAGGTCGGTCGTAGACGATCTGCTGCCCAGGGTGAGAGAACTTCGGGTCTTCAACACGATCTGCGAGGCGACATTCGAGCGACAGGCGAGCGCGCTCGAGCTGGCAAAGCACGTCGACGTCATGCTGGTGGTCGGCGGCAAGAACAGCGCAAACACCAGGCGTCTGTGGGAGCTGTGCCGAGAGGCCGGAAGAGACGCCTACCACATAGAGACGGCGGACGAACTCGAGCCGTCGTGGTTCGATGGCAAGAAGGAAGTAGGCATCGTGGGAGGAGCCTCGACTCCACACTGGATCGTCGATGACATAGTGCGGACCATCGAGGACATGTGAAGCCCCGCATGAGCGGGAGAGGAGAGCCGCCCTTCAGTCGGCAGTAGTTGGTTCGAGAGGAGCAACAGCGAGGATGTTCGAAGACAGAGAATTGAACGCGGAACCGGAACTCAACCCAGAGAACGTGGAAGACAGAAGCACGGACGACGCGGAAGATCCGTCCCCGTCGGCGAGCCCCCGTTCTTACGGACGCGACGACGACGACTCGGACGACCGTCGCAGGCACCGGTCGTCCCGCACGCGGCGTTTCGACGACGATGACGACGACGGCCGCGACAGAGACGACGATGATGACGATGATGACGACGACCGCAGGGCCAGTGCCCGTAGGGCCGCGAGAGAGAAGAACACGCCATCGGCGGCGGAGCTGATCACCGACGACGAGCTGGACGAACTCGGCTATTCGCGCGACGAGTACGCGCAGATGGCCGAGATGTATGAGTCCACGCTTCGCTCGATCGATGAGGGCGAACTCGTGAAGGGCATCGTGCTGGCGGTCGACGACATGGAGGTTCTCGTCGACATCGGGTTCAAGTCGGAAGGCCGTATACCGATAGAGGAGTTCCCGGACCCCTCCGAGCTCAAGCCCGGAGCCGAGATCAGCGTCCTCCTCGAGGCCACGGAGGACCAGGACGGAGAGGTCAGGGTCAGCAAGAAGAAGGCGGACTTCCTTCAGGTCTGGGACAAGATCAAGGACGCTCACGACGAGCAGACGATCGTCGAGGGTATTCCGAAGCGCCGCATCAAGGGCGGACTCAAGGTCGACCTTTTCGGCGTGGAGGCGTTCCTTCCCGGGTCGCAGGTCGCCTTGAGGCGCATACCCAATCTCGAAGAGCTGCTGGGCCAGAAGCTCAGGTTCCGTATCCTCAAGGTCAACAAGAGAAGGCGCAACATAGTCGTTTCGAGAAGGGTCGTGCTGGAGGAGGAGCGTCAGGAGAAGAAGTCGGCTCTGCTCAGCGATCTGGAGGTCGGGCAGATACGTCAGGGAGAGGTCAAGAACATCACCGACTTCGGTGCGTTCGTCGACCTCGGCGGCATCGACGGTCTCCTGCACATCACCGACATGAGCTGGGGCAGGATCAGGCATCCCTCCGAGCTGGTCGCGATCGGCGACGAGCTGACGGTGAAGGTGCTGAACTTCGACCCGGAGCGTGAGAGGATCTCCCTAGGCCTCAAGCAGCTCGCCGAGTACCCGTGGGAGAACGTCGAGGAGGAGTTCCCGGTCGGTTCGAAGGTGAGGGGCAAGGTCGTCTCGATAACCGACTACGGCGCGTTCGTGGAGCTGAAGGAGGGCGTCGAGGGCCTCATCCACATCTCCGAGATGTCGTGGACGCAGCACATTCGACATCCCTCCAAGATCCTCGGCATCGGCGACATAGTCGAGGTCAAGGTCCTGAACGTCAACAAGGCCGACGAGAAGATCTCCCTCTCGCTCAAGCGGACGGAGAGCGACCCGTGGCAGGACCTGGACACGCGCTATCCCGTCGGAACGAGGATCGAGGGTCGCGTGCGGAACCTGACCGACTTCGGAGCATTCGTCCAGCTCGAGGAGGGCATGGACGGGTTGGTTCACATCTCCGACATGTCGTGGACGAAGCGCATCAAGCACCCGAGCGAGATCCTGCACAGGGGCCAGAAGGTGGACGTCATGGTCCTCGGGATCGACAAGGACAGGCACCGGATCTCGCTGGGCATCAAGCAGTGCCTTGAGAACCCGTGGCCGCAGCTGGCCGAGCAGTACGCGGTCGGCACGCAGGTCGAGGGCAAGGTCGCGCGCATACACAAGTCGGGGGTCGTGGTAGACCTGCCCGACGACGTGGAGGGCTTCGTGCCCATGTCGCACCTGGCTCTGCCCGAGATCAGCAGGGTCGAGGCGAGGTTCGCCCCGGGCGACGCGATACCGCTCGAGGTCATCGAGGTGTCGCCCGACAACAGGAGGATCGTCCTCTCGGTTCGCGCATATATGGAGAAGCAGCCCGAGGACGTCCTGAAGGAGTACGTCGCCGCTCACGAGGTGAGGCCGGAGCTTCTGGAGTCGGTCACACCGAGCGACGAGGACTCGGACGAGGGCGGCGATGCCGAGGCTGTCGAGAGCGCAGAGAAAGCGGAGGAGCCCGAGGGCGAGCAGAAGCCCGAGGACGCCGCGGGCGACGAATCCAAGCCCGCCGAGGCCTCCGAGGAGGCGCCTGCCGTAGAGGCCGCGCAGGAGGAGACTCCGGCCGAGGAGCCGACGCAGGAGGAGACTCCGGCCGAGGAGCCGGCAGCGGAAGAGCCGGCGGC
>CAYNQF010000094.1:0-5572 GCA_964399265.1 uncultured bacterium | reverse complement strand
AGCCGACGCAGGAGGAGACTCCGGCCGAGGAGCCGGCAGCGGAAGAGCCGGCGGCAGAAGGTGATGCAGAGCGGAAGGAGGGCGCCGAGTAGCCGAGGCCGCGCTAGAGCGGCCGCCGAGCGCGAGGCGCCGGGCCATCCGACGTTGTGCCATGGGGGGACTCGACGCGAGTCCCCCCACTTTTGGGAAGAGGCGGTGGAGCTGGATGACCGAGCTACCCGGAAAGAGGGTCGGCCTGCTCACGGTCGGCTGCAAGCTGAACCAGTACGAGACCGAGGGGCTCGCCGAGCTGCTGGAGTCGTCGGGATACGAGGTCGTCCCGTTCGAGGAGCGCGCCGACGTATACGTCGTCAACACGTGCACCGTCACCGGACGCAGCGACTACCGCTCGCGGCAGATGCTCCGGAGGGCCGCCAGGACCAACCCGGA
Organism: uncultured bacterium; assembly: GCA_964399265.1. GTDB lineage: Bacteria > Joyebacterota > Joyebacteria > Joyebacterales > Joyebacteraceae > WJLY01. Next base: position 5,143 of record CAYNQF010000094.1, on the reverse strand, counting down.
CGCACTCGTGGTGGCGGCGGGCTGCTACGCCCAGCGCGACCCCGGGGCGCTGGGAGCCATGCCCCAGGTCGGGCTCGTGGTCGGGCAGTCGTCGAAGTCGGAGCTGCCGGATCTCATCGAAGCTGCGCTCGCCGAGCGCGGGACGGACGCTGAGATACGCGGGAAGCGGGAGAGCGGCGCGCCCCAGGGCGCGGCGCACGCGACGCCGGCGCTCGTGGATGTACGCCCTCACGCCGAAGGACGCTTCCAGTCGTTCGACATAGACCGTTTCCGGGGATACACGCGGGCCTTCCTCAAGATACAGGACGGCTGCGACAGGTCGTGCTCGTACTGCGCCGTGCCGGGAGCGCGTGGGCCGTCGGTGAGCCGCCCGCTCGCCGAGGTCGTGGAGCACGCCGCGCGGCTGGCCTCGAGCGGATACAGGGAGATCGTCCTCACGGGCGTCCACATCGGGGCCTACGGAGAAGGAGGGGACGGCCCGCGTCTGGCCGACCTGCTCCGCGCGCTGGCCGAGATCGAGGACCTGGAGAGGATCAGGCTCGGCTCGGTCGAGCCGCGGGAGCTGACCCCGGAGCTGCTCTCGGTGTTCGCGGACGTCCGTAAGACGGCCCACCACCTGCACGTCCCGATGCAGAGCGGGTCGGACGACGTTCTCCGCGCGATGAAGCGAGGCTACACCCGTGACGACTACGCGAATGCCGTGAGGGCCGCCTCGGCGATCGACCCTCTCTTCGGCATCGGAGCGGACGTCATCGTGGGGTTCCCGGGAGAGACGGAGGAGGACTTCGCGGACACCGTCTCGCTCGTGACGGAGCTGTCGATCACTTACCTGCACGTGTTCTCGTTCTCGCCGAGGCCGGGGACGGCGGCGGCCGAGATGGACGACGACCTCCCCGGGGTCGAGAAGAGGAGACGGAGCAAGGCCCTCCGGGAGCTGGGCAGGCGGAAGTCGCTCGCGTTCAGGCGGGGGCTCGCCGGCACCGCTCTGGAGGTGCTCCTGGAGGAGCGCAGCGGTGACGAGGGACGTCCTTCGGGGCTCACGGGGAACTACGTGAGGGTCGAGGTCGAGAACGCCGAGCCCTTCAGGAACCGCATCGTCGGAGTCGTGATCGACGGGGCCGACGAGGAAGGAACGTGGGGACATCTGGCGGCGGCCGGCCCGGATGGAGAGCCGGCGTCGGCTGCTCCGGGGGCCGCACCGGCCGACGAAGCGAGGCGCCGATGAAGGTTTACATCGAGACATACGGCTGCCAGATGAACGAGTACGACTCGGGCCTCGTCAGCTCGATGCTCCGCGCGAGCGGACATTCGTTCGTGTCGTCGCCGGACGTAGCCGACGTCGTCATCGTCAACACGTGCAGCGTCAGGGAGCGCGCCGAACGACGCGTGCTGGGCCGCCTGCGGCACCTGCGGGGGCTGGCCCCGAGGGACGCGGTCCTGGGCGTAATGGGCTGCGTCGCCCAGCGCATGGGCGACAGGCTCATGCGCGAGGTACGCGGTCTGAGCTTCGTCGTGGGAACCGACAGGTACTCTCTCATACCGCGGCTCGTCGAGAACGCGGTCGCAGGCATCGAGAGCATAGAGACCGGGGTCGACGCGAGCGAGTCGTACGATGGAGTCCCGGGACCCACCGAGTCCGGCCTCCGCGCGTTCGTCAGCGTCACCAGGGGATGTGACAACTTCTGCTCCTACTGTATCGTGCCCTACGTCAGAGGGCGGGAGAGGAGCCGCGCACCGGAATCCGTGGTGGAAGAGGTCGAGAAGCTCGTGGCACTGGGAGCGAGGGACGTCACGCTTCTCGGCCAGAACGTGAACTCGTACGGCAACTCTCCGGACGGGTTCGCGAGACTCCTCCGCGATGTGAACGAAGTCGAGGGGCTCGAGAGGATACGGTTCGCAACCTCGCACCCCAAGGACCTGAACGAGAGCCTGCTGGACGCGATGGCGGGGCTCCCCAAGGTGTGCGAACATCTGCATCTCCCTGTCCAGTCGGGCTCCGACGCGGTGCTCGCGCGGATGAACCGCTCCTACACGCGGGCGCACTACCTGGAACTCGTACGGGCGGCGCGCGACCGCGTGCCGGACATTGCCGTCACGACCGACGTCATCGTCGGGTTTCCGGGCGAGAGCGAGTCCGAGTTCGAGGCGACGGTCTCTCTGATGGAGGAGGTCCGGTTCGACTCGGCGTTCATGTTCAGGTACTCCGTCAGGGAAGGCACTGCGGCCGCCGGGTTCGAGGACGACGTCTCCGAGGCCGTGAAGATCGGGCGTCTGACGGAGGTGATAGAACTTCAGAAGCGCATCACGACCGAGATCAACGACGGGCTGGCCGGCGCGCGTGTCGAGGTGCTGTTCGAGGGCCCAAGCGAGAGGGAACCGTCGCTCCTGTTCGGCAGAACGCGCACCGGAAAGGCGGTCGTGGCAAGCGGCCCCGAGGCGCTGGCCGGGAGCGTGGCGTCCGCTGTGGTGGAACGCGCGACGGCCTGGACCCTGCACGTAACAGCGGCGGGGGAGAAAGACCTTGCTAGTGGCCGAAGCTGATTGCTAGACTCACGCCTGTCCTGGCGGCTGTCGCCGCGTGGAAAAGGCCCGCGGATCGGCACTTGCGAATATCCCCGCCACCGTACCGCGCGGCCGTCTCCTCGAGGAGGTGAATGTCGTGTGGGTCGTCAGAATGTTGCTCTTCCTGATCCTCGTCATCGTGGTCACCGGTTTCGCGATGCTCAACAGCTCTGAGAGAGCCTCAGTCGTCGTGTGGCCGGGCTCGGTCGCATACTACGACGTGCCTCTCGTCCTCCTTCTCTTCGAGGCCTTCGTCCTCGGGGCCGTGGTCTGGTTCGTGGTCTCGGTCTTCCACGAGGTGGGTCTGCGCGGGGTCATACGCAGGCTCAAACGAGAGAACGCGGACCTCAACCAGGAGATAGCGGGACTCAGGAACATCTCGCTCGACGTCATCGAGGGAGAGACCAAGGACGAGGAGTCCTAGCGCCACCGACCCGTCGGGGTCTCAGGGAGCCATACAATGGATCCGGGTGCCGTCATAGCCGTCGTTGTGGTCGCAGCGGTCGCGGTCGCGCTCGTCTTCGCGGCGCGCCTTCGCGCGGGCCGCAGGGCGGAAGAAGAGACCGCGTACCAGAAGGGTCTCGACGCCCTCATCGCGGGCGACAAGGACGCGGCCCTGAAGCACCTCGCAGTCACCGTGCGGGAGGACCCGCGTAATGTCGACGCGTACGTCAAGCTCGGCAATCTCCTGCGGCAGCGCGGACAGGTGAAGCAGGCCATCCAGGTCCACCGCGAACTGCTGGTGAAGCGGCGTCTTCCCGTCAGCGTCAGGCATGAGATCGTGAAGAACCTCGCGCTCGACTACGCGGAAGCCAGGCGATGGGGCGAAGTCGTCGAGCAGATAAAGTCGCTCCCCAGGGGCGAGCGTTCCGACATCAGAATGCTCACCCTGGCCCGCGACGCCTACGAGGCAGTCGGTGACTTCGAGCGCGCGATGGCGACGCACCGCGAGATACTGAAGTCCGGCGCCATACGCGAGCCGTCGGTCGGCGTCTACCGCGCTCACACCGCGCTCATGGCCCTGGAGAGGGGAGACTCTGTGAGGGCGCGAGCCGAGTTTCAGACGGCGCTCAAAGAGGACCCCGACGCGGCCGTCGCGAGCGTCTACCTGGGCGACATAGCCAGAGAGGCCGGCGACCTCGAGCGCGCGACAGCGCACTGGATGAAGCTCGTCTCAGACGCGCCCGAGTGCGCTCACCTGGTCTTCGACAGACTGGAGAAGGCCTACTTCGAGCTGGGCGACTTCGGCAGGGTGATGAGCGTGTACGAAGACGTCATCCAGAGGTCCCCGACGAACGTGCACGCCTACTGCGGCCTCTCGAGGATGCTCGAGAGGAAGGGCGACATAGACGAGGCCGCCGATGCGGCCCGAGAGGCCATCAAGCACGAGGGCGACACGCTCATCGGACACAGACAGCTCATAGAGCTGCTCGTCCGAAACGAGCGCTTCGAGGAGGCGGCACATGCCGCCGAGGGCCTGCTGAAGACGCTCGACGTCCAGGGGCCGAGGCACACGTGCCCGTCCTGCGGCTCGGCGGTCCCGAAGCCGGGATGGCGATGCCCACAGTGCCGGTCGTGGAACAATGTCTGTTAGAGCCAGGCCTGAAAGACGCGCGATGGCGACGCTGGCCCTGGCGGTGACCATCGTCCTGACCGCGTCCGCCGCGCTCGCGGTCGACGCAGACGAGGCGATCGAGAAAGCGAGAGCCCTGGAGACGTCGGGCAACGCGGACGAGGCCTTCGTCTACCTGTCCGAGCTCGTCGACCAGGACGAGAGACTGGCCGGAGACGCTTCCGTACTGATAGAGCTCTCGCGGCTCACGCCCTCCACCGAAGAGAGCGTCGAGCTTCTGGAGCGGGCGGTGGACCGCGCCCGCGACGGCGAGCAGGCCTCCCGGGCGCAGCAACTTCTCGGCGACTACCTCTACGCGCGCGGGAGCTACCTCGAGGCCGCCGAGAGATTCGCCTCGGCCGCCGACAGGGGCTCGGGCGCCGGGCGCGACGAGGCGCTCCTGAAGCGTGCGGCGTCGCTGCTGGCCGCCGGAGACGCGGACGCCGCCGCCGATGCGTACGGTGAGCTTGCCGGACGCAGGGACACCAGCGAGGACACGAGGCCGTGGGCCCTCCTGGGCCTGGGGCGGGCGCTGCAGTTCAAGGGTGACCTGCACGGGGCGGCCTTCACGTACGACTCCCTTGCCTCCGAGTACCCCGAGCACGAGGCGAGACCACGCGCGCTGGCCGGAGCGGGAGAGGCTCTCGCGGCGGCGGGCGAGTTCCCGGATGCCCGCATCGCGCTCAAGACGCTGGTCCGGGAGTATCCGGCATCGTACGAAGCGGTTCTGGCCCGCGACGACCTGCTCGGTCTGCCGCCCGACACGACCGGCATTTCCGCTCCGGCGCCGGACGTCGCGGAGGAGACCGATACCGGAGCGGACGAAGGACGCTAGAGGGATCGCCCGACGCCGACGGCCACCGGGAAGCTGCCGGTGGCCTTTCCTTTCGAGGTGGGGTAGATGAGCCGCGCCACGCCCATGATGGAGCAGTACGGGAGGATCAAGGCGGAGCACAAGGACGCCATCCT
>CAYNQF010000093.1:0-9539 GCA_964399265.1 uncultured bacterium | reverse complement strand
TGCCCGAGCCCGGTCGAGGACGCGACGTGGGGCACGATCAAGGCTCTCTATAACTAGGAGACCGCTTCTTCAGCCGGGCGGTCTAGAGAAATAAGTCAACTGAGAGAGAGTGTGTGTGCCCCACAGTGGGGCCATCAAAAGGAGAGGAAGATGCGCGCACTTACTATCGTGCTTGCTGCCGCGTTGGTGGCTCTGGCTTCGGTAGCGTCGGCCGATTTCATCTGGTTCACGGGCGTCGGAACTGGTGACTTCATGGACAGCCCGCCCACCTTCATCGGCAACATGGAGTCCCCCGGTGACATCGTCGACGGTTCGTGGACCATCACGGTTCCCGACGACGGCTGGCCCACCGACCCGGTTGCTCGTGAGGCGTACATCTGGAACACGTTCTATGCCGGCAACTACGAGCCCGGTACGCCTGGTTTCTGGAAGGGTTACTTCGATTCGTCGACCAATAGCGCCCAGAACACGCTCGCGATCGTCGACAACACGAATGGCGGCACGATGAGCGGCGTCACGACGCTCGAGATCCAGGTCCAGGACCTGAACAGCAACGGCGTCCTCGACGACGGCGAGTTCTGCAGTGGCAGTCACACCGGTATCATCATCATCATCCGCGACGGCACGGGCGCCTACGACGGCTGGTGCGGCAACGGTAACTTCTACGGTAGCTACACGAAGGCCTGCCCCGGCACGACCGAGGAGTGGAACTTCGGTATGTACCTGTGGATCGCCGACTGCTCGACTCCGGTAGAGAGCACCACCTGGGGCTCGATCAAGGCTCTCTACAACTAGCGTTGAGTCGCACCTTTGAAGCATCGCCTGAGGACAACGGCTCCGGCAGACCCCCCGGCCGGGTGAGCGTCCAACTAACGCTCTGTTGTTCGGAAGACTCAGGGGCGACCGGACATGGCTGTACGAAACATGGGACGCGCGGAGCGTCGGTCTGAAGGACACGGCCTCCGCGTTTCCCTGGCACTGCTCGTCGCGTGCGTGTGGATGTTGTCGCTACCCTCCCACGCCGCAATGGAGGGGATGACTCGAGAGGACGCACGGACCGGCGCTTTCGAGGGCCAAAGGTCGGCGTTCCGCGAGACCCCCCGCGAGCAGGGAACTTCCGCCCCGGTTGCTACGATAAAGCTACAGCAGGCAGAGATGAAGACGGCCGGTGTGGGGAAGTTCCCACACCGGCCTGCGTATTCCGGGCCGGAAGGCCGGGAGTTCGTCCGCAGGTTGGTCGCCGTTCCGGCCGGGGCCGCTCCCGAGATCGCGTCCGTGCGACTGGTCACTGCGGACGAGGTGATCGGGCTGGACGCGGCGCAGATCGGCCGCGTTGCAAGCGTGGAGTTCCTCGGCCTCATCAGGGAGCAGCGGGTCGCGCTGGTGCGGGTCGACGGCGCGGCACTGATGCGAGCAGCGGGCTCCCTGGACCTCGTGTCGGTCGAGCTGGACCTGGCCGTCGGAGACGCGGAGGGACCGCTCTCGGTCCCGACGGGGCCCATGAGCCGCGTCTGCGCGGGCGCCGTCGCGAACTACGAACCGCAGCCCGCCGACGTCACGACGCGCCTCAAGGCCGGTAGCACGAGAGGCGGCACCGTCACCTACTGCAGCTCCGCCGCCGACTGCGCCGCCGCGGGCATCGACGAGCTCTTCCTCACCGCGGACCAGCTGGCGTCCGCGCCGATGCTTTTCGCCTACGCAAGCCATCACGCCTCCTACTTCGGGCTGAACATTGGTATCGTGAGCGTCTCCGATCTCCCGACGAAGACGGCCGACTCGATACACCAATTCATACAGGACGTATACGAGACGTCTTCGGCCGAGCACTTCGGCGACGGTCGTCTGGGCGCCGTCATGCTCGTCGGAGACGTATACGCCGACGACAACTCGACCATCATGATGCCGGCGTACTACGGATACGGCGGAACCGAGTCGGCGTCAGACCACTACTACGCGTGCGTGAGCGGAGACGACGACTTCGAGGACGTGCTGCTGGGCAGGCTCTCGGTGGGCAATCTCCAGGAACTCGTCGCGGTGCTCAGCAAGTCGGTCGCCTACCAGCCGCCGTCGCCGGAGGAGCCCTGGCGCAAGCGCGTGCTCCTGATCGGCGGTCTCTTCTACAAGCTCAAGGAGGAGTACGTCGAGCTCTTCGACGAGTATGACGCGATCATACCTGACGAGGTGATCGCCGACCGGCTGTACAGGCACGACTACGGTACCGACCAGAGCTGCGCACTCGACGTCGCCGATGCGATCAACGACGGTTATCTGTTCGTCAACTTCAACGGTGACGGTTGGATCTCCGTCTGGGAGCACGTGCTCAACACGGGTCACCTAGAGCTTCTCAACAATCTGCAGCGCCTGCCCATCGTCCTGTCGATGGCCTGCATGACGGGCTGGCTGGACAACGTGTCTCAACCCGACCTCAACGGCTCGTACGACTGCCTGGCGGAGCAACTGGTCAACGCTCCCGACGGCGGAGCGGTGGCTTGCGTCGCCGCCCCCCGTAGCAGCGACGGCGGCATCTTCAAGGGGTTCACACAGGAGATATACAGGGCGGCGTTCGAGGAGCACTGCACCTTCACCGGCGAGATGTTGGCGACGGCCAAGCTGCTGCACCTGCGGGACGAGGGTTCTCTGACCTATACGAGGCAGTTCGCGCTCTTCGGAGACCCGCTGCTGATGTTCGGTAGCAACGTCGGATCCGACGACGCGCCCGACCTCGTGCTGAAGCCACACGAGACTATCTGGTCGCCCGAAACGGCCTCCACGGCGACGGACCTCACAATCTCCGTAGGCGTGAGCAACGAGAGCGCGGTCGGAGCACAGGACATTACGGTCCGGCTCATCGATACTTCGACCGGCGGCACGTACGAACACGAGACAACGCTGCCGTCCCTGGGACCCTGGGCGACGGAGACGACCTCCTTTGTCGTCCAAACGCCGACCGTCGGCCCTCACGCCATCTCCGTAGAAGTGGACCCGTACGGCACCACGACCGAGCTCCACGAGGACAACAACTCCTTCGAGCGAGACATCTACGTCTATCCACTGATAGACGGGTTCCCGATCGAAGTGCCCGCGGAGACGCACAGCCCGTGCGTGGTCAGTCTGCAGGAAGTTGGGAGGCGGCTGCTCATTCCGGACGGCGACGCGCGCGTGTGGTCGCTCGACGCGTCGGGGGAGGTCGACTGGACGTCTCAAGCCACGTGGGGCGCCTCTTCCTACGGGAGGGAGATCGCTGTCGCTGTCGGCGACCTGGACCGCGACGGTGTGTTCGAGATCGTGACGACCAAGTTCCTCGGACTTGTGGCGCTGCGCCCCGACGGCACTGAGATCTGGACAGCCAACACTGGAGATCCGCTCGGGCATCCGCTGCTTGCCGATGCGGACGCCGACGGGGACCTCGACGTCATCGCTTGCACGCGCCCGTACTTCGGTGGAACGTCCGCGGTCGTAGCGATCGACGAGAACGGCGCCACGATATGGAGCCATCCGCTCGACGCCGATGTCGACGTCACCACCACTCCTGTCGCGGGCGACTTCGATCTCGACGGCGTAGTCGACGTCGCGTTCGGAACGTCCGACGGAACGATACAGACGATAACGTGTGAGGCCGATCCTCCGCAGAACCGCTGGGGTGTGGTCACCACGGGACTCGGGGGAGTGACGACTCTGGGCCTGGCGGACATCGACTCGGACGGCCTCCTCGAGATCATCTCGGCGGCCGACCGCGTCAGGTCGTTCAACGCGGAGGATGGGTCGGACGACGGCTGGGACATCGACCTCGGTTCGCACGTGACATGCCTCGCGGTGGGAGACGTCGATGAGGACGGTGATGTGGAGATCTTCGCCGGCTCGGTCGAAGGCCGGGTGGGGCTGATCGACTCGGGTACGCTGGCCTGGACGCTCGACATCGGCTCTCGACCCGGATCTTCCGCCGCCATAGCCGACGTGGACGGGAACCCCGGAATGGAGATCGTCTTCGGAACCGACGACGGGTTCGTGCACGTGTTGAGCGCCTCGGGTGACGACATCGTCTCCCCCATGCCGCTGCCCGGGGCCTGCATGACGCCCTTCGTTTCAGACCTGACGAACGACGGGACTATGGACGTGGCCGTCTGCACGGACAACGGACACGTCTATGCGTTCGACCTCGGCGCACATGAAGGAGAGAGCGAGTCTCCCGAGTGGCTGGGGCTCGGAGGGACCGCGTCGCGCGCATCCATCCTCGAGCAGCCGTTCTGGGGAACGTTCGACGGAAATCTGGTCATGTGCGGCAACTTCCACATAGTGGACGACGTGATCATCTCCGCCGGCTCGACCCTAACGATCGCAGCTGATGCACGCATCGCGTTCAACGGCTCGGGGCTGGAGATCGCGGGCACACTACACGCACCAGGGGTACGCGGAAGCGAGATAACGATGACCCGTTCGCCCGCGTCGAGGGAGAACTGGTCGGGGATAGAGGTCAGGCCCGGCGCGAGCGTCTACATGTCGTCCTGCGTCGTCACCGACGCGGTGGTCGGCCTGCAGGCCATGTCCGCCGCCATAACGCTGGTCGACTGCGAGTTCGCGAGGAACGACACGGGCGCGGTCATGGAGAATTGCGCGCTCCACGCTACGAGGACGAGTTTCTCGGAGTCCAACGACTCCGGACTGCGTGTCGAAGACGGGGCGGGAACCGTGGCTGACTGCGTGTTCGGCGACAACCGTTCGGCCGGACTCGTCTGCACCGAAGCGTCGTCATACAGGTTCGTGAGGTCGGTCTTCAGTGGGTCGCTCGAAGGGAACGGTGCCGAGTTCATGAACTCCTCGCACTGCGTCGTCGACTCCTGTTCGTTCTCGTCGAACGCGTTCGACGGCGCGAAGATCAAGCAGTCGTCCCCTCGTTTCACGCACTGCGATTTCAATCAGAACGCGCAGTACGGGCTCAATTGCGAGAAGCTGTCGCTCCCGTCCCTCAACTGGTGCTCGGTGATCGGCAACAAGATGGGTGTCGTATGCAGGACCGGGGCCTATCCCAACCTCGGAAACACCCTGGACCCGAACTCCGGACACAACTCCATCTACAGCAATCACCAGGCCGCGGTCGCCAACTACACGCTTCAGGGCACGCCTATTCAGGCCAGACGAAACTGGTGGGGCTCGGCCCCGCCGGCCGGCAGGCTGTTCGTCGGCTACGTGGCCTACACGCCCTGGCTCGAACAGGCCCCGGACCCGACGCTCTACGCCTCCGCCGCGCCCGAGTTCGACGCGGTCTACGGCCTCGGGCAGAACCACCCGAACCCGTTCAATCCAGTCACAACGCTCACATTCAGCGTCCCGCCCGCCGCAGGTGACGTCCTGCTGACGGTCCACGACATCGCAGGACGCCTCATCCGCACGCTACACAACGGACCCGCGACACCCGGCTCACACGAGATCGTGTGGGACGGACGGGACGACCTCGGCAACAGGGTTGCAAGCGGCGTCTACTTCGCTAGAATGGTGGCTCCGGACTTCGGAGCGACCAGGAAGATGCTCCTCCTCAAGTAGCCTCAGGCACAGGCACAGTGAGCAGCCTCACGTGCGGACGCGCGCGTCCGCGGGGGAATCGGCACATGTCAGAAGTGAACCACATCGGCGTGTTCACGAGCGGCGGCGATGCGCCCGGAATGAACGCCGCCACGAGAGCGGTGGTCAGGACGGCGCTCGTCAACGGACTCACCGTCACTGGGATAATGCGCGGATACACGGGACTCGTATACGGCGAGTTCGAGGAACTGAAGGCGCGGTCGGTCTCGAACATCGTGCAGCGCGGCGGGACGATGCTCAAGACGAGCCGGTCCGAGGAGTTCCGCCACCCCGAGGGCAGGCTCAAGGCAGTGGAGAACATGGCCTCGGCCGGCATCGATTCGCTCGTCGGCATAGGCGGCGACGGGACGTTCCGGGGACTGCGCGACCTCGAGGTTGAGCACCACGTGCGTTGCGTGGGGGTCCCAGGAACGATCGACAACGACATAGTCGGCACCGATTTCACCATAGGCTTCGACACCGCGATCAACACGGCCCTTGAGTCGATAGACAAGATCCGAGACACGGCTGCCTCCCACGAGCGCGTGTTCTTCATCGAGGTGATGGGTCGTCACTGCGGTGCCATAGCACTCGAGGTCGCGATAGCGGGCGGCGCCGAGGCCGTCCTGATCCCCGAGGTCCCGGCCGACATCGACGGCGTGTGTGACGTTCTGGTCGAGGGCCGCCGCGGTGGCAAGACGAGCTTCATCATCGTGGTGGCAGAGGGTTCCTACGAGGGCGGCGCCCACGCGGTCAGTAAGATCGTCTCCGACCGGCTGGGCATAGAGGGACGCGTGAGCGTCCTGGGACACGTGCAGCGCGGCGGGTCGCCCACGTCTTCAGACAGGGCCCTCGCCAGCCGGATGGGGCGGCGAGCCGTCGAGGCACTCATGGAAGGTGCACGAGACGTGATGGTCGGCGTCCACTGCGGCGAGATGGTCCTGGTGCCCCTCGAGGACATCACGGGCAAGAGAAAGGAGGTCGACCTCGACCTCCTCCGTCTAGCTGCGATAACCGCGACCTAGCTGCTGCCGCTGCAACGCCATCCTATGAAGCCACCGCGCCGCGATCCCTACGGGCCGCGGCGCGGTCCGTGTCACTTCGTTCTGAACACCATCTTTCCGTTCTTGGCGTCGACGACGACGGAATCACCCTCGCCGTATTCGCCCTCGAGGATCCTGACCGCGAGCGGGTTCTGCACCTCTCGCTGCAGGGCGCGCTTCAAGGGTCTGGCGCCGTAGACCGGGTCAAAGCCCTCTCTCGCTATGGCCGCTCTGGCCGACTCGGTCAACTCGATCGTCATCTTCCTGTCGCGCAGAAGTTCGCGAATGCGCTCCAGCTGAATGTCGACGATCCTCTCGATCTGCTCGAGCGAAAGCGAGTTGAACATGACGATCTCGTCTATGCGGTTCAGGAATTCCGGGCGGAACTGAGAACGCAGAGCATCCATGACCCGGCTCCTCACGTCTTCGTCGTTCTCACCGCCGAGGTCCTGCAGCCACTGGCTGCCGACGTTTGACGTCATGATGACGATCGCGTTCGTGAAATCGACGGTCCTCCCCTGCCCGTCCGTCAGGCGGCCGTCGTCGAGTATCTGGAGAAGCACGTTGAAGACCTCAGGATGCGCCTTCTCGATCTCGTCCATGAGCACCACCGAGTAGGGTCTCCGCCTGACCGCCTCCGTCAGATAACCGCCCTCTTCGTATCCGACGTACCCGGGCGGCGCTCCTATGAGACGCGACACGGAGTGCTTCTCCATGAACTCGGACATGTCAATGCGGACCATCGCGTCCTCGTCGTCGAAGAGGAACTCGGCCAGCGCGCGGCCCAGCTCCGTCTTGCCGACGCCGGTAGGCCCCATGAAGATGAAGGAGCCGATGGGACGTCTAGGATCCTGCAGACCCGCCCTGGCGCGGCGAACGGACTCGGAAACCACCTTGATGGCATCGTCCTGTCCGACGACCCGTTCGCGCAGCCGGTCCTCCATCCTGAGCAGCTTCTCGCGCTCGCCCTCTAGCATCCTCGACACCGGGATGCCGGTCCACGACGACACGACCTCAGCCACGTCGTCCTCGTCGACCTCTTCCTTGAGCATCCGGCGGTCCTCCTGGAGTTCCGCCAGCCGCGCGTTCTGCTCACTAAGAGTGTTCTCCAGCTCGCCGAGCCTTCCGTAGCGCAGCTCGGCGGCCTTGTTGAGGTCGCCCTGGCGCTCGGCGCGCTCGTACTCGGTCTTGACCTCTTCGATGTCGGCCTTGGTCTTGCGAATGGCCATGATCGCGGCCTTCTCGTTCTCCCAATGGACCTTCATCTCGGCCGACTGCTCCCTCAGGTCGGCCAGCTCCTGCTCGAGCTTCTCGAGCCGCTCCTTCGAAGCGGCGTCCTTCTCCTTGAGAAGGGCCTGCTTCTCGATCTCGAGCTGCGTGATACGCCTCTCGATCTGGTCCAGCTCCTGCGGCATTGAGTCGATCTCTATGCGCAGGCGCGAAGCCGCCTCGTCCACGAGGTCGACCGCCTTGTCAGGGAGGAACCTGTCGGCAATGTACCTGTGAGAAAGCGTCGCCGCGGCCACGAGCGCGGTGTCCTTGATACGGACGCCGTGGTGGACCTCGTACCGCTCCTTGAGACCTCTCAGTATCGCGATCGTGTCCTCGACGGACGGCTCCCCCACGAATACCGGCTGGAAGCGGCGTTCGAGCGCGGCGTCCTTCTCGATGTGCTTCCGGTACTCGTCGAGGGTCGTCGCGCCGACGGCGTGAAGCTCCCCGCGCGCGAGCGCCGGCTTGAGCATGTTGGAGGCGTCGACCGACCCCTCGGCGGAACCCGCCCCCACCAGGGTGTGCATCTCGTCTATGAAGAGGATGATCTCTCCCTCGGACTCCTCTATCTCCCGCAGCACGGCCTTCAGGCGGTCCTCGAACTCACCCCTGTACTTCGAACCCGCCACGAGCGCGCCCACGTCGAGAGCCACTATCCTGCGATTGCGCAGGCTGTCAGGGACGTCTCCGGCAACGACCCTCTGGGCAAGACCCTCGACGATGGCAGTCTTGCCGACTCCCGGATCACCGATGAGGACCGGGTTGTTCTTGGTGCGCCTGGAGAGCACCTGTATCACGCGGCGTATCTCGTCGTCGCGCCCGATGACCGGGTCCAGCTTGCCGGCACGGGCCAGGTCGGTGAGGTCGCGGCCGTAGCGCGTCAGCGCCTGGTACTTCTCCTCCGGGTTCTGGTCCGTGACACGCTGGCTGCCCCGGATGTCGACGAGCACCTTGTAGATGTTGTCGCGCGTGGCGCCCGCCTCACGCAGAATGGAGCCGGCCGGAGACTCCTTCTCGTCGGCCATGGCGATGAGCAGGTGCTCCGTGCTGGTGAATTCGTCCTTGAGCTGACGGGCCTCGTTCCAGGCAGCGCCGAGCACCGTCTGGAGCGCCTGAGAGGCGTAGGCCTGTGCCGCCGCGCCATGAACCTCCGGCATCTTCTCAAGCTCGCCCGCGAGCTCCGCGCGTATGCTCGACACGTCCGCCCCGAGCCTCTGCAGGATGGGCAGCACGATACCTTCGCGCTGCTCCAGCAGTGCGTGCAGCATGTGCTCCGGCGTTATCTCCTGATGGTTGCTCTCGGCCGCGAGGTCCTGCGCCGCCTGAACGGCCTCCTGGGCCTTGAGCGTGAACTTGTCTAACCTCATCTCCACTCCTTGTTCGGCGCCCGGTCTGTGCACGGACGTCGCGGTACTCCAGGGGACATATGGCCTAACGGTTTTGATGCGGGATGGGCGAATCGGTCGCCGGAAAAGCCCACCCACGGGGCCCTCCGCAGTTGACTGCCGGGCCGCATTCGTCTATCATTCTATCAGAAAGCTGGGCCCGGCCGTGCGCTCGCCGGGCAGGGAGTGTAGGCGGTGTAGCTCAGTTGGTTAGAGCAGCGGAATCATAATCCGCGTGTCCGGGGTTCGAATCCCTGCACCGCTACCAACTCGGCCCTCCTGC
>CAYNQF010000092.1:0-9546 GCA_964399265.1 uncultured bacterium | reverse complement strand
CTGCAGGTACGGTACGACTCATTCTCTGGATTGGGGATCAGCCCACGACCTGGAGGTTCTCACGAGCATAACAGGAGACGCATTCCCCATATCCGGTTGTCGTCTCCTGTTACAAGCAGGAAGCGTGCCATTCCCGTGGGCCCGCGGGCCTGCCGGTTGTTACAATTCCCCGGCCGTCGTCAGCCGGAGTCCCTCAGACCGCGCCTGTAGGCGTCCGCGATCAGGAGGTCGATGGCCCTGTGGGTGAGCCCGCCCATGAAGGGACCCTCCGCGATCGCGCGTGCCGCGGCAACCGATGGACCGCTCAGGGCGACCAAGACGGCGGCGCGCCTGAGGCGCGCGGAGGCGCTCTCCCCCCCTACGGCGGGCGACAGCAGGTCGACCGACAGCTCACGCGCGCGGTCGGGGTGCTTGCGGAGCAGGTGCCGCAGCGATCCCCGAGCGCTCTCGTAGCGCTTCTCGAGCAGCTGGTCGAGCGAGTGGAAATGGATGTGGTAGGCGACGGCCTCGGGGCAGTAGTGGAACGCCAGCCCGGCTTCCCGCTCCAGACGGAAGGCGAGTTCCGTGTCCTCGAAGCCGTAGTTGCGGAACGTCTCATCGAAGAGCCCGACGTCCAGGAGCGCCTTCCTCGAGACCGAGGAGTTGTTCGTCAGGAAGTAACGCGCAGGCACGCATGCGTCCGGGGGCAGCTTGTGCACTCCCCTGGTGTCGAGGTAGCGGAGCGCGTTCGAGTTGCCCAGCTCCGGCGCCGTCAGCGCGTTGCCGATCACGACCGAACCCGGATGGCGAGCGTGCGCGACCACGTGCGCCGCCACCAGCCGCGGTTCGGCGCGCATGTCGTCGTCGAGGAAGACAACGAGTTCTCCCGTTGCTCTGCGGATCGCGCTGTTGCGCGCCGCCGCCCTACCTTTGTTCTCCTCGTGGGAGACACAGACGAGCGAGTACGGCGTGT
This sequence comes from uncultured bacterium, assembly GCA_964399265.1. Classification (GTDB taxonomy): domain Bacteria; phylum Joyebacterota; class Joyebacteria; order Joyebacterales; family Joyebacteraceae; genus WJLY01. The sequence goes on along the minus strand of CAYNQF010000092.1, from coordinate 8,594 downwards.
CGAGGCCCTGCAGGAAGTCCCGCGTACCGTCGAGCGAGCAGTCGTCCGCCACGACGACCTCCATTAGCTCGGTCGGGTACGTCTGAGAGCAGAGCGCGTTCAGCGTCGAGGCGAGGAGTTCCTTCTTGCGGAAGGTCGGCATGACGACGCTGACCGTTGTGTCACGCTTCTCCACGTCGTCTCCATTCCTCGACCAGGTCGACCGCGAGCGTCTCCATCCTCTCCATGTGCTTCCTGTGGTCGGCCTTCTCGGATATCGTCCGCACGGCCTTTCTGCCAAGCCTATCTCTGAGCTCGGGCGAGCCGATGAGCCTGAGGATCGCGTCAGTGAGCGCGTGACCGTCCCTCGGAGGCACGACGACGCCGCTCTCGTCCTGCTTCACCCACTCGAGCGAGGACGCCAGGCTCGAGACGATGACCGCGCTCCCGCAGGCCATGGCCTCCAGCAGCGAGACGGCGGTGGCGTCGACCGACGGCACCGTTACGAACACGTCGGACGCCACCATGTAGGCCGCGAGGTCCTCGTGGGGAATCCTGCCCACGAAGTGCGTCCGGCCGTCGAGACCGAGCGACCCCGCGAGCCTGCGGAACTCCGTGTCGTCGCCCTCGTTTCCCGCGAATATGAAGTGCGTGTCGGGTCTGGCTCGCTGGATGTCCGGGATCGCCCCCACGATGACGTCGATGTTGTAGTAGGGCTGCGTGAAACTCCTGATGCTGATTACGACCGGGGCGTCTCCAGGGATTCCCAGCCGGCGGCGGACATCCGTGGGTGCGTCGGGACGGAACGACTCCAGGTCGACTCCCCACAGGACGACGTGGCACGAGTCCGGATCGGCTCCCATCTCTATCGCGTGGTCCAGGATGTCCCGTGAGTCGCCCGTCACGAGGTCGGCGGTCCTGAGCACGCGCCTCGCGAGAATGCCCTTCAGGAACGACTGGTGCGGCGTCAGATAGACGTCGTCTCCCCATACGGTCATGATGAACGGGTGGAAGCCCGAGAAGGCTCCCCAGTATCCGTAACCAGTCAGGAAGTGCGTGTGCAGGAGGTCGGGCCGGATGTCCCGGAGGATGCGCTTCACCTTCCCTAGAGCGACCGCGTAATGGAGCGGCTTCAGCGGGATGCCCGTGCGGATGTCGTGGACGGTCACTCCGTCGATGGGCGCGGGCTGCACCGTCAGCAGATGCACATCGTGACCCTTCTCGACGAAGTAGCCAAGCCAGCGTTCCGTGTGGATGTGGCCGCCGATGGAGAGGTAGGCGATCCTCACACTTCCCCTCCTCAGAACGTGATGGCGAGCGAGCCGTCGGCGCGCTCGTCCCCGCGCCTGGCGGCGCGCCTGAAGCGTCCAATGGCCACCCAGACGAAGAGCCAGACGACGGGGGCCACCTTCCACGCGTGGTTGAAGACGTGCTGGAAGGTCGTCCAGTGCGCCTCCGGGTCGTTGCCCGGGACGTCGTACAGCACGAAGAACGTCGGCGCCGCGAGGAGCGCGTACATGACCCACAGGACCTTTGCCCGAGTCCTCGCGTAGAGCAGGACGAAGATGGGCATCAGGATCACGTAGTGGTACTCCCAGACCTCCCTGAACACGAAGAAGAACAGGATGGTCCAGAGCGCCAGCGACTCCAGGAAGTCGAACGGCCTCTTGCTGAACGTGGCCCACAGGCAGACGAGCGTGGGCACGCCCGCCGCCGCCGCGATCATGAGGCGCGTCCACGAGACGCCCACGGGCCCGACGCTCATGAAGACCTCCGACGCACGGGGGAAGAAGTGGTCCTTGACGACCATGAGGAGCGACATGAAGCCGAGGTTCCCGGCCATTGGCGTCAGGTTCATGCTGAAGTTGTCGTGAGTGAAGTCACCCACGCCGGACTTCCTCAAGACGAGATACGGGACGGTCGTGAGAACGACGAGCCCCAGGCCAAGGAGTATGGTCCGGTAGCGCTTCATGCGCACGAGGATCGGCAGGTAGAGGACCGTCAGGTGTTTGATCAGGAGCGAGGCGATCCACGACCACTGGAACGCCGCCCTTCTTCCCCTGGCATGCGCGAGCGCGAACGCGAACATAAGCGCGGCCATGACGAAGGTGAGCTGCCCCATGTACTGCTCCAAGTAGAACGGCGTGAAGACGAGCCACATAGTGGTGAGCTGTGAGAAGAGCCAGAGGTCGCGCGTCATCTTCCTGGTGGCCGCTATGCACGCGAGCAGTATGACCTCGACCAGGATCACCCACAGCCAGTAGGCGACGCGGGGCGGAACGGCGTTCAGCGCCACGCCTATCGTGTAGGCAACGAACGGCAGGTACCTGTAGAAGTAAGCGTACGGAACGACGCGGTTCTGGTCCTCCATCGGGCGCCGGTAGATGTCCTCGCCGTCGAGCACGTAGCGTCCGGCCTGGTAGAAGGCGTAGAAGTCGCTGCCCTGCCCCTCCTCAAGGTTGTGCACACCCTCGACGAAGAGCGGGTTCAGGAAGTGCCGCGGCTCGGCCAGCGAGGCGACGAAGACGATGTGGATGGCCACCGCGAGCGCGAGCAGCGCGAATGCCTGCCTTCTCATTGCGTGCCTCCGAGCCTCTTGAGCTTCGCGGTCGCCTTGATGGCCCTGTACCACGGCTTCGTCGCGTCGTAGCGCCTGAGCGGGACGAGATACGTCCCGAAGGCCGCCTTGAACGCGTCCACACCCTCTATGCCGGCGCTCGAGCCGAGGTCGTACTCCACGCAACCGACGGCCGCGCCCGCCTCCATCGCGGCCGCGTGCAGCAGGTTGTTGGGGGCCAGCGCGCGCGCACCGTCGCGCGACACGTTGCCCCAGTTCATGATCCGTCCGTGCATCACGAAGTTCAGATCGCCGCCTATCGCTGACCCCTCGTGCTCGGCCAGCCACATCTGCACGGCCTCGTCCCCCAGCGAATAGAGGAACGAGAAGAACTCCGGTCCGAACTCGCAGGACTGTCCCCAGCGGGCAGAGCACTCCACCAGCATGTCGTGGTACTCGATGAAGTCCTCCTCGGACGCGGCGCGCCGGACGGTGACGCCGGCCTTCCGCGCCTTCCGGACCTTGTTGCGGGCCGACGGCCTGAAGGCCTCCCAGACCTTCTCGTATCCCTGATCGAGCGATATGTGGTGCGCGTGTTCGATCGTTACGTCGAATCCCCGGAGGTCGCTCGGGAGCCTCGCGGACTCATCCATGACGTGCATGGCCGCCACCGCGGTCCCACCCGCGAGGTCGCTGCACGCGTCCGCGAGCGCCTCTGCCGTCTCCCTCGGCGCCCCGGGAGCGAGCAACAGCCCGCCGTACGTGCCCAGCGGCATCGAGGCTATGACGCGGACGGGCCCGCGCTCGATCGAGACGGCGGGGATGCCGGCCACCACCCTGTCATCACGGCGCACAGACAGGTAGAGCGCCTCCGAACCTTTTCCGGACTCGCAGAGCGCCTGCGCCCAGCCGGTCGTGTGGAAGAAGGTGGCACGCGGGTCCGCGGCGACCAGGTCGTCCCACCCTGCGGGGGCCGTCTTGGAGACCTCTACGTCCACCCGTCTACCTCCCGTAATGCTCGAGGAGCTTCGACACCGCCGCCACGACGTCCTGCGCGTCGTCGTCGGTCATGTCCGGGTAGATGGGAAGCGAGATCGCCCGCTCGAAGTAGCGCTCCGACGCCGGGAATGTGCCGGGCGCCAACCTCAGATGTTCCCTGTAGAACGGATGGTAGTGTATGGGTATGAAGTGCACGCTGACGCCGATGCCTTCGTCCAGGAGCGCCCGGATGAACTCGTCCCTGCCTATCGTGGTGGCCTTCGGGTCGACCTGTATCGGATACAGGTGCCACGCGTGGTTCCCCCGCTCGTAGTCTCTTGGGATCTTGAGCGCCTGCAGGTTCTCGAAAGCGGCGGTGTAGATCGCCGCGATCCGTGCGCGCTCGATCCGGAACTCGTCGACGCGCTCCATCTGTCCCACGCCCAGCGATGCCTGCAGGTCGTTCATGTTGTACTTGTAGCCCGGCTCGAGTATCTCGTAGTACCAGGGTCCGCGCTCGCTGTAGCGCTTCCAGGCGTCGCTGCTCATGCCGTGCAGGCTCATCCGGCCCAGCCTGTCGATCAACTCGCCGTCGAATGACGTAACGGCGCCGCCCTCGCCGGTTGTGATGCCCTTCGTCACGTAGAAGCTGAAGGCGGTCGCGTCGGCGATCGACCCTATCTTCCGGCCCTCTATGTCCGCCCCTATGGCGTGGGCCGCATCGCCCAGGACCTTGAAGCTCCTGGACCGCGCGAGTTCCATTATCTCGTCCATCTCGCACGGGCGACCTCCGAAGTGCACCGGGATCACGAGCTTCGTGCGCTCCGTTAAGGCACGCTCGATGATGGGGGCCGTCACGTTCAGCGTCTCGGGATCGACGTCGACGAGGACCGGCACGGCGCCCAGGTGGAGCACGGTGTTCGGAGCGGCCGCGAAATTGAGCGTCGGCATGACGACCTCGTCTCCGGGGCCCACGCCGAGGGCGATCATCGACAGGTGCAGGCCGGCGGTGCAGGAATGCACTGCCGCCGCCGTAGGCACACCGACGTAGGAGGCGACCGACCGCTCGAACTCCCGCGTCTGCGGTCCCACGGTGAGCCACCCTGAGCGCAGCGTCGCCACGACGTTCTCTATGTCGCCTTCGCATATGGAGGGCCGCGCGAATGGCAGGAACTGCTTGCGTACTGGCGGCCCGCCCTCGGCCGCAGGGAGTTGTCTCGTCATTACGCCTCTGTCTCGTCGTTGTCCTTCGAAGGTCTCATGCCGGGGAACACACGCGCCAGCGTCCTCATGATGCCTTCTCTATCGCCGTCGGCCGCGAGTGCTTCCAGTTCTGCCGCTACGTTCCTGACGTCGTCTGTTTCGAGTTTCGAGCCGGGGCACACGCGTGATATCTTCTCGTGGCCGGTCTCCTCCAGCTCCTCGTCCGCCGTCCACAACTGCTCGTGCAGTTTCTCTCCCGGTCGCAGGCCGCAGTACTGGATGGCGATGTCTCTGCCCGGCTCCATTCCGGAGAGCCTGATCAGGTGCTCCGCGAGTTCGGCGATCCGGATGGGGTCGCCCATGTCGAGGACGAAGACCTCCCCTCCCTCGCCCAGGAAGCCGGCCTGAAGCACCAGCATCGCCGCCTCTCGGATCGTCATGAAGTACCGCGTGACATCGGGGTGGGTTACCGTCACCGGCCCGCCCTGGCGTATCTGCTGCTTGAACATCGGGACTACGCTGCCTCTGCTTCCCAGGACGTTCCCGAATCTGACGGCGACGAGCTTCGTCTCGGACCCGCTCCTGGTCCTGTCGATCATGATCAGCTCGGCGAGTCTCTTGGAGGCGCCCATCACGCCGTGCGGTCGCACGGCCTTGTCGGTAGAGAGCATCACGAGGCGGTCCGCGCCGTGCCTGACGGCCGCGTCGACGAGCCTGCGCGTGCCGGCGACGTTGTTGCGGATCGCCTCCTCCGGGTACGCCTCCATGAGATGCACGTGTTTGTGCGCGGCGGCGTGGAATATGACATCCGGGCCGTGCTCCCTGAACAGGCTCTCGAGCGTCGTCGGCTGCGTCACGCTGCCGACCACCGCGACCTTGTTGAGTTCGGGATGCGACATCGACAGCTCGAGGTCTATCTCGTACACGCTGTTCTCGCCGCGTCCAAGCAGGACGAGCTTGTCCGGGCCGAACGATGCGACCTGGCGGGCGAGTTCCGAGCCTATCGACCCGCCGGCCCCGGTCACGAGCACCGTGCGCCCCCTCAAGTAGCCGGTCATCGCGGCCGTGTCCAGGGCCACGGTCTCGCGTCCGAGAAGGTCGTCGAGCTCGACGGCTCTGATCTGGCTGATCTGTACGTCGCCGAGCAGGATCTCCCACACGCCGGGCACGATCATGAACGACGTTCCGGCCTCCTCCGACAGACGGACTACCTCTCTGATCGTGTGGCCGGACGCCGACGGAATAGCGATGACGATGTGTCCGATGTCGTGTTCGGCCGTGAGCGACACGAGGTCACCGATGGGACCCAGCACCGGCGCGCCGCCCACGCGTTCGCCGAGCTTCGCGGGATCGTCGTCCAGGAAACCTGCGACGACGTAGCCCTCTCCGGGACGATTCGCCATCTCCGTGGCGACCATCGTCCCGGCGGCGCCTGCCCCGACGATCAGCGTTCTTATCTGCTTTCCACGCGCGTTCATCTTACGACGGCCGCCTTGGTGAACGTCACCGCCCCGTCGGGGGTCTCGATGCGAACGACGTAGACGCCGCTTGCCACCTCGTCACCGCCCGAGTCGAGAGTGTCCCATACGTACGGCTCAGTGGTCGGTAGCTTCCGGACCTCCTCGCCAGTGAGGTCGATGATGGTCACGCTTGCGCCCTCCGTCACGCCGTAGAACGTGATCACCGCAGCGTCCCCCCCCTCCTTCCAGGGATTGGGGTAAGGAAAGACCTTCTGAATCTCCGAACCGTAGCCCGATTCGAACGTGCACAGGGTCGTTGCCTGCGTGTTGTCGTTGAGGGCGATCGCCCACACGGCGCCTGACTTCCTGTCGACGCCGATCTCCGAGACACTCTCGCCCGGAATGCCGTGCGCGGTGCCGTACGAGAGGGCAAGGGTCCCGTTCCCGTAGAGCATCGCGACGCCTTCGTCGGTCGCGGCCCATACGTGTCCGTGCGCGTCCATGTCGAGCGAGTTGACCTGGAGTCCCTGCAGAGCATCCAGAGCTCCTAGCGCGTCGGTCGACGGCTGATAGAGGGCAAGGCCGTCGGCCGTGCCGACCCAGACCCGCCCCTTGGCATCGACATGCAAGGCGCGCACCAAGTCGCTCGGGAGCCCGTTTTCGGCCGAATAATGGGTCCACTCGTCGTCCGCGAAGACCGCCGGGTTGCCGTAGTCCCACACGTCAAGGCCGCTTGAGTAGTACCCGATCCAGAGCCTGCCGCGGCCGTCGACGGCCACCGCTCTGACGTCGTCGTCCCAGAAGTCCGTCGAGTCGGGCGTCCACGCGTTGTCGTAGTGAAACCAGACGTCGTCGGCCGTCGTGTCGGGATCGTTCTGTATCAGCAGCTCCACGGTTCCCGCGTTCTGGTGATTCTCGTCGCGCATGCCGAACCACATGTTGCCTTCCTTCGTCTCGGCCATCGCGAACGGTCGCTTGTTGTCGAGTTCCACCTGGTAGGTGTAGTAGGTCCACGTGTCGTCGCCCTTGAAATAGAACGTCCCGTTGTCGTCCAAGCGGTCGATGCTCTGCCACGTGTCTCTCCCGATCCACTTGTCGCCGGAGGCGTCCACGAAGACCGCGTGGTTCCAGCTGTTGTTCCTGATACCGCCATCGGCCGCCAGATGCAGCACCCACAGACCGTTCGAGTATCCGATGAGCCCGTTGTGCTCCGTCGCAAGCCACACGGTGCCGCCCTGCATGTCCATGTCGAAGACCCGCGGCGCGTTCGGTATGGTGACCACGCTCCAATCCTGCGCAGCCGCGCCAGCGGCGGCCAGCAGAGCCAGCGCGATTGTCATCCACTTGGTCGTTCGCATCCTGTGTCCTTTCGGAGCTGTCGGTCTCTACCCGCGGCAGCCGCCTCCCAGGCATCTGCCGATCCAGCGCAGCAGCAGCCTGATGTCCCCCCCGAGCGACCAGCTCTGAACGTAATAGGTCTCCAGGTCGCGCGCTGAGCGGTCGGCGATCGCTTCGCTCTCTCCGCCCACGGGCAGGTACGGTCCGGCGATTCCTGGCCTGGCGTCGAACCGGATCGCGTCTCTCTCGTCGAGCCCGCCTTCCTCCTCGGGCAACAGCGGCCTCGGGCCGACGAAGCTCATCTCTCCCTTCAGCACGTTCAGGAGCTGAGGAAAGCTCGCCAAGCCGTGGCGGGCGACGAAGCGCCGAATCGCCTCCTCCTCGCCGTCGTTCCTGAGCACGTGCATCGGGAAGCGGTTCCTGTCGCGACCCACGCGTTCTACGGTCTCGGTGGGGGCGCCGCGGCCGCGGAGACCCATGACCAGAGCCGTGACCGCGAGCACCGGCGCCCACGGCACGATCAGTGCCAGCGCTCCGACGACGTCCGCAAACCGCTTGACGCCGGCCCCGGCCCTCAGCAGGGCCTCCCGCTCAAACGACACAATGGGGAGGCTCATGAACTCCTCGACGCGCGCCCTCAACGTGAGTATGTCGGAAAAGCCCGAGAGCATCTTCACGTCCACGGGAGCGTGTCGCGTTCTGAGCAGAAAGTCGGCGATGCGGTCGTTCGACAGGGCGGGGTCCGCGAATATCACCTCGTCTATCCTCTGCTCCTCCAGAAGGTCTGGGAGTCCCTCCAGCGTGCCGACGACCGGCACTCCGAAGTCCCCCGCCTCTCCTCCGCCCGAGTCGACGAGACCGACAAGGTCGTATCCCGTCCCCGGCCGCCTGATGATCCGTCCGGCCGTGCGCTCCGCCTCCGGGCCCCGGCCAACGACCACGACGCGCCGCAGGTCGAAGCTGCCCGCCTGCACGGCTCGGTGGGCGGCACGGAGCGCGACCCGGAAGAGGGTCACGATGACGACCGTCAGGACGCAGAAGACGCCGACCAGCACTCTGGAGTAAACCGTCTGCGAGGC
>CAYNQF010000091.1:0-9720 GCA_964399265.1 uncultured bacterium | reverse complement strand
CCGCCGTCGCCTTGTTGATCGGAACCGACGACGGACTGATGTCGTACGTTACGGGGACGATCACCTCGACGGCGCCCGCGTACGGCACGAAGTCGTGCTTGCTGACCCAGACGTCCATCATCCCGACCGTCTGTGGAGGCGTCGACACGGTGATGTCGGCGTGGCCGTTGACGTCCGTATAGGCCGTCTCGTACACCTCGCCGTCCATGTAGATGCAGACCAGGGCGTTCTCGACCGGGTCACGTCCCGTGGTGCCCACGTCAACTGAGAAGACCTCGCCACCGACCGGGAAGGCCGAGGCGTAGGCGACGTCCAGCTGCTGCGGAACACTGGTCCACGGATCCAGGGCCGGGTCGCCGAAGACCGTGTACATTTCGTAGTAGTACCTGTCGTAAGTGGTGCTCGTCTGGTCGACCGCCCAGAGGCCCTCGTTGAACATTCCGCGCGCCCACGTGTAGTCGTTGCCGAACCACACGTCATAGACGGCGCGCTCCATAGCGTCGTCCTCGGTCCACAGCGAGTTGTCCGAGGCGCCGAGGAAGAGAACGCCGCCGTTAGGTGCGAGCGTCCAGGCCTCGCCGAAACACGCGCTGGCGAAGGAACCCGTCACGCACGCATACGACTGCACCATCGGGAGCATGTCGACGTTGGTGAGAGCCTGCACCTGCGTCGCGGTCATCGCAGGCCCGTCGGCCCACCCGTTCACCGAGCCGTGCCCGGAGTACGTGAGCATCGAGACGCCGTTGTTGATGTCGTCGATGACCTGACTGATCGTGGCGCCTTCGTGCGTATACCGCTTGTTGATGACGTCGTATCCGGCGGGCTCCACCCACGTGCTGATGACGTAGTTGTGCGTGCCTTGGGTGATCGAGTAGTTGTCGTTGGACGCCATGAAGGTGGCCTCGTCCACCCAGTCCTCCGGCGTGCTCGACAGTGCGAAGCGCACGTACTTCATGCTCTTGTCCGCGAGCAACGTCACGTCGGCCTCAGAGTCGCACGAGAAGCGTCCCACGTACATGTCGGGATGCCAGTCGTCGCCGTCGTCCATGCAGACGTAGTAGAGGTCGGTGGCCTGAGAGTCCGATACGCCGACGAAGTAAGGTATCTGCCCGGTGTCGCCGATCAGGACGACGAACGTCGGCGGTACCGGCCAGTTCTGGTAGGCGTCCTTGATGTACGCCTGGATGTTCGTCGTCGTCGCTCCGCCGGGGATCTCCGACGTCTTGACGATCGTCGTGTCGTAGCCGAGCCTGTGCCTGAGACCAACGTAGGTCTCGATCTCCTCGTAGTAGTCGTCGTAGCAGATCACGAGGTAGCCGATCGGCAGGCTCAGGGCGCGGGTCTTGAAGTCGTCCGCGTTCAGGAAGTGCTTCTCCGCGAAGACGTCGAAGTCGTGCGAAGCGTAGCGCTGAAGCGCCGCGCTCGTCTCGGCTGCGCTGCCGCCGTCGAAGTCCACGCGGAGTTCGATCGAGGTGAGATAGCGGATGACTCCGGTCGCCGGGTCATACTGGACCGGATAGACCTCCACCTCCACGTAGCGGTGGGCCCTGAACTGACCACTCTGCCCCAGCGCGGCGGCCGCTTGCGGCTCGAGTGCATCGTTCTTGTAGGCGTCCTCGTCCATCACGAACGCGGCCGCTTCACGCGCACCAGGAAGCTTCCATATGGAGGGCTGCGCGGGCTCGACCGGGTGGTCGAATCCCAGTTCAGAGAGGCTCGTCTCCGCGTACTCAGCGCTCACGACCGTGAGGCGCGGCGTAGCGCCGTGCGTCACCTCGAGGTATTGGCGCACAACGGGCAGACTGGGCAGACCCGCCTCAGCCGTGTGATAGTAGCCGGGTATGCTGAGTCTGGTGAACATGCCGCCCTTGGTCTCGACCTCCTCGGCCACGAGGCCCGGGAAATCGATCGAGACGGTCGCGCCGCCGAACCCCGACGCGATGAGCCTCGCATCGGGCTCCGCGTACGGATCGGCCGCGCCGTAGTCCACCCACCTGACCGCCGCAGACGCGGGAAGCGTCACGAGAACGACCAGGGCGCACATGAACAGCGCTCGCACGGATCTCATCCGTTGCCCTCCTTAGTGTGTGGACAACACGCGCGTCTCCCCACTGACGAGGAGCCGCGCGGATCGCCCGCTCTATCTACACATAGCGCACGCAACTTGGTGACGTGGGTCTCCGCGACCCACGCACAGATTGTATCATATCGGCAAGCGTGCTTCAAGACGCAACACGTGGTAAACGAGGTGCTCATGGGGCAAGGAACTTGCACGCACTCGGAGGGTTGAGTCGGGCGCGCGATTGACAGAGTGGAAGCAGTGGCCTTACCTTTGTCGGAACATCGGTCGACGCCGGGCGGCGAGAGTGGACGGGAGGCGCGGGTGCACGAGAGATCAAGAGGAGCACTGCCGGAGGGAACGAATCCCTTCTACGCATCGCTGATCGACCGCAGCGTGAGCGGGATGCTGGACGCTCTCGGCACGGCCGATATCGAGGCGGTGCTCATGATCGGGGCCCCGGCCAGGGGCGAGACCACGGTCATCTCGACGCCGGACGGACCCTACTCGCTGAGCGACATCGACCTGGTCTGCCTGAGCAGGGCGGGCATCGACGTGAACGGATTCCGGCAGCGGCTTGCGGCCTGGGTCTCGGCCGCCAACCAGGAACTCGCGGGTAGCTGCGCTGGACTCGACGCAAGCGTTAAGTCGGCCGACCGGCTGTCTTCTCTCCCCCCTCTCATCACGACGTTCGAGATGATGCGTGCGCCGGTCGTCGTCTGGGGGGACCCGGACGTCGCCGGCAGGCTCAGGGCCATGGCGATCCAGGACGTCCCAAGATGGGACAGCCTAGTGCTGTTCCACAACAGGACGGTAGAGCAGGCACTGCTCTCCTGCGGGGAAGACGACGGAAGGCCCTCCGGGTCCGACAGGTTCAGGCTCGCGGCGAGCAGGCTCTACACGTCCGGCAAGTTTCTGCTGGACTCGATGAGCGCCCTCCTCTTCCTCGAAGGCAACGTGCCTCCGACCTACACGGAGAGATTCGCCGCCTTCTCGAACGATGTGCTCTCCGTGAGGGGACGCGCGCGGCTTCGCAGCGCTCTCGAACCCTGGCTCGACGATCTGGATGCGTGGGCGCGCTTCAAGATGACGGGAGACCTGTCGTCGCTGCGCACGCTGCGCGGCGTCCGCGAAGACACGCGAGATCAGCCGGACCTCGGGCGGGAGAACGTCCGGACGGACCGCGCATCCGGCGCGCGATACGGAGATGGCGAACTGGACGTGGCCGTGCTTGAAGCGATGGCGGAGAGATGCCTGTACAGCTACGCCGAGGTCGCGGCGCCGTTCTGGAGGGCGGTCCTTGGTGATGTGGTGGGCGTCGACGCCATGGAGGCCGGACTCCCGGCGCTGGCCGGGCTCTACTCGAAGCTCGAGTCAACGGCCCGCAAGGCGGTGAGGACGTTCAAGATACTGAGGTCCCCGGCGGGGCGCTCGGGCCTCTTTCCCACGGCGCGTGCCGCGGCTCTCGCTCCGTTCGCCTCGCTCAGACAGCTCGCGTACCTGACGGCGGTCCTCTGCTACCTGAGCGTCGGCGGGGCGTTCAGTGCGGGCGAGATATCGGACCTCATGGACAGATATTCTCCGTTCGAAGTCCCGCGCTCCTTCCACGGGATGTCGATGAGCGAGAAGCGGGCGGTACTCGTGGACAGGCTTCGGCTCTTCCACCACGCCGTTCTCAGAGGAAGGGAGATCAACCCCAACCGATGAAGGACCACATCACACTCGCCTTCTTCGTGGACGCACTGGGCTGGAGGCTCGCGCAGCAGATGGGTTCGTTCCGCGACCTGACACCCCACCAGTACAGACAGCGGACGGTGCTCGGCTACAGCTGCGCCGCTCAGCCCACGATCCTCACGGGACTCTCCCCCGCCGAGCACGGGCACTGGGCCATGTTCTACCGTTCCCCACGATCGTCGCTCGCGCCGCTGCGGCACCTCTCGATCGTACCCAGGTACGTGGCCGAGCACAGGCGGTTCCGCAGGCGAGTGGCGATGGCCCACCGCAGGTGGAGCGGGTTCACCGGCTACTACAACCTCTACCGCGTTCCGTTCCGTCTGTTCGGGCAGTTCGACATCTCAGAGAAAAGAGACATCTACGCGCCCGAGGCGTTCGACGAGCTGCACCACGGCGAGCCTGTGGAATCCATCTTCGACTTACTGAGAAACGAAGGGATCGGCTACAGGGTCTGGAACTGGAGGACGCCTCTCGACACGGCTCTGGCCGAACTGGAAGGCTCGCTCAAGGCCGACGCGCCTCAGCGGTTCGCCCTCCTCTACACCGCCGTGATGGACGCGTTCCTTCACGATCACGTCGACGATGATGCGGCCGTCGCGCGGGCGGTATCGGACCTCGAGAAGAAGCTCTCGAAGGTCGTGGCCGTCGCCCGCGACGAATACTCCGAGGTCGACGTGCTCGTCTTCTCAGATCACGGCATGGCGAAGGTCGAGAACACCGTAGACATGATGTCGGCCGTGAACTCGCTGGGGCTGACGATGGAGAGAGACTATCTGGCCTTCTATGACGCCACGATGGCCCGTTTCTGGTTCCTCACGGACCGCGCCCGGAGCGCGATAACGGCGATGCTGCGTGGGTCGGACCGCGGGAGGCTGCTCTCGGACGACGAGCTGAGGTCCGAGGGCGTCTTCTTCGAGGATCGAAGATACGGAGACGCGGTGTTCCTCCTGGACCCCGGCACCTTGATCGTTCCCAGCTACATGGGCGCAAGGGCGGCCGTGGGGATGCATGGTTTCAGCCCCGAACACGAGGACTCCGACGCTGTCATCATGTCGAACGTGCCGCTCGAGCCCTCGCCATCTCGCATAGCCGACACGTTCACGGTCATGCGCCGACTCGTGTTCGGCGCCGGCACGCAGTAGGAGCCCGACTCATCCGGAGGTCCGATGCGGCCGGAACTTGAAGGCAGCCCGACGACAGAGCTCGACTCGGTAGAACTCACGGACCGCAATCTGCTTCACGTCGCCAAGCAGACGTCCGGCGTGATGTCGTCGCGCGCCATAGGCATGGTCATCGGCCTCGCGTCGAACGTCGTGTTCGCGCGGGTGCTCGGCGCCGACCTCTTGGGCGTCTACGTCATCGCCTCCACGGTCCTGCTCTTCGTGTCTCTCGTGGCGTCGTTCGGCATGGGCCACACGTTCGTCCGTTTCATCCCGGTCAGCCTGAGCAGGAACAACGAGGCGGGCGCCGCCGGCATGTTCAGAGCGGGCACGCGGCTGGTACTCGCCGCGAGTGTCGTGTTCGCCGCTCTGCTCCTTCTCTTTCGAGGCTTCCTTGCCGGCCCGGTGTTCAAGGAGCCGCGGCTCATCAGCATCATGCCCATCGTCGCGCTTGGCACGCTCGGCGCCACGTTCCAGCTCGTCCTCGGGCAGACGCTCCGCGCCCTGAAGAGAACCGCGCAGGAGTCGTTCTGTCTCGAGGTCGTCAACAAGACCACCAAGCTCGCGATCTTCCTCGCTCTTGCAGGCCTCGGCCTGGGCCTCACCGGCATCACCATCGCCTTCGTGGCCGCCTACTTCATCTCCGCGGGAACGATGCTGATGCTGATATGGCGGCAGGCCCCCTACCTGCTCAGCGGACCGTCTTCGATGCCGGCCCCGAGACGCGAGATCGCGGCATTCGCTTCGATGATGCTGTTCGTCGGCTTCATGAACTACAGCCTCTCGATATCCGATCGCGTGATGCTGGGTATCCTGGGAACGTCTGAAGACGTCGGCATCTACAACACGGCGTTTCTCATCTCGAACGTCCTTGCGCTCGTCTTCATGGGGTTCAACGCATCGTTCGCTCCCGTGATCTCGGACCTGTACCACAACAACAAGCTCAGGGAACTGCGTTCTCTCTACTCGTCGCTCACGAGAGGCATACTCATTCTCATCGTTCCGGCGTTCTGCTGGCTCATCGGATTCGGCGACGATCTCCTCCGCTTCTTCGGGCCCGAGTTCGTGAGCGGCTATGTCCCCCTGCTCGTGCTCGCGGTGAGCGTCGTCGTGCGTTGCGTCGTCGGCACCGTGGGCACGTTGCTCGTCATGTCGGGGCATCAGAGATACAACGCCGTGAACATAGTGATCGTGACCAGCATGAACATCGGGCTGAACCTGTTCCTCATCCCGCGCTACGGGCTGCTGGGAGCGGCGATCGCCACCGCCGTATCGGTGTCTGTCATAGACACGGTCGGCCTCATAGAGGTTCGCGCGCTCCTCAAGATCCACCCGTACAGCCGGGCGTTCATCAAGGTGGCCGTGGCGGCGCTCGTGGCGCTGGCCGGAAACCTCCTGCTGAGGCGACACACTCCTGAGCTTTCGGTGTTCGCGATGGTGGGAGTCCTGGCGGCGACCTACGCCGTCTTCGTCGGCGTGATAGCCGCGCTTGGAGTGGAGCGCGAGGACCGGCTGATCATGGGCAAGGTGTTCGCGAAGCTGGGACGCCGGTAGCCCCGGCGCCCGCCGTGCCGGCGCAAGGGCGATTCACCGACGCTCGAGTTGCTGACAAGAAGGCGAATCACCGCGTTACGTGAGGAGGCCCCCGGGGCGGAAGCCCAGGGGGCCTTTCATTGGTCGCGTCGAAGGCGGCCCAGGCGGGCGGCGTCGAGGCCCGAACGTGTCCAGGCGCACTCGGTGCTGCGCCGCGTCACCGTTCCGAAGCGACTACTTGCTCAGGAGTTCCTCGTACTTCTTGTGCGAGAGCCTCTCGATGTCATCGTGGATCGAGTTGCCGTGCGAGTCCATCGTCACCACGGCCGGGAAGTTCTCGACGCGGATGACCCACATGGCCTCCGGGACGCCGAACTCCTTCAGCTTGTGGACGTCCAGCACCTCGACGACCGAACGGGCCAGCGTCGTGGCGAGGCCGCCGACGGCGGAGAGATAGACGCACCCGTGGTCGGCGCACGCCTTAAGCGTGTCCGCCCCCATGCCACCCTTCCCAATGACGCCGCGCACGCCGTACTTGGCGATGACCGGGCCCTCGTAGGGTTCCTCTCGGATACTGGTCGTCGGCCCGGCGGCGACGAACGAGTACTTGTCGCCTTCCTTCTTGACGACCGGACCGCAGTGATAGACCATGCCGTCGCGCAGCAGGTCCTTCACCTCTTCACCATTGGTCTCCACGAGGTACTTGTGAGCCGCGTCGCGCGCCGTGATCATTACGCCGGTGATCGACACCTCGTCCCCGGCCTTCAGCTTGCGAATCTCCTGCTCGGAGACGGGGAGCTTAATCCCAATCATACGTCGCCTCCCCTCCCTTGACGCTCATGAACGCCTTGCGGTACGCCCAGCACGCGTAGCTCACCGAGACGAAGTAACAGGCCGGCAGACGATGCAGCTTGCCGATCTTGACTCCGAGCACGGTCGTCTTCCCGCCAAACCCCGACGGTCCGATGCCGAGCGTGTTCAGCTCCTGCATCAGCCCGGACTCGAGTTCGGCGAGCGTCGGGTCCGGGTTCGTGTCCCCGAGGTCACGCAGGAACTGCTCCTTGGAGCAGCCGAACGAGGAGCCGCGGTCGCCGCCCAGACCGACGCCGATGATGCCGGGGGCGCAGCCCTTGCCCTGAGCGTTGTAGACGGTGTCGATGATGCACTTGCGGACGCCCTTGAGGTCGCGTCCGGCCTTGATCTTTCCGTCCGGGAGCTTGTACTGCGTCCCGACGTTCTCCGAGCCGCCGCCCTTGAGGAGGAGACGCACCCGCAGACCCTCCTCGTCCCGCTGGTCGAAGTGGAAATGCGGCGAGCCGGCGCCCAGGTTGTTGCCCGAGTTGACGCCGGTCACCGGGTCGACCGCGTTGGGTCTCAGGTAGTACATCTCGGTGGCGCGAGCCGTAGCGGCCTTCGCCGCTTCCTCGATCTCCTTCTGACGGAAGTCGGGACCGTACTCCACGAAGAACATGAGCGCGCCGGTGTCCTGGCAGATGGGAGTACCGCCCTCCTTGGCCTGCTTCGCGTTCTCGAGCATCAGCTCGAGGCTGGAGGCGGCCGACGTCCCCGAACCCTCGGCCTCGATGCCGCGACGCATCGCGGCGACGACGTCCGGAGGCAGCGACGTGGATGCCCGACGGATCAGGTCGAGGAGGCTCTCTTCTAGCCTTCCCCTGTCCATGTGCCCTCCTTACGTAGAAACCGCCCGAAACGATCGGGCGCGGTCAGCGGAGAAATGATTGTAGCGTCAGTTCGGGGCCCGAGTCAAAGCGATTCGTGCATCGTTCACACGCGTGCGTCCGTAGACGGCGGGGCTGGCCCGCCGCCCGGAGCCGCGCCGGCGAAACGCTCATGCAATCTTGACACCGCGCCCCGGGAGTGTGAGAATCCGCGCCCGAAGCCTCCGAACTCCCGGAGGCCGACTGCCGCTCACTCGCAACGTGCTCGATGCTCCCCGGCAGGGAGCCCCGGACGAGACTATGCCGGAGTACCCGAAGGGCTCAGCACCGCGTATGCTCGGCCGGCGCAGGGACGGAGCGTGGGAGACGCTCCTGCGTCTGGCCGGCGCGGCCGTCACGCTCTACGTCTTCCTCCTCTCGGTCAACCTCCTTGGCAGCGGGTTCAAGATGCTCGGAGCGGGGTTCGCCGAGCAGCTCATCTCTACGACGTCCAACCCGCTCGTCGGGCTCTTCATCGGCATCCTCGCGACCAGCATCGTCCAGAGTTCATCGATGACGACGTCGATGACCGTCGGCTTCGTGGCCTCGGGCGTGCTGACCATCCACGGGGCCGTACCCATCATCATGGGGGCCAACATCGGAACGACGGTGACGTGCGCCATCGTGTCGATGGGACACATCGGAAGGAAGGAGGAGTTCCGACGGGCGTTCGCGGCGGCAAGCGTGCACGACTTCTTCAACGTGATGTCCGTCCTCATCCTCTTCCCGCTGGAGCTGGCCACCGGCTTCCTCTCGAAGTCGGCGAGCGCGCTCGCCGGGTTCCTGGTCGGCGGAGAGGCGATCACCTTCGCGAGCCCGGTCAAGCAGGCCGTGGGCCCCGTCGTGAAGTCGATAGGCCACGTGGCCGAGTCGCTCGCCGGACCGCACGCGGCCATCCCCGTCGTCGTCCTGTCGCTCCTGCTGCTCTTCGGATCGCTCTACGTGCTCGTGCGCATGACCAAGGCACTGGCGATGGGCCGGGCCGAGGTGATCATAGACAGATTCATGGGACGGAGCGGCCTGGCCGGAATGGCGGCCGGTGCGGGCATCACCGCGGTGATCCAGAGCAGCTCGGTGACGACGTCGCTCATGGTGCCGTTGGCCGGCGCCGGTATCGTCAGACTCGAGCAGGTCTTCCCGGTCACGCTGGGCGCCAACATCGGGACGACCGTGACCGCCCTCCTCGCGTCGCTCGCCGGAGACGTGAGAGGGCTCACGATCGCTCTGGTCCATCTCCTGTTCAATGTGGCGGGCATAATCATCATCTATCCCTTCCGACCGATAAGGCGCATACCCCTGGCGCTGGCCAGGAAGCTGGCCGACGCCGCGGTGCGGTCCAAGAGGAACGCCATACTCTTCGTGATGGGGCTCTTCTACGGACTGCCGGCACTGCTTATACTGATAGACAAGGTGTTCTAGGAGGACACGTCATGTTCAAGGAGTTCATAGAGGCGCTCAGGCGCCGGCCGCTTCTGGACGAGATGCTGTCCGAGATGAACGACATGCTCGGCCAGGC
>CAYNQF010000090.1:0-9923 GCA_964399265.1 uncultured bacterium | reverse complement strand
AGGGAGTGACCGACGCCGAGGCTCGTCATGACGTCGCCAACAGTGTAGTGGGAACCCGTGATCAAGACAAGGTCAGCTTCGCCCGCCAGCGACAGCGCTCGTCCTATGGCGGCGCCCGGCGTCTCCACGACCTGGGACTCGAGCCCAAGCTCGCGGGCGATGATCGCCACCTCCTCCGGATCGGCAGCCCGCGGCGTGGCGGGGCGTGTGACGATGAGCAGGTCCACGAAGTCGCTGAGCGCCGACAGGAACCCGCGCACGTCCTTGTCGGCCATGATGCCCAGCACGGCGATCGTGCGCTCGGGAGCGAAGACCTCGCTGAACGCGGCCGCAAGCGTCCTGGCGCCGTCGGGGTTGTGCGCGACGTCGGCTATCACAGTGGGACGCCTGTCGATTATCTGCATCCTTCCGGTGCAGTAGACCTCGGACATGCCGCGCTTGACGGCCCGTTCATCCAGCGTGAGAACCCCGTCCCGCTGAAGCTCGAGAAGCGTGACCAGCGCCGTGGCCGCATTCGAGACCTGGTGCCTGCCGATCATTGAGACGGAGACTCCCTCGATCTTGGCGTCTCCGTGAGTGAAGTCGAAGAAGCTACCCGAAGGTGTCACCGACACTCTGCTGACGGCGCACTCCGCGTCGACGTCGACGAAGCGGGCGTGCCTGGCGGCTGCCACTCCCCTGATGACGTCGGCCGCCACGCCCTTCGCGCCGACGACCACGGCGCCCGACTCCCTGATGATGCCCGCCTTCTCCGCGGCGATGCTCGCGATGTCGCTGCCCAGGACCTCGGCGTGGTCGATCGCGATCTTTGTGATCACCGACATCAGCGAGTCCAGAGCGTTTGTCGCATCGAGCCTGCCGCCCAACCCGACCTCGCAGACTGCGAGGTCGACGCCCTCGTCGGCGAAGTGGACGGCGGCGGCGGCTGTCACTATCTCAAAGAAGGTCGCGTCGATCTCGTCGGCGTGCGGCTTCAGGAGCTCGATTAGCTCCACGACTCGCTGCTGTTCTATCGAGCGACCGGAGATCGATACCCGCTCGGTGAAGTCGATGACGTGAGGCGAAGTGAAGAGCCCTACCCTGAGGCCGTGCTCGGAGAGGACCGAGGCTATCATGCAGGAGGTCGAGCCCTTGCCGTTCGTGCCCCCCACGTGCACGATGCGAAACTTCTCGTGGGGGCTGCCGACCGAGCGCAGCAGCTGCTCCACGCGCTCGAGTCCCGGCTTCATCACGAAGCGGTGCCTGGCGAAGAGCCAGTCCAGGCAGGACCTGTATGAATCAAAGGCCTTGCTTCCTTGCCTGGTCAAGCGTGTCCTCCGCCCGGTCTCGCGCTTCGTCCCCGAAGAAGTCCAGGACCTTGGCCAACGTCTTCCTGAGTTCCTTGCGGTGCACCACCATGTCGAGCATGCCGTGGTCCAGAAGGAACTCGGACCTCTGGAATCCCTCCGGGAGGTCCTGCTTGATCGTCTGCTGTATCACCCTCGGGCCTGCGAAACCGATGAGCGCTCCGGGCTCGGCGATGATGACGTCGCCGAGCGACGCGAAGCTCGCGGTCACGCCTCCCGTCGTCGGGTGGACCTGTATGACGATATGGAGCAGCTTCTCGCTGTGAAACTTCGCAAGCATGGCGCTCGTTTTCGCCATCTGCATGAGCGAGAGGATCCCCTCCTGCATCCTCGCTCCGCCGGAACTCGACAGACTCACCAGGGGGACTCGCTCCTCGATGGCCATCCGCGTGAGCCGAGCCAGCTTCTCTCCCATCGCGGAGCCAAGGCTGCCTCCCAGGAAGGCGAACTCGAGAAGCGCCATCATGACCAGGTGCCCCTCGATCCTGGCGCTGCCGGTGAGGACCGCAGACGAAAGACCGGTCTTCTTTTCCGCGTCCTCGATGCGTTCGGTGTACTTGCGGGTGTCGACGAAGTGGAGCGGGTCGGACGATTCTATGCCGCCCAGAAGTTCAACGAAGCTCCCCGGGTCCACCAGTATGTCGCGGTACTGAACCGCGCTGATGCGGAAGTGGTACCCGCACTTCGGACACGTCCAGAGTCCGCGCTCCAGCTCCTTGTGGTAGATGATCTCGCCGCAGCCCTCGCACTTGCGCCACAGGCCGTCAGGAACCTCTCGCTTCTTGGCGTCCTTGATGCCCGGCTTGCGCCGCTTGAGCCAGGAGACCTGGTCCATCGTCACCCTCCCGCGTGCGATGCGATTGCCTGCACGGGTGTAGAGACTACAACTTCCCGGCGACCGCCGCCATGAGAGAAAGCACGCCCACGGCGCCCTGCCGCCCGGCCTCCAGCACCTCCTCGTGCGTCGTCTCCTTGAACCGGCCCGGAAGCGGCACGTTGGTGATGAGAGAGAGCCCCAGGACCTCCATGCCGAGTTCGTGCGCGGCCTGCACCTCGGCCACCGTCGACATGCCCACCGCGTGGGCTCCGAGCCTCCTCGCGACGCCGACCTCGGCCGGCGTCTCGTAGGTGGGACCTAGCGAACCCATGTAGACGCCCTCGCGCAGCCTGATACCCGTCTCGAGGGCCTCGGTCCTCGCCAGCTCCGCGAGCCTGGGAGTGTAGGCCCGCGCCATCCTGAAGGTGCCCGCGGTCATGGGCCGGAAGCGCCCGGTCACCATCGAGATCTGGTCGACGATGAGCATGATGTCACCGACGTCGAACCCCGGGTCTATCCCGCCGGCGGCGTTCGTGATCACGAGCGCTCTTGCGCCAAGTTCGTTGAAGAGCCTGACCTGCCAGATGACCTCGGAGTGCGCCCTGCCCTCGTAGTAGTGAACGCGCCCTGAACAGACGAGGAAGTCACGCCCCCCGAGCCTGCCGAAGGTGGCCGTGCCCGCATGGCCACGGACGCCGGGGGCCGGGAAGCCAGGGATCTCCGCGTAGGGCACGACGACCCTTCCCTCGAGCCCGTCGGCGAACGACGACAGGCCGGAGCCCAGGACCACGGCCGCGACCGGCGTTCCGAAACCCTTCTCCCGCAGGTACAAAGCGGCCCTCGTTGTGCCGTCGTCCGCGTGCTTCATTGTCCGGCGCCCTCTCCGATGTCCGCTATCATGACGATCGCGTCCTCGCCCGAGTCCGCGTAGTAGCGCTTGCGTATGGCGACCGGGCGGAAGGCGAAGTGCTCATAGAGCCTGATCGCGCGGATGTTCGACTCGCGTGCCTCGAGAGTGGCAAGCACAACACCTCTCCGCGCCGCCTGTTCGAGCGCGTGTGCGAGGAGCATCCTCCCGACGCCGTGCCCCCGTTCTTCGGGTGTGACGGCGATGTTGCCAATGTGAAGTTCGTCGCAGACGACCCACGACACGAGATAGCCGACCACGCGTCCGTCGACGAGCGCCACCCAGGAAGCCGCATCCTCGTCCAGGCTCTCGCGCTCGAACGACGCCCTCGACCACGGAGACGGGAAGACCTCCCTCTCAATCGAGACGACGTCGCCCACGTGCACAGGCGCCATGCGCTCCACGGTGACACGGCCGGCGACGCTCATCTAGAGGCCTCGAAGATACTTGGGAAGGACCGACGCTCGGTCCGGAACGCCCGAGGACAGGAGGCGCGCCGCGATTGAGGCCAGCGCCACGGGACCGGGAAGCTCCACGGGCGGAGCGGCGAGTCGACCCGCGGGTCCCGCCGCTTCCAGCACGGCCCCCGAATAGAGAGATGCGCCCGTGCCGACGAACACGACCTCGCCTTCCGAGGCGCGCGCGGCGGATCCCGGGGTACGCCGTGCCTCACGGACAGCAGCACGCGCATCATCCACCGCGGCCCTCGCGGCCGCGGCGGGGTCGAGCGCCGCGTCTTCTGAAAGCCTTCCCGCACCTGGCGCCGGGCCGAAGAGCGCCGCGTAGACCTCTCCCCTCCGCGCATCGAGCATGGAGCAGACGAACGCACCGTCGCCGAGGTCCTCCCGCGGCACGCTGGCCGCGAGCGCCTCGAGCGTGGGAACCGGAAGGACGGGCACGCCGGTCGAGGCCGAGAGCCCCTTAGCCGTCGCGAGCCCGACGCGCAGGCCGGTGAACCTGCCCGGTCCTATCGACACCGCGATGCCGTCCAGGTCTGCGAGCAGGAGCGCCGCCTTGTCGAGGACATGGGCGACCGACGCCACGAGTTCGTCCGCCCTGCCGCGGCCCGCACGCGTCGTCCGCTCGGCGACGATGCGGGCGTCGCTCACCAGGCCAACCGACTCCGTTGGAGTTGCCGTCTCAATGGTCAGGATCCTCACCGGTCCGTCTCCCGTTCCCGCCACGCCCCGTCGAGCGCGCTCAGGATCACGGCGCTCGAGGGACCTGTCGCGGCGACCTCGAACTCCCGCTTCGATCTGTCGTCTGCGGTAATGGTCACGTCCAGTCTGTCCTCCGGAAGCAGCTCTCCAGCGCGCTCCGCCCACTCGACGATAGCCACGCCCTCTCCCCACCAGAACTCGCGATAGTCGACCCCGGCGAGCGGGTCCGACCCCTCCGTCCTGTAGAGATCGATGTGGAAGACAGGCAGGCGGGCCTCGTACTCGTTCACGATGACGAAGCTGGGGCTCGACACATAGCCGTCGAAGCCCATTCCCCGCGCAACGCCCTGTGCGAGCACCGTCTTGCCGCTCCCGAGCTCGCCATACAGCGCCACAACGGAACCCGGGACCAGCAGCCGGCCCAGGATCTCGCCCAGCGCACGGGTCTCTTCGGGCGAGACGGTCACGAACCCGACGCTCGTCAACCGGTCGACCTCGGTCGCAGGGTGGCGCACGGCAGGATCATCTCCTCGAGAGAGATGCCGCCGTGCTGGAAGCTGCCCTTGTACTGCCGCTCGTACCGATGGAAGTCGGTCGGATACACGAAGTAGTAGTCCTCCTTCGCGATCGCGTACTGCTTGCTTGCCCCGTCGGACGGAAGCTTGAACCTGGCCGGCTCCTTGATGAGGAACGTCTCCTTCTCGTCGAAGCCCAGGTTGCTGCCGAACTTGTACCGGAGGTTCGTCGACGTGTCGCGGTTGCCGCGTATCAGGGCCGCGCGCTTGCCGAGAACGGCGCCGTGGTCGGTCGTCAGAACCACGGTCGCGCCCTGGCGCGCCATCTCGGCCAGTATGTGGTAGAGCGCGGAGTGGTTGAACCACGACCTTACGAGGGAGCGGAATGCCGGCTCGTCGGGAGCCAGCTCCTGCAGGATCGCGGACTCCGAGCGCGAGTGCGACAGGATGTCGACGAAGTTGTAGACGACAGACACGAACGGGAGGTCGACCATCGACGACATCTGCCTGCGCACGTTGTCCGCC
The DNA here is from genome assembly GCA_964399265.1 of uncultured bacterium. Lineage (GTDB taxonomy): Bacteria > Joyebacterota > Joyebacteria > Joyebacterales > Joyebacteraceae > WJLY01. Next base: position 4,653 of record CAYNQF010000090.1, on the reverse strand, counting down.
TCGTCCTTCTCGTAGATCTTCACATACTTGTGAGAGGGGCTGAGCTGGATGCCGCTGCGCTCGAGTTGGGCGTCCATGAGCTGGCGCTCGTACCGGTTCTTGCTGAACTCGTCCCTACCCTGGGTCCCCCACATGTCCGGAAGGGACTCGGTGAACTCTGCCGGCCACTGCCCGCTGAAGAGCGCGTTTCGCGAGAACGGGGTCGCCGTAGGCAGTATCGAGTAGTAGTAGCTGTTGGTGATCTCGAACATCGGCTCGAGGCTGGGCATGAGGCTCATCCAGTGGTCGAGCCTCATGCAGTCGAGAACCACGAAGTAGACCTTCTCGCGCGCCTTGAGTCTGGGCGCGACGAAGTCACGGAAGATGTCTACCGACAACCGCGGCCTCTCCACCTCGTCGTTCACCCACGACTCGTAGACACTGACCATGTATCTCGCGAACTCGGCGTTGGCCGACTGCTCGAGGTCCTCGTGGGCCTGCCTCAGACCGGGGTCGCGGATGCGGTCCAGCTCGAGGTCCCAGTTCACAAGCCTGAGGTAGAGACGGATCCATTCCTCCCAGTCCATCGGGCTCATTATGCTCATGCGTATCTGGTTCGACTCCGCCGCGTAGGTCTGCGCCAGCTGGCCCTGGAGAAGTCTCCTGCCGTCCAGGATCCTCTTGATGGCGAGGAAGACCTGCGTGGGTTTGACGGGCTTGATGAGAAAGTCGTCGATCCGCCTACCCAGCGCGTCGTCCATCAGCTCCTCTTCCTCGCTCTTGGTCACCATGACAACCGGCAGCGAGGGATCGAGCTCCTTGATCTCGCCCAAGGTCTCCAGACCGTCCATTCCCAACATCATCTCATCCAGCAGAACGATGTCGTACCTGTCGTCGCGAAGCAGGCGAAGCGCTTCCTCGCCGCCCGTCGCCGAACCTACCTCGTAGCCCTTCTGCTCGAGGAAGAGGATGTGCGGCTTGAGCATTTCTATCTCGTCATCGACCCAGAGTATCCTTCTTCCAGTCGCTTCCATCCGTGTCCTTCCGGCCGACCGCGATCCCCTGAGGGGATCAGGAGATCGGCAGAGTTATGGCGAACGTCGTGCCCTTGCCCGGCTCGGACCAGAGCACAACGAGACGTCCCTTGTGGTAGTCCTCGATGATCCTGCGTGACAACGCGAGGCCCAGGCCCCATCCCTTCCGCTTCGTCGAGTACCCCGGCATGAACGCGCGCCGCCGCTCCGCCGGCGAGAAGCCCTTTCCGTTATCGGTGACCAGGATCCGGACCTGCCCCTGCTTGGGCAGGTGTTCGGTGGTCAGACGGATCTGACCACCCTCCGCCTCGAGAGCCTCGACCGAGTTCTTGACCAGGTTCTCGACCACCCACTCCATCAGTTCGCGGTTGATCTCCACCGGTGGGATCGGGGCGTAGTCCTCCTCGATGACCACGTCCCTGCGGAGCGACGCGAGCCTCCGCCGCAGATAGTCGACCACGTCACGCAGCACCACGACCACGTCCTGGCGCCTGGACTTCGGTATCGACCCGATCTGTTTGAAACGTAGCGAGATCTTCTCGAGCCTCTCCAGATCTCGCTGCATCTCGACCGTCATGTCGGCCATCTGGTCGGGGGGGCAACCGGACTTGGCCGACTCGCGGATCAACTCGACCCATCCCATCATCGACGATATGGGGGTGCCGAGTTGGTGCGCCGTCTCCTTTGCCATGCCGACCCAGATGGAACGCAGCTCCGCGAGCTTCGCGTTCCTGAAGCCCAGGAACCCGAGGAGCACGAGGATGCCAAACGCGAGCAGCTCCACCGCGGGCAGGTACCTGATCTCCTGGATCATGCTCGACTGGCCGTAGTGCAGGTAGCCGTGCACGTTGTGGTCTGAGACGCGCGTCATGGGTATCGGAGCCGTGCGGCTGTCCAGCTCCTTCACGTAGGCGAAGACCTCGCCGAACGGCGTCCCGGCCGTGCTCAGGGCCGTGGCGTCCAGGTACTCGGAGTGGCTGACTTCCTCCGGGTCGAGGTCGACGGGTATGCCCTTCCATGTGATGGGGACGCCGCGCACGTCGGTGATGACGATCGGGAAGTCGATGGTCGCGATCAGTTCGGTGAAGATGGTCCTGAGTTCCTCGTTCTCGCGTGCCGCGTACGTGGCGCTCGCGCAGAGACCGGCGAGCGAACGCGACAACGTGGCCGCCTGCGTCTCGAGGCGCCTGATCAGGCCATTCGTGTAGACGAAGATCGCGATGGCAAGCAACGATATCGCCACGAACACGTAGGCCCGTGAACGAAGCGCGGCCGGCTCGGCCCACTCGATGCGGGTGCGTTTCTTCAAAGGGTGCCCTTCCCACGTAACTTCACGTCTGCACACTCATTGCACAGTCTAGCACGGGCCCCGGCACTGTCAAGGAAGCCGGCGCGCGCTTACTTCCCAGACGTCGCCAGGCGGGCCGCGATTCGGAGTACGGCATCGCTCCACGCATCCCAGTTGAGGCGCGTCTCGAACTCGAGTCGGCTCGACGCGCACAGGCGCTCGTACCTTTCGGCATCCGAGATCACGCTCAACACCGTGGACGCGTACTCCTCGCCGCCCGCCGAGAGCGGAAGCACGTAGCCGTTGCGGCCGTCGACGACAACCTCGGGGAGTCCCCCGGTCGCGGAGACGAGCGCCGGAACGCCGTGGGAGTTGGCCTCCGCGATCACGATACCGAAGCACTCGGCCCTTGCCGGCAGCAGAAGGAAATCGGAGGAAGCGTACAGCGACTCCATCGCTCCTCTCCACCCAGGCTGGTTCTTGTCGATGGACGGAACGACCCTCACGTGGTCGACCGGGAACCCGGGTGGAGGCGCACAGCCGCATATGGTGAGACGCGCGTCGACCCCCTTCGCATTCAGGGCCCTCAAGGCATCGACGGCTACGTGGCCACCCTTCCTCGCCCACTCCTTTCCGATGAAGAGCAGATCGAGTGGGCCTCTGCGGCGACCTGTCTTGGCGGCCTCCCTGTCGGGAGGGGGATCCAGGTTAGCGCCGAACGGGACGACGTGCAGTCTCTCTCGTCCTACCCCGTAGTCCAGCTCGGCTGAGCGAGCCACCCATTCCGTCGGCACGACGACGGCCGAGGCCATTCCCAGAGCGCGTGACTCGATGAGCTCACCGTCGCGCAGCGTCGTCCGACAGAGCCTGGAGAAGTCGGGGTAGTAGTCGATCATCAGTCTGAACGTGGCGTCGGTCAGGTAGAGAACCGGAAGGTCCGTCGACAGCTCCGCGATACAGGGGCTCGCGGCCGGGGCCAGCACGACGTCGAAGTCCGCTCCAGAAAGAGCCTGCGCCGCCGCGGCCGAGCAGGAACGAGAGAAGGCCACCGAGTGACCGTACTGGTAGTTGCAGCCCCGGAAGTAGCGCAGCGCGCGTCCGTAGGCGCGCAGCAACTGCCTCCCGGGCGTGCGGAACGGCCCCAGAGGAACCACCTCCGCTCCCCTGGCCTCGAGCCCACGTAGCATATGGTAGGGAGTACCGGACCACGACCGGAGGTCGAGCGGATCGCTCGCGGTCAGGAGCGCAATCCTCAACGTGGCACCCCCGGGTGCTTGACGACCACGCCTGCCGGCGCCCGGCAGAAGGCCGCGCCTTGACTACCGAATCTCGGACATTCCGTCCATGTAGGGACGCAGAACCTCCGGGATCACGACCGCGCCGTCCTCGGTCTGGTAGTTCTCGAGAATGGCGATGACCGTGCGTGGCAGGGCGACACCCGAGCCGTTGAGCGTGTGCACGAACCGCGCCTTCTCCCCATCAGCGGGACGGTACCGGATGCCGGCCCGTCTCGCCTGGAAGTCCTCGAAGTTGCTGCAGGACGACACCTCGAGCCAGGCGTCGACTCCCGGCGCCCAGACGTCTATGTCGTAGCACTTCGCGGCGGAGAAGGAGAGATCGCCGGTGCAAAGCACCTTGACCCTGTAGGGCAGTCCGAGACGCTGGAGGATGTCCTCGGCGTTCCTGGTGAGGGTCTCGAGCGCCTCGTACGACGTCTCGGGCTCTACGAAGTTGACCATCTCGACCTTGTCGAACTGATGAACGCGTATGAGTCCGCGCGTGTCCTTGCCGTAGGAACCCGCCTCTCTACGGAAGCACGGCGTGTATCCGCAGTAGCGGACTGGCAGCTTCTGTCCGTCGAGGATCTCGTCGCGGTGGTAGTTCGTTATGGGGACCTCGGCGGTCGGGATCAGGAAGAGGTCGTCCTCTCCGCAGAGGTACATGTCGCTCTCGAGCTTCGGCAGCTGGCCGGTCCCCGTCATGGAGTCGCGGTTGGCCACGAACGGAGCCGATATCTCGGTGTAGCCGTGTTCCTTCGTGTGGACGTCGATCATGAAGCGTATGAGGGCCCGCTCGAGGAGCGCCCCGGCGCCCACGAAGCATATGAATCCGGAACCCGCGATCTTGGTCGCCGCCGGCAGGTTGATGATCCCGAGCTTCTCGCCTATCTCCCAGTGCGGCAGCGGCCTCGCGCACGGCTGCTTCGCTTCTCCCCACTCGCGGACGAGCACGTTGTCGCTGTCATCCCTGCCCACGGGCACCGACTCGTGGGGGATGTTCGGGACCGTCAGTTCGAGTCGGGCCAGCTCCGCCCTCAGGACGCCCATCTTCTCGTCGTATTCCTTTATTCGC
>CAYNQF010000089.1:0-9933 GCA_964399265.1 uncultured bacterium | reverse complement strand
CGCGAGTACTCGGACTGGCTGACCGTCGAGTTCGACGCGGGCCTCGGCGTCAAGATCAAGGGCATCGTCAGGCTGTACGTGAACTCGATGTCGCCGGAGTTCGAGCTGTACGTGACGCCGATCAACATCGACCCGTCGAGCCCCGCGATGCCGATATCAGAGCCGTCTATGTTCGCTCAGTATCTGGCGAAGCTGCAGGGCCCGTACGCAACGCTCGGGCTCGCCGAGGACACGTGGGCGCTGAACGAGCGGATGATCGACGAGGAGGCGTTCCTCGAGCAGACGTGGCTCATCCACGACGAGCGCGAGCGCATGTTCTTCAACTCGCTCAGGAAGAACCGCAGCGGGCTCACCGTGGTCGTCTTCGACGCGACCGACCGCATCCAGCACATGTTCATGCGCTACCTGGACCCCGAGAACCCGTCGAATCGCGGCAAGGACACGACGAAGCACGCGCGCGCCATCGAGGAGCTCTACATGAGAATGGACGGGCTCCTCGGGCGTGTAATGGAGCACGTCGACGACAAGACACTGCTGCTTGTCATCTCGGACCACGGGTTCAAGCAGTTCAAGTACGGCGTGAACCTGAACACGTGGGCGCTCGAGAACGGGTTCATGTCTCCGGGTGACGGCTCGGGTGGAGCGGGAGAGGGCGGAGGCTCGGACGCGGGCCCCGGCGGTGCAGACGGCGCCGGCGAGTCCGGTGGGGTCGGCGGCACGTGCAGCTTCGGCGGCTACTGCGGCGCGACGGAGGGAGAGGCCGTCATCGGCGAGTACCTCCAGGGCGTCGACTGGTCGCGCACGAAGATGTACCAGCTCGGTCTCTCGGGCATCTACATCAACAAGAAGGGACGCGAGGCCAAGGGCATCGTCCCGTCTGATGAATACCGTGCCCTGAAGCGCGAACTCAAGGAGAAGCTGGAGCAGGTCGTGAACCCGGCGACCGGCGAGCGGGCCATCACCTCGGTCTACGACATCGAGGAGATCATGAACGGACCGTACGCGGAGGACGCGCCGGACCTGGTCATAGGATACAACGTGGGATATCGCGCCTCGTGGGACGGCGCGGTCGGCAAGTCTAGCGAGAGGGTCGTCGAGGACAACGTGAAGAGCTGGAGCGGCGACCACTGCATAGACTTCAAACTGGTGCCCGGAGTCGTGTTCTCGAACAGAAAGATCGAGGACGGGCGGCCGGGACTCATCGACATCGGACCGTCGATACTCGAGCTGTTCGGCGTCAAGGTGCCGGACTACATGCTCGGGAGGTCGATCTTCAGACGGGGCGCCGACGGTTCAGGTGACTCGTCTGAGGGCGCGGCTCCTGACGGCGGTCCCGCTGAGACAGCGAGCGGAACGGATGGGGGAGATGAATAGGCTCACAGGTGTGCTTACAGGACGGAGGCCCGCGCTCCCCCGCGCAGGGCTCTCCGGAACGGCCGCGCTGTCACGCGTGCTCCTCGCGTTGGCGCTGGCGGCCGTGGTCGGGGCGGGCTGCAGCTCGGACCTGCCCAAGGAGGACCTGACGCCTCAGGACAAGGAGGCGCTGGCGTCGCTCGGCTACGTCGCAAGGGAAGTGAAGCAGTCGACCGACTTCAACCCGTCGAAGAAGGTGCTCGTGCTGGGCATCGACGGGATGGACTACCTCGTCACCTCGCGCATGATGGACGAGGGGAAGCTCCCCACGTTCAAGGCGCTCGCGGACAGGGGAGGATTCAGTCCGCTTCTCTCGAGCATTCCCCCGCAGAGCCCCGTGGCGTGGTCGAACTTCATCACGGGCGCCGATCCGGGCGGCCACGGCATCTTCGACTTCCTTCACAGGACTCCGGAGACCTACTTCCCGTTCCTCTCGACGTCGCAGGTAGTGGCGCCGCCTGAGAAGGCGAAGTTCCTGGGGATACCGGTGAGGAACCGGTTCGCGCTTCCGTTCACCGACTACGTCCTGCCGCTTGCGGGCGGGACCACACTCAACCTGAGACGCGGCGTCGCCTTCTGGCAGGTTCTCGAGGCGGCGGGGATACCGAGCGTCATCTTCAAATGCCCGTCCAACTTCCCACCGGTTCCGAGTTCCAGGGGACTCGTGAAGAGCATCTCCGGCATGGGCACTCCGGACATACTCGGCACCTACGGGACGTTCTCCTTCTACACGACCGACCCGTTCGAGGGCTGGCAGAGCGTGAGTGGTGGCTACGTCTACCCGGTCGAGGTCGAGGACAGCGTCGTGCACGCGACGCTCTACGGACCGCCGAACGACTTCAAGGATTACGAGAAGATCGAGGACCGCACCGGCGAGGAAGTGTCGTATCAGGCGAAGAAGGTCGGGATCGACTTCGACGTCATGGTCGACCCCGAGAACCCGGTGGCGAAGCTGGTCATCGGCGACAAGGAGATCTTCCTCAACGAGGGGGAGTTCAGCGACTGGGTAGAGCTGGACTTCAACATGGTCCCCGCGATGGTGTCGGTGTCGGGCCTGGCGCGCTTCTACCTGAAGTCGGCGCATCCCGAGTTCGAGCTGTACGTGACGCCGATCCAGATCAACCCTGCCGACCAGGTTCTGCCGATCACCGACCCGGCGAGCTTCGGCAAGGAGCTGGTGGACGCGGTAGGATACTTCTACACGCAGAACATGCCGGAGGACACGAAGGCCCTCGAGTATGGCGTCTTCGGCAACGCAGAGTTCGTGAAGCAGTCGACGATCGTGTTCGACGAGCGCCTGGCCTGCTACGAGCACGAGCTGGCCAACTTCGATGACGGCATGCTCTACTTCTACTTCGGCTCCCTCGACCAGTGCCAGCACGCCATGTGGCGGTGCATGGACCCGTCGCACCCCGCCTACAATGCGGAGCAGGACGCGCCGTTCGCCGACTTCCTTGAGCGGTTGTACATGAAGTTCGACGCGATACTCGCGGAGACCCTGGCCGCCATCGATGATAACACGACGCTCATCGTTCTCTCCGACCACGGGTTCGCCGCCTTCTACAGGCAGGTCCATCTCAACAGGTGGCTCTATGACAACGGCTATCTGGTGCTCAAGCCCGGCGTCGACCCGTCGGATGTCGAGTGGCTCTTCGGGGTCGACTGGTCGAAGACCCGCGCATACGGGTTCGGCATCAACGGCCTCTACATCAACCAGAAGGGTCGGGAGGGGCAGGGCATCGTCGACCCGGAGGACGCGCCGGCGCTCGTCGACGAGATCGCGGCCGGACTCGAGAAGTTGGTCGACCCCACGAATGGGCAGCGTCCCATCGTGAAGGCCTACAAGGCGCGCGAGGTCTACCACGGCCCGTACGTGAAATCGGCGCCCGACATCATCGTGGGCTACGGCTGGGGCTATCGCGGGTCTGACGCGGCGGCCACGGGACAGATACCTCCCACGCTTCTCGAGGACAACACGAACAAGTGGAGCGGAGACCACTGCGCCGACTACCGCCACGTCCCCGGCGTGCTGTTCAGCAACAAGCCGATAGCGCTCGAGGCTCCGGCGCTGACCGACATGGCTCCGACGATCCTGAGCGAGTTCGGCGTCAAGAAGCGCAGCTGGATGATCGGGAACCCGGTGTTCGGAAGCTAGCACGGAGGAGCGAGATGTTCGGAGGAGCAAGCGTCAAGATCGACAAGGACCTTCTGGAGAAGGTGAAGAAGTACGCGAAGGCCGCCGGCTACTCCTCGCCGGAGGAGTTCGTGACGAGGGCGCTCGAGAAGGAGATCGCCAAGCTCGAGGAGTCCGACTCTGAGGAAGAGATCAAAGAGAAGCTGAAGGGTCTGGGCTACATCTCGTAGCCGATAGGTTCGGAGACCATAGCATGTGGAAGGTCCTGTCCGGTATCACAAGGGCTTTTGACGTCATCCTGACACCGTTTGCCGGTCTGCATCCGTGGATCGGGCTCATAGTGGTGTCCGTGGTGACGGGCGTCATCATGCTCCTGATATTCGGCAGGACGTCAGACCAGCAGAAGATAGCCGAGACGAAGGACAAGCTGAAGGCCTACATCATGGAGATGTGGATCTTCAGAAACGACACGCGCGTGATGCTGATGTCGATAGGAAGCGTCGTGCGTAGCAACCTGCAGTACCTTCGTCACTCGCTCCGTCCCATCGTGTTCATCATCGTGCCGGTGCTCATCATCATGGTTCAGCTCGGCATCCGGTACGAGCACCAGCCGCTCGACCCGGGACAGGAGGTCGTCGTCGCCGTTCAGCTGAAGGACGGCATCCTTCCGACCCGGACCCCGATCGAGCTGCAGCCGTCGCCGTTCGTGGGGATCGTGTCGCCGCCGCTCCGCTTGGACTCCGACAGGACGATCGAGTGGCTGATCCAACCCAGGCTTCCGGGGAGGCACACGCTGTCGTTCATCGTCGCGGGGGACGGAGTGGTGACGAAGACCATCTCGGTCGGGCCGGAGAGAAGGCTTGCAGCACTCTCGGAGATCCACCCCGAGGCCCGCACGTGGGATGCGTTCCTCTATCCGGTCGAGGAACCCATCCCGCGTTCCTCGATCGTCCGGTCGATCACCATCCACTACCCGACGCGGGATCTCCCGCTGTTCGGGTTCAACGTGAACTGGCTCATCGCATTCTTCGTCGTGTCGTTGGTCGCCGGGTTCGCGCTCAAGGGCATCTTCGGAATAGAGGTCTGACATGAGCGCCGAGGTGCGCCGGCTCATCGATCTACATCTCCATACCACGGCCTCCGACGGAACGCTCTCGCCCTCGGAACTCGTGGCGCGCGCACGCGGGCGCGGTCTGTCCGCCATCGCGGTCACGGACCACGACACGATAGGAGGCGTAGAGGAGGGCGTTCGGGCGGGCGCCGGGGCCGGACTCGAGGTAGTCTGCGGCGTCGAGATCGGCATCGCTCACGAGCCGGAGCGCGGTCTCGTCGAGGTCGACATACTGGGCTATCTCATCGACCCGCGACACGAGAGGCTCGTGGGCGCACTCGCCGCGCTCCAGGAGGCCAAGAACTCCAAGCTCCACATGCAGGTCGAGGTCCTGGCCGACAACGGCTATCCGATCGAGGAGAGCGAGATCCTCTCCGAGGCGGCCGGCGATACCGTGCGCAGGCCGCACATATGGAAGGTGCTGCACAGGCATCACCCCTCGCTCAGGCCCGACGAGTTCTTCGACAGGACGTCTTTCGGCGGTGAGTGGCACGTTTCGAAGACGTTCTCGCTCCCGCTCGAGGAGTCGGTGGATCTCATCGGCGAGGCGGGCGGCGTCCCGGTCATGGCTCATCCGGGCGCGTACAACTCGGTCTTCGCCAAGGGCGGACCCCTGCTCGATCCCTCGGTCGACGCGGCGATACGCGTGTGCGCCGACGCAGGTGTGCGCGGTCTCGAAGTTGTCTACCCCTACGACAAGGGCAGGCCCTACTACGACGCGGGGCCCCTAATCAGCCGAGAGCAACTGCACGACATGTGGGCGCACTACGGCGCGCTCGCGTCCGAACTCGACTTGGTGGCAACAGGCGGAACTGACTTCCATGGGGCGACGAAGCCTCAGATAGAGGTGGGCGAGGTAGAGGTCGGCTACGAGGTGCTCACGCAGCTCAAGGCGCTGGCCGGGCGCTGAGCGAGCGGTGTGGCGTAGAGAGCGGCGTAGCGTGGCGCGGGTCGTCAGCGGACGGCCCGTGGTCTGTCCTCGCTCCGGGGGGCGATCGGTGCTCTGTCGAGCGCCGCGCGAGCGGGAACGAAGTCGGGATCGAGTTCCAGCGCGAGGAGGTACTGCCTCCTCGCTTCGTCTTCTCTGCCCACGGCGCGCGCCAGCTCGCCGCGGTTGTAGTACGGGTCTGGGCTGCGGGGCGCGAGCCTCGTGGCCTCGTCCAGCGCCTCGAGAGACCCGTCGTAGTCCCGCTTCAGGCGCAGCGCTACGCCCAGGTTGTTCCAGAAGACGGCCACGTCCGGCTCGAGTTCTATGGCCTTCCGGAACTGCAGAGCCGCCGCTCCGTACCGGCCGCTCGCGTTCAGAAACTTTCCGTAGGAGTCGTGGGCCTGCGCGGACGAGGGATGGCGTCTCAGGATGTCCTCGAGTTCGCTCCCGGCGGACCGCATCCTTCCCGAGGCGACGTATGCGTCGGCGAGTCTGATCCCGGTCGGGATCTCCGGTTGGCCCAGCGCCAGCGCACGCGTGAACGCCGCGGCCGCAATCGCGGCGTCGCCGCGCCCCATCATCATGTCACCCTGGAGCGAAAGGAAGATGCGGGGGCGGACGTTCCTCTTCACCGCGTCCATGATGCATCTCTCGGCGACATCGTCCCTGCCGGTCGCGGAGAGCGCGGCCGCCAAGTACTCCCTGGAGACCGGGGAGGACGGGTCGAGGAGCACCGCCCGGTCGAGGAACCCAACGGCCTCGGCCGGCCTTCCGCTCTCGTACAGAGCCATACCCGTCAACATCTCCAAGTCCGGCATGCCCGGAAACGCCTCCGCCGCCCGGCCGTATCCGGCGGCCGCGTTGGGCCACTGGTGCATGGCCTGTGCCCTGCGGGCGAGGTACTCGGATGCCTTTCCGCCGGCGACCTGAGGGTCGACGTCGGCGATCATGGGCAGGTCGACGAGGGCGACCACGGCGACGAACAGCGTGAAGGCGAGGCAGACCGCGAGCAGCAGCCTGTCCAGGCCGGGCCGCTTCCAGCGGAAGACCATCGCTGCGCTCCATGTGCCGAGGAGGAGCGACGGGGCAATGAGCAGGCGTATCGGAAGCAGGGCGGGGACGACCGCGTAGCCGAGGAACACGAGCAAGGCCACCGCGGGCTTGCTCCCGGCCGGGCCGAGCAGCACCGGCAGCGTGTGGACGCCGGTTGCCCTGTCGCCCTCGACGTCCTTCAGGTCCTTGGCCGCGAACCCCAGCCCGAACGACAGGAAGATCAGCCAGCCGAGCCTTGTGGGGAAGAGGGCGAACGTCCGCTCCTCGGCGAACGCGGTGAATCCGACCACGGCGGTCAGGTATGAGATGAACCCCAGCGTCAGCGTCGACAGGAGCGGGAGCCTCTTCAACCTGAGCGGCGGCATCGAGTACATGAGCGACACGGCGTAGACGAGCACGAGCGCGAGCAGCACCGCGTACTTCACGTTGAGCGCGAACAGGAGCGCCGCCGCACCGAACACCATCGCCTGTCCGGTGACGTCTCTCCGTGAGAGTTCGCCCAGAGCCAGCGGCCGCCTGTTACCGGCGATGCGGTCGCCGTCCACGTCGAACAGGTCGTTGACCGCGGCCGAACTCTGGAAGGCGAGGAACGTCGACAGAAGGAGGCCCGCGAGCCCGAGCGCGTCGCCCCCGCCGGCCAGCCTGACGCCACCGTTCGAGAAGATGACGTACGCCAGCAGCGCGCCGAAGAGCGTGAGCCCCACGTAGTGCGCGGACCGGAGAGGGCGCAGGCTCCTGCGCATCGTCCGGAACCTGTCGGGCGCGTGTCGTGCGTAGACCCAGCACCCAAGCACGGACGAACTCAGCAGAAAGAGAAGCGCCAGCTTCCGGCTCTCGTCGGGCACTATGCCGCCCGCCTTGAACGTGAGGTCGTAGACGAACGTCGCCGGCGCGGGCGGCTCTCCCGCCAGCAGCCACGACAGCCTCGCGTATGCGCTCGGCAGGAATCCGGCTGCGGCCAGGATGAGATAGATGCCGGCGAAGGCGCCGACTGAGCGCAGCCAGTTGCGCGTTCTGGTCCATACGTACGCGGCCCCGAGCGCGCACGCCGCCACTATCTCGACCCGCTGTCCGGGGGAGATCCTGTCGAGAGAGCTGCCGGGGTCGAAGAACCGGAGGATCACGCTCCCGAGGTCGGAGACGTACGTAATGCGGATGCCGTGCCCCGATGATACGAGGTAGTCAAGGAACGGCGGAATGAGGATGAGAAGCCACGCGGGCGTCATCACCTTCATTACGGCGCCCACCGGCCTTCTCGCCAGCGCCGAGAGGAGTATTGCGAACGCGAGGAAGAGCGTGACGTAGAAGAAGGCGAAGTGGTCCAGGACCATGAGCGCCGACGGGGACGCGAAGTAGCTGAAGCCGAGCGCGCCCTTTGGACCGAGAGCCCCCTCGAGGAGGTTGCGAACGAGGACGATCCCGAGGAAGGTCGCGAGCGAGTAGCCCCAATGGAGGGGGGCGCCCTCCAGTTCATCGACGAGTCTCGTGAATCCCCTGCTCACGCTTCCTCCCGCCCTTGGTCTCGCACGGCCGCTGTGAAGGAGCATTATACCAATCACGTGGGAGCTTCACAGCAGAACTCGAACGGGCCATGAGCGCTTTTCGGCAATCGAGGCTTGACAGCTTGCAGCGTGGGTCATATCAAGGAGACGAACCGGTCAGGTGAGGGCAGGTCAGGGCGTCCCGCACGTGCGATGCGACGCCGGAACGAGAGGAGGATGACGTGAGAGGAAAGCGCGTCCTGTTGGGCCTCGTCGTGGTGCTCCTTTGCGCGGCGCCGGCCCTGGGACAGAGCTTCGAACTCCTGACGTGGACCACGCCCGCCGCGGCTCCCGCGACGGGCGCTCCGGTGTCGGAGTCGACGAGCTTCACCATGAGGTCGAGGCTCGGTGGTCCCTTCGTGGGTCACGCGGAGAGCGCCTCGTTCGCGCTCTGGGGTTGCAGCGCCTACACCCCGGTGGACGGTTCGTTCTTCGCTTCGATCGACGAGAGCGGCACCGTGGTCATGAGGTGGTCGCTCGCGTCCCTGGTCGGAGTGGACGGGTTCAACATCTACCGAGCCCTCTCATTCGCGGGTCCCTATGAGAGGATGAACGACGAGGTGCTGCCGCGAGAGACGGCCGTCTACGAGGACTCCACGGTCTGGCCCGGGACCGAGTTCTGGTACGAGCTGCGGGTCGTCTCCGGAGAGGCCCCGGACTACACCGAGCAGCCTCTCGCCACGGGCCCGACCAGCGTCAGGACGGGGGGAGAGCTCGTGACGGCGCTACGCCCCGCGAGCCCCAACCCCTTCACCTCCGAGACGATCATCCAGCACGACATCGCATCGACGGCCGGCGGGGTGAGGTTGACCATCTATGATGTCGCCGGCCGCGTCGTCAAGACGTTCGCGGACATGCCGACGCGCCCGGGCCGCTACCAGGTGGTTTGGGACGGCACGAACGACGCCGGACGTCAGGTCGCTTCCGGGGTGTACTTCTGCTCGCTCGAGGCGGGCGGAACGAGAGACGCTCGTCCAGTGGTCCTGCTCAGGTAGACGGTCGGCGCCATGTCGCGCCGCCGGTTCGCGGGTCGTGGACGAGGGTTCTCACGACGATCGACGTAATGGATGCGCCCAAGAGCGCGGAGACAGAGGAATGGAGGCAGGAGATGACGAAGCGCAGGGTCGAGTGGGGCCTGCTCGCAGTGGTACTGGTCGCAGGGCTGGCTCTGTCGGGCGGGGCCTCGGCACGGTCGGTGAGCGTGTCGGGTGCCAGGCTCGCAGGAGGGTCTCAGGGCGACCGGCTCGTGGAGGACACGATCTGGTTCCAGGGATTCCTGGCCGATGCCGTCTCGAACGATCCGGTCAACGCGACCTATGACGTGGCGGCTCAGATCTACAACGCGCCCGTCGGGGGCGCTTCCCTGTGGGGTCCCGAGGCGCACTCCGGCGTGACCATCACGGAGGGCTGGTTCAACATCGAGCTGGGTTCGGTCATCGGCGGGCTGCCGTCGTTCGACAATCCGCCCTACTTCCTAAAGCTGATCGTCAACGGAGAGGCGCTCTCGCCGCGGCTCAAGATCGCCAGCGTGCCGTCGGCGTTCCAGGCCAGCTCGGCCGACAACGACGACGGTGACTGGGTCATGATAGACAACGCCGTCGTGACCGTGGACACGGTCGGCATCGGAACCTACTATCCCGACGAGCTCGTGACGGTCGCGCAGCCGTGGATCGACCAGGACAATCTCATCCACTTCCGCCCTCTGCTTCTCAAGGGTGAGGACGGGGAACGCGACCGCTACGGTCAGGGTTCC
>CAYNQF010000088.1:0-10083 GCA_964399265.1 uncultured bacterium | reverse complement strand
CGCGCCGTCAAGCAGGCGATGGACATGGCCGGCGTCACGACCGACGACATCGGAATGCTGGAGGTCCACGACTGCTTCACGATCGGCGGGCTCCTGTCGCTCGAGGCGTCCGGGTTCTGCGGTTACGGTGAGTCGTTCGACTTCGTTCGCGAGGGCCACACCGCTCCCGACGGAGACATCCCGACGAACCTGTCGGGCGGCCTCATCGGCTACGGCCACTTCACGGGCGGCACCGGTGTGCGGCAGGCCGCGGACATCGTGATGCAGCTCACGGGCAAGCCGGACGGCCAGAAGATCGACGTCAAGAAGCCCTACGCGCTCATGATCTCGATGGGCGGCAACGACCGCACCGTCGTCTCGTGCGTGTTCAAGAAGGTGGAGTAGCGCGGGCGTGATAAGAAACTGCCTTCGCTCACTGCTTCTGCTCATGGTCGCGGCGGTGGCCACCCAGGCCGCCGCCGCGGTCGATGAAGGCGCCTTCGAGCAGAGGGCCGCGGGCGACCACGTGACGAGCCACCGCATCCGCGGCTTCTGCGACACGAGGAACTCGCGCATCTTGCTCACCTCCGTCTTCGAGGACTGCTATCCCGAAGACCTGAGGTACAAGGTGCCGGTGCACGAGCTGACGCACCTCGTCTACTCGCCGGGCATCGTGTGGCTCAGGGAAGGCATCGCCAACTGCGAGGCCGGAATGCTCACCGTGGTGGACCTCGCTGACCTTCCCGAAGGTGCGTCCGACCTCTGGTTCTGCAGGGACGGGGACGAGCCCTACAAGACGCTCGGCTTCGAGGGGGAAGTGGCCTTCTTCTCCGCGTGGGGGAAGTACATGCAACGGGCGGGCCCGGCGCCTACCGCGCGGCCCGCTCCGAACTGTGTTCCTCGGTGGCCACGCCCTTCTTCACCGGGCTCGGACCGAGCTTCTCGATCCGCTCCACGAAAGCGTTGATGACCTCCTGGAACTTCGTGCCCTCGCTCGCCGAGACCCACTCGAGCGCGAGCCTGTCCGGCTCGACGCCGAACCCCTCCAGCAGACGCTTCATGAAGGACACGCGGCGCATCGCCTTGTAGTTGCCCTCCATGTAGTGGCACTCGCCCGGATGGCAGCCGGCGACCATGATGCCGTCGGCGCCGGCCAGGAACGCCTGCAGCACCAGCTCCGGGTCCACGCGGCCCGAGCACATCGTTCTCACGATGCGGAAGTGCGGGGATATCTTGAGCCTGGATACGCCGGCGAGGTCGGCCCCCGCGTACGCGCACCAGTTGCAGCAGAAGACGATGACCTTCGGCTTGAATGTCCCTTCCTTGCGCTCTGCCATGGAAGCTCCGGTCGTTTGCCTCGTGGAATGTGGTCCGCGACGTGTGCGCCCGCCGGCTCGTTCGTCCGGGGCCGACCACCTCGTCTTGACGCCGGCCGCCTCGTCTGACGTGCCACTGGCGCGTCCATCCAACCGAGGATACCATCTGTAACCCGTTTGTGCAAAGGAACTTCGGGGGTGCGAGCACATCGCGGAGGGGCGGATCGGGGCCTCTCAGGCGGCGGGTTTTTGCATTGTTCGGCCAAGCCCCTCAGGCTATAATGATTCCTTCGTTGAACCGCCGGACAAGGGGGTGGGCAGTCCTTGGGAGTGCGCGAGAACGTCCTGCAGGTTGTTGCCAGGATTGAGGATGCGGCCGAACGGGTCTTCAGGGACCCCTCCGAGGTCAAGCTGGTGGCGGTGACCAAGACCGTCGAGCGGGACCGCATCGTCGAGGCCATCGAGGCGGGCGCTACCTGCATAGGCGAGAACCGCGTGCAGGAGGCCGAACGGAAGTTCGGCCCGGGCCTTCCCCCGGTCGAGAAGCACCTCGTCGGCCACCTCCAGACCAACAAGGTCGCAAGGGCCCTCGAGCTGTTCGACGTCATACAGTCGGTCGACAGCGTGCGCCTTGCCCGGGAGATCTCTCGCCGGGCCGAGGCCGCAGGAAGTGCGGTCGACGTCCTCGTCGAGGTGAACACCTCGGGCGAGGAGAGCAAGTACGGGCTCGAGCCCGACGAGACCGTCGATGCGGTCTCGGAGATGGCCGACCTGGACGGTCTCAAGGTGGTCGGGCTCATGACCGTCGGGGCGTTCCTGCCCGACCCGGAGGACGTGAGGCCATGCTTCAGGGCTCTCCGGGGCCTGCGGGACACCATCGAGGAGGCGGTCATACCCGGAGTCGTCATGGACCACCTGTCCATGGGCATGACGAACGACTTCGAGGTGGCCATCGAGGAGGGCGCGACCATCGTGAGGGTAGGCCGCGCCATCTTCGGGGAACGGTAGCGAGGCGGGCCGAGTGCTGGGGCCCAGAGTCCGGCCGGGGCGCGGCAGGTGTCGGGCCGCGGCGGGACGCAGCGCGGGGAGCAGACGATGTTCGTTCTCGGTAACCTGGTGTTCGCCCTGGCCACCGTGGTCGACATCGCGCTCGTCCTGTACCTGATATGTCTGTTCGCGGCAGTCATCATCTCGTGGTTCATGCCGCGCTCGAGACATCCGTTGGTCCGGTTCCTTCGTGCGATCGTTGAGCCGGTGCTGTCGCGAGTCAGGAGGGCGATGCCGTTCCTCGTGACCGCAGGGTTCGACCTGACGCCTATCGTCGTCTTCCTGGCGATCCACTTCCTTCGGCGATTCCTCGTTGCGACGCTCTACGACATCGCCGCGAGACTGCAATAGGAGGCCACATGGCCAAGGTGCTCACGCTATCTGAGAAGATCGACAAGGCCGTAGCATTCATACGCAAGCAGGCCGACTTCAAGGCCCAGGTCGCGGTCGTGCTCGGCAGTGGTCTAGGCAACCTCTCGAGCCACACGGAGGAGGTCGCCCGGATTCCGTTCGGCGACATCCCGCACTTCCCGAAGTCCGGGGTCCAGGGACACGCGGGCGAGCTGGTCCTGGGCAAGATCGGGCGCAGGCGCGTGGCGCTCATGGACGGCCGCGTCCACTACTACGAGGGCTACACGATGCAGGAGGTGACCTTCCCGATCCGGGTGCTGCGCGCGCTCGGGGCGAAGAAGCTCATCCTGACCTGCGCGGCCGGCGGCATGAACCCGCTGCACGACAAGGGCGACATCGTCTGCCTCGTCGACCAGATCAACCTGACCGGCGACAACCCCCTGATCGGTCCGAACGACGACAAGCTCGGGACGCGCTTCCCGGACATGTCGGAGCCGTACGATCGTGAGTTCATCAAGCTCGCTGAGAGCATCGCGCTCGAGGAGAAGATCCGGCTGCGAAAGGGCGTGTTCGTGGGCGTCGCGGGGCCGAATCTCGAGACGGCGGCGGAGTACAGATTCCTGCGAATGATAGGCGGCGACGTCGTGAGCATGTCGATGGTCGCCGAGAACATCGTGGCGATCCACGGGAAGATGCGCGTGGTGGGGCTCGCGGTCGTGACCGACCTGTGCCTGCCCGATGCGCTGGGGCCCGCGAGCCACACTGAGATACTGAAGATAGCGAGGAAGACGGAGCCTCATCTGACCAAGCTCGTCTTCCGTCTCATCAGCGAGATGTAGCCGATGGCTTACCGAGAGTTCGAGAAGGGCAAGACACTTCCGGAGATAGAGCGAGACGTCCTCTCGTTCTGGGACAAGAACGACACGTTCCGGAAGAGCCTGGAGCTGCGCGCCGGCTCGCCTCGGTTCGTCTTCTATGAAGGACCGCCGACGGCGAACGGCCACCCGGGCGCGCACCACGTGATGGCCAGGACCATCAAGGACATCATCTGCCGCTACAAGACGATGCGCGGCTTCCTGGTCGAGCGCAAGGCGGGCTGGGACACGCACGGCCTGCCCGTCGAGATCGAGGTCGAGAAGGCCCTCCAGATCAACGGCAAGGAGGACATCGAGGAGTACGGCGTCGAGGCGTTCATCAAGAACTGCCGCGCGAGCGTGT
Source organism: uncultured bacterium (assembly GCA_964399265.1). GTDB lineage: Bacteria > Joyebacterota > Joyebacteria > Joyebacterales > Joyebacteraceae > WJLY01. The sequence goes on along the minus strand of CAYNQF010000088.1, from coordinate 6,172 downwards.
TCAAGTACAAGGACGAGTGGGACAGGCTCACGCACCGGATGGCGTACTGGATCGACCTCTCCGACCCGTACATCACGTGCACGAACGAGTACATCGAGTCGGTCTGGCACATCCTGAGGCTCATGTGGGACCGCGGTCTGGTCTACAAGGGCCACAAGATCCTGCCGTACTGCCCGCGCTGCGGCACGCCCCTCTCGAGCCACGAGGTGGCCCAGGGCTACCGCGACGCCGAGGACCCGTCGGTCTTCATCCGCATGAAGGCCAAGGACGAGCCGAACACGTCGTATCTCGTCTGGACGACGACGCCGTGGACGCTCATATCGAACGTCGCGCTGGCCGTCGCCCCGAAGGAGAAGTACGTGAAGGTGCAGTGCGGCGACGAACTCCTGATACTCGCCGAGGCCAGGCTCCCGGTGCTCGAAGGCGACTGCGAGGTCGTCGCGACCTACAAGGGATCCGACCTCGTCGGACACGAGTACGAGCCGCTCTACTCGTTCGTGAAGACCAAGAAGAAGGCCTGGTATGTCATCCCGGCCGACTTCGTCACGCTCGACGAGGGCACCGGCATCGTGCACACCGCTCCCGCGTTCGGCGAGGACGACTACCGCGTCGGCGTGGAGCACGACCTTCCGTTCATACAGCCCGTGGACGGGCAGGGCAGGTTCACCGATGAGGTGAGGCCCTGGGCAGGCATGTTCATAAAGGATGCAGACCCGCTGATCACGAAGGACCTCGAGAAGCGCGGGCTTCTCTATCGCAGCGGGACCATCATCCACACGTACCCGTTCTGCTGGCGCTGCGATTCGCCGCTCGTCTACTACGCGCGCGACTCGTGGTACGTGCGCACGACCGAGTTCAAGGACCAGATGATCGAGAACAACAGGGGGATCGACTGGCACCCGAAGGAGGTCGGCCTGAACCGCCTGGGCGACTGGCTCGAGAACAACGTCGACTGGGCGATATCGCGCGACCGGTACTGGGGGACGCCCCTGAACGTGTGGGTTTGCGACGGCTGCGGCGAGATGTCGCCCATCGGCAGCGTCGAGGAGCTGGCCTCGCGCGCCGTCGACGAGATCGACACGGCGAGGCTCGACCTGCACAAGCCGTGGATCGACGCCGTGAAGCTGCGCTGCGAGAAGTGCGGCTGCGAGATGACACGCACACCGGAGGTCGTCGACTGCTGGTTCGACACGGGCAGCATGCCCTACGCCCAGTGGCACTGGCCGTTCGAGCACAAGACCGAGTTCGAGACGCACTTCCCGGCCGATTTCATAGCAGAGGGAGTCGACCAGACGCGTGGCTGGTTCTACGCGCTTCTGGCGATATCTACCATCGTGTCCGGCGAGTCCTCCTTCAAGAGGTGCGTCGTCAACGACATGGTCCTGGACGCCGTCGGCAAGAAGATGAGCAAGTCGGTCGGCAACATCGTCGACTCGTTCGCCGTGATGGACGCGGACGGAGCCGACGCGCTCCGCTGGTACCTGGTCGCCACGAGCCCGCCGTGGGTGCCCACACGGTTCGACCCGGAGGGCGTCCGCGACGTGACGAGCAAGCTCTTCGACACGCTCAGGAACACGTACAGCTTCTTCTCTCTGTACGCGAACATCGACGGTTACGATCCGGAGAAGCACGCCGCGACGCGCGACGACCTGAGCATCATCGACTGGTGGATGTTCTCCCGGCTGAACTCGACGCTCAAGGGCGTGCGGGCCGACATGGAGAATTACGACATCACGAGGGCGGTTCGGAAGCTCCAGCATTTCGTGCTCGAGGACGTATCCAACTGGTACGTCCGGTTGTCGCGCGCGAGGTTCTGGAAGGGCGAGATGGACGGCGACAAGAAGGCGGCCTACTGGACGCTGCATTGCGTTCTGATCGAGACGGTGCAGGCGATAGCGCCGTTCGCTCCGCTGCTGTCCGACGCCATTTACCGGAGACTGGCCGAGGGCGGAGGCCGCGGCTTCGCTGCCGTCGCCCTGAGGGCGGGTGGAGCAACCGATGTCGATCTCGACACGGACGAGGCGCCCGCGAGTGTCCACCTCTGCAACTACCCCGAGGTGGGCGAGGAGCTGATCGACATCGACCTCGAAGACGCCATGTCGCGGGTCCGTTCGATCGTGGCCCTCGGACGCGCGGCGAGGCAGGAGTCCGGCATGAAGGTCAGGCAGCCGTTGGCCAAGCTCCTGGTCGCGGGCGTTCCAGAGGAGGAGCGCTCCCGTGCCGAGCAGCTGCGCGAGCTGGTTCTCACGGAGCTGAACGTGAAGGAGTGGGTCTGGGCCCAGCCCTCCGCTCTGGCCGCGCAGAAGGCCGTGCCTATATTCCCGGCGCTGGGACCGAAGCACGGGAAGAACGTGAACCAGGTGGCGGACGCGGTCCGTGAGCTGGGCGAGGCCGACGTGGCAAAGCTCGCCTCGGGCGTGAACGTCCGCGTGAGCATCGCCGACTACGACGCCGTCGTCGAGCCTTCCGACGTCAAGATAGAGGTGGAAGGCCGCAAGGGGTTCGCGGTGCAGGCCGACGGGAATGTGACCGTCGGTCTGGACGTCGAACTCACAGAGGAACTGCGGGACGAGGGTTTCGCCCGCGAGATGATAAACAAGATCCAGTTCATGAGGAAGGAGGCCGGCTTCGAGGTGGTCGACAGGATACGCGTCTACTACGAGGCCGGTCCCAGGCTCCAGACGGCTGTAGAACGCTTTGTCTCCAAGGTCGAGGCCGAGACGCTCGCGGAGAGCGTCGCGACCGGCCCCGAGACGGGCGAGCTCTCGAGGGAGTGGGATGTGAACGGAGAGCGGGCAAGGATCGCGGTGGAGCGCGTCAAGTAGCCGGCGCACCGCCGGTCCCCTGAGCTCGGTGAAGCGGAGGAAACAGGTGAACAAGAGGGATCTGAAGCACTTCGAGAAGCGGTTGATCGAGGAGCGCGTGAAGTTGCTGAAGGAACTCGGCTACTTCGAAGACAAGATCTTCAACGACTCCCAGCGCGACGCGGCGGGCGACCTGTCCGCGTACTCGGTCCACATGGCTGACCAGGCCAGCGATGCCGAGGAGCGGGAGAAGGCGTACCATATGGCATCCGCGGAGGGGAGGCTCCTGTACCACATCGACGAGGCGCTGGCGCGCATCAAAGAGGGCACATACGGCAAGTGCAGCGTGTGCGGGAAGCCGATCCAGAAGCCGCGGTTGGAGGTCGTGCCTCACGCGCGCCTGTGCATAGAGTGTAAGAAGGCCGAGGAGAATGGTTCATAGTCCCACCGAGCGTTCTCACAGCAACGTGCGTCTGTTCGTGACCGCCCTCTCGATCATCCTGTTCGATCAGGTGATCAAGAAGGTGGTCACGAGCGTTATGGACCTCGGGCAGTCCGTCGACTTCATCGGGACGGTCGTTCGCTTCACGAGGACGTCCAACACGGGAGCGGCGTTCGGGATGATGCGCGGTCGCTCACTTGTGTTCATCCTGGTGTCCGCCGGCGCCTCGATCGCCATCGCGGCATCGTGGCGCCAGATCGCCCGTCTCCGCTCGGCGGAGCAGGTGGCCTTCGGCCTCATCATGGGCGGCGCGATCGGCAATCTCATCGACCGGGTCCGCGTGGGAGCGGTCGTCGACTTCATCAACATAGGGATAGGCGGCCTTCGCTGGCCGTACTTCAACGTCGCCGACAGCGCCATCACGATCGGCGTCGTGATCCTTGCCTTTCATCTCCTGTTCCGGCCGCGCTCCTCGGACGGAGCCGCGTCGGAGACCCCATGAAGAACAAGCAGCTCTCCCTGATCGTTCCCGACGAGGCCGCCGAGGACCGTCTCGACAGTTTCCTCGGGGAGTACGTCCCGGACCTCTCGCGCACCCGCGCCAAGGAGCTGATCCTGGCCGGGCTCGTCACGCTGAACGGCAAGCCGGCCAAGCCTTCGACCTGCCTCGATGTCGGTGACGTGGTCGAGGCAGAGGTGCCCGAGCTGCGCCAGCCCGAGGCCGTTCCCGAGGACATACCGATCGACGTAGTCTACGAGGACGACGACATACTCGTGGTCGACAAGCCCGCCGGCATGGTAGTGCATCCTGCGCCCGGGACGCCGTCGGGGACGCTCGTGAACGCGCTCCTCGGGCGGGACAAGACGCTCTCGGGCGTTGGGCACGAGCTTCGTCCCGGCATAGTTCACAGGCTCGACCGCGACACGTCCGGGCTCATCGTCGTGGCGCGGAACGACGCGTCGCACAGGAAGCTGGCGGCAGCCTTCCAGGAGCGCAAGGTCGGCAAGGTCTACCTGGCTATCTCGTGGGGCGTCTTCTCCGAGAACACCGGCCGCGTCGAGGAACCCGTGGGCCGGATGCGCTCCGACCGGAAGCGCATGTGGGTCGTGCCAGACGGCCGGCCCGCTTCGACGCGCTGGAAGGTCGTCGAGGAGTTCCCGTACGCGACGCTTCTGGAGATGCGTCCCGAGACCGGGAGGACGCACCAGATAAGGGTCCACCTTGCTCACTTGCGCAGGCCGGTGCTGGGCGATGCGAGCTACGGTGGGGTCAAGGAGAACTTCGGCGACGTACCGCCGCACTACAGGAAGCAGGCGGCGGCTCTCGTTAAGCTGGCCACAAGACAGGCGCTCCACGCGAGAAGGCTCCACTTCCGCCACCCGACCACGGGCAGGAACATGACCTTCGTGTCTCCGATCCCCCCCGACTTGGCCGACATGCTCGCGGCTCTCAGGTTCCCCGACGGCGAAGCGGGCAGGATCATGGGCGTCGATCCGGGAGATGCCCGGATAGGCCTCGCGGTGAGCGACGAGGCACGCATGCTGGCCGGTTCCCTCACCACGCTGACGGGCATGGACGACGCCGAGGCGGCCGCCCGGATATCCGAGCTTGCGCGGCAGGAGAATGTGGGCATCTTGGTTGTTGGGTACCCGATCCGCATGGACGGGAGCATAGGCCCGAGTGCGCGCCGCGCGCGGGAGCTTGCCGTCGCTATCGAGGACGCCGCCAGGCTTCGCGTCGTGCTCCAGGACGAGCGCCTCTCGAGCGCCGAGGCTTCCCGGATCATGCGTGAGACGGGGGAGAGGTCGCGCCGGCGCAAGGGCCGTGTCGACCAGATCGCGGCGTCGGTCATACTCCAGAACTACCTCGACTCCAGCGCCACGCGCCTGTAGGGAGTCCCAGGATGTTCAGGTCGCGCCACAGAGCGCACGATGTCCCGCTCACGAAGTACCGCAGCAGGGCGTGGTTCGTGCGCGACGTCGCCATCGTCATCTTCATGGCGTTTGTCGTGTTCGTAGCTTTCACACAAATGGCGTGGTTCACGATCAAGCGTGACATAGGCGAGCGCGAGCTCGTCGTCATCGACGAAGGCTCCACCCTCCGGCAGATAGCCACCGAACTCAAGCAGCACGGCGTGATAAGGAGCGCGACGAAGTTCCGGCTCGCGGTCCGGCTGCTCCGTCTCACGGAGAGCCTGCAGGCCGGCGCGTACGAGTTCGGTCCTGAGGTTTCGGAACTGGACGTGTTGATGGCGCTCCGGTACGGCGACGTGGCCGGGCGCAGGGTCACGATACCCGAGGGCTACCGCGCCTCGCAGATCGCCGCGCTGCTGGAGGGCGTGCTCGATATAGACGCTGGTGAGTTCATGGAGCTGGTACACGACCCCGACGTCATGAACGCGCTCGGCGTCTCCGCACCCTCTCTCGAGGGCTACCTGCATCCGGACACGTACAATCTGCGGCTCGATACGACCGCCCGCCAGGCGATCAACATTATGGTCGGGGAGACGATGCGCTTCATGGACCCCGCCCTTGTGGCCCGGGCCGACTCGCTCGGCATGACGGTCCACGAGGTCCTCACCCTCGCGTCCATCATCGAGGCCGAGGCTCTCTACAACAGCGAACGGCCGAAGATCTCCGCCGTCTACCACAATCGCCTGAGGGACGGCTGGAAGCTGGAGGCCGACCCGACCGTGAGGTACGCCCTCGGGACGTTCCGGAGGCGGCTCTACTACAAGGACCTCGAGGTCGACTCTCCCTTCAATACCTACAGGTACGCCGGGCTCCCCCCGGGCCCGATATGCAACCCCGGAGACGCCAGCATACTGGCCGCCCTCTATCCGGACCGTGAGAGCGAGGATTTCTTCTTCGTGGCCAACGGCAACGGGACCCACACCTTCACCCGCACGTTCGCTGAGCACGTCAA
>CAYNQF010000087.1:0-10128 GCA_964399265.1 uncultured bacterium | reverse complement strand
CGATGGACGAGCTGGGACTCGCCCACAACAAGGGCTACAGGAAGTCGGCCAAGATCTCCGGCGACGTGACCGGCAACTACCATCCGCACGGAACGTCGGCCGTCTACGACGCCATGGTCCGCATGGCCCAGGACTTCTCGCTCCGGTATCCGCTCGTCGACGGCCAGGGCAACTTCGGGTCGATCGACGGGGACAGCGCCGCGGCCGAGAGGTACACGGAGGCGCGCCTGACGCGCATCGCCGAAGACCTCATGGCCGATCTCAAGAAGGAGACGGTCGACTTCGTCCCGAACTACGACGAGACGCGCAAGGAGCCGGTCGTCCTTCCGGCGAAGCTTCCCAACCTCCTCATGAACGGAGCCGCGGGTATCGCCGTCGGCATGGCGACGAACGTGCCGCCGCAGAACCTGCGCGAACTCGTCGAGGGCATCACTCGCGTCATCGATGAGCCGAACGTGACGGACGAAGAGCTTCTCAAGATAGTGAAGGGGCCCGATTTTCCGACCGGCGGCATCATCTTCGGCCGCGCGGGCGTCCGGGAGGCTTACCTGACCGGCAGGGGTCGGATCGTCGTCCGCGCGAAGGCGAACATCGAGGTTCACGCGAACGGGGCGGAGTGCATCGTCATCACCGAGATCCCGTTCATGGTCAACAAGGCGAACCTCATCGAGGCCATAGCCGACCTGGTGCGCAGCGGGAAGATAGAGGGCATCAAGGACATCCGCGACGAATCCGACCGTGACGGCATCCGCGTCGTCATCGACCTGAAGCGCGACTCCCAGGCTTCGGTCGTGCTGAACCAGCTCTACAAGCGCACCCAGATGCAGACCACGTTCGGCGCGAACATGCTGGCGCTCATCGATGGCATTCCGAAGGTGCTGACTCTCCGGCAGATGATGGACTACTTCATCGCGCACCGCGAGGAAGTCATCGTCCGGAGGACGAAGTACGACCTCGCCAAGGCGGAGGCGCGCGCGCACATCCTCGAGGGTCTCAAGAAGGCGCTCGACCACATCGACGAGATCGTCCAGCTCATCAAGAAGGCGAAGGACGTCGACGACGCGCGTACGAAGTTGATGAAGACGTTCAAGTTCTCCGAGATCCAGGCGCAGGCCATCCTCGACATGCGCCTCCAGCGGCTGACGGGGCTACAGCGCAAGAAGATCGAGGATGAGTACAAGGAGACCATCAAGCTCATAGCGTATCTCAAGAGCATTCTCGAGAGCCGCACCAAGGTCCTCGGCATCATCAAGGAAGACCTGCAGCAGGCCGCCGACATGTACGGCGACGACCGCCGCACCGACATCGTCGAGGCCACGACCGACTTCTCGATCGAGGACCTGATCGCCGAGGAGGACATGGCGATCTCGATCTCGCACTCCGGCTACATCAAGCGGCTCCCGGTCGGCACGTACCGCCGCCAGCAGCGCGGAGGGAAGGGCGTGACCGGCATGGGGACGAAGGAAGACGACTTCGTCGAACACATGATGATCGCGTCCACGCACGACTACATTCTGTTCTTCACGCAGACGGGTCAGTGCCACTGGCTGCGGGTCCACGAGATCCCGCAGGTCGGACGCGCGGCGAAGGGCAAGGCGATCGTCAACATCCTCCAGTTGAACCAGGGGGAGAGCCTGAAGGCGTTCGTGTCCGTCCGCGATTTCGACGACGACCACTACATCGTCATGGCGTCGCGCAACGGCATCGTGAAGAAGACGCGGCTCTCGGCGTTCTCGCACCCGCGTCGCGGCGGCATCAAGGCGATGTCGATCGACAAGGGCGACGAACTCATCGACGCGTGCATGACCGACGGGTCGTGCGACATCCTTCTGGGCAAGAAGTGGGGGAAGGCGATCCGCTTCCACGAGCAGGACGTGCGCGAGATGGGTCGTTCGGCGCGCGGCGTCAAGGGAACGTCGCTCGAGAAGGGCAACGAGGTAGTCTCGATGGCCGTGATCGTGGGAGAGGGAGGGACCATCCTCTCGATAACCGAGAACGGCTACGGGAAGAGGACCAACATCCACGACTACCGCATCACGAAGCGCGGCGGCAAGGGCGTGATATCGATTAAGACCACGAAGAGGAACGGCCCGGTCGTCTGCGTGAAGGTGGTGAACGAGGCGGACGAGGTGATGATCATGACGCGCAACGGCGTGATGATCAGGCTCCCCGTGTCGGGCATCTCTGTCATTGGGCGGAACACGCAGGGCGTGCGCATCATACATCTGGGACAGGGAGACCACGTGACGGACGTCGCGCGGGTGGTGCCCGAGGAGTAGCGCGGTTACCCTCGAGAGCCCGACCGCCGCGGACCAGGGCGTCACACAGGCGTCGTCCGGGGCGTCGGACAGACTGTGAGTGAGGGTGCAGACTTGAATCGTGTAGAGCGCACGGCCCTTGTCTCGGTCGGCATCAACGTCGGCCTTGTGGCCTTGAAGGCGTCTCTCGCCGCCCTGTCGGGAAGTCTCGCGCTCCTGGCGGACGCGTGGCACTCGGGTTCCGACATTGCGGCCTCCGCGGTCGTGTGGGCCGGCGCCCGCATCTCGCGTCGCGAAGGCAGCAGAAACCTCGCTCTTATAGAGAACGTGGCGGCACTCGTCATAGGCGGCCTGATCCTCTGGGCCGCCTTCGAGATATTCAGGAAGGTCTCCGGGGTAGTCGACTCGACGATCACGAGACTGCCCTTCGCCATCGGCGGCAGCATCCTGGCCGCTCTCGTTTCCTACTACGCCGCGCAGTACAAGCTCCACGTCGGAGAGCAGACCGGCAGCCCGTCCCTCGTCGCCGACGGGCACCACTCCCGCATCGACACCTGGACCACCGGCGCCGTGATCGTCGGCCTGATGGGCCACGCGATAGGCATCCCGCTCGACCGTCTCGCGGCCGTCGTGGTCGCTCTCTTCATTATAGAGTCAGGCGTGACCATCCTGGTCGGCGCCGGGCGCGGTCTTCGCGAAGGAAGCGTGACCGAGTGGGCCCCGTTCCTGACGTTCGTCGGCTCGACGCCCGTGCGGACCGCGCGGGACGCGCTCAACTGCATCGGCATTCCGCACCTGTTCGCGTGCGCCCGCGGGTTCGCCGCGGACCCTCGCGCCAGACGCCGCGCCGTGATCGTACTCTGTCTCGCGGCGCTCGCCGTGTGGGCGTGCTCCGGCGTCTACTTCGTAGGTCCCGGCCGGGTCGGCGTGGTTCTTCGTTGGGGCCGCGCCATCGGCGAGCCGGTGAGTTCCGGCGCGCACCTGAAGGCCCCGTGGCCCGTCGACAGCGTCGTACGGGTGGACGTTCCGCTGGTGCGGCGCGTCGAACTGGGATTCGAGACGAGGGAGAACCCCGTCGCCGTGACCGAGATCGCCGAGGAGTACTACGCGACGCTCTGGGAGAGCCGCCACGCCGCCGGGACGTACGAGAAGAGGCCGGAGGAGGCGCTCCGACTCACCGGCGACGAGAACGTGGTCGACATAAACGCCGTCATTCTCTACCACGTCTCGGACGCGCGGGACTATCTGTTCAACGTGGCCTCGAACGCGGCGCTCGTGAAGCTGGCGGGCGAGTCGGTGATCGGCGAGGTCATAGGCTCCCTGCCCATCGAGAACGTCCTCACCGCGAGCCGCGACTCGCTCGAACTCGCGCTGCGCGAAGGCCTCGAGGCCTTCCTCGACGGGACCGGGGCGGGCGTCGACATCGTGGGCGTACGGCTGCAGGACATGCATCCGCCGCTCGAGGTGGTGTCCGCGTTCAGGGACGTATCGAGCGCGCGCGAGGACAAGAACAGGATCATCAACGAGGCGCTCGCCTACGAGAACAAGACCGTGCCGACGGCCAGGGGCGACGCGAAGCGCCTGGTGCTCGAGGCCGAGGGGTATCGCATCGAGCGCGTAGACAGGGCACGCGGCGACTCGGACAGGTTCATCGCGCTCGCGGCGGAGTACGACAAGGCGAAGAACGTGACGGAGACGAGGCTCTACATCGAGACGATGGAGGAGCTGCTCAGGAACGTGGAGAAGTTCGTGGTGGGCAGCGGCGTCGACCTCAAGGGCTACGACATCCGCATGATCGACAAAACGCTCGGGACCGCCACCAGGCTGGAGTGATCCGGGCACAGGACGGAGCAATACTATGGAGAAACGCTGGTTCTACATAGCCGCCGCGGTCGTCATCGCGCTCATCCTGGCGAGGACGTCCGTGTTCGTGGTCGACGAGACCCGGACGGCCATCGTCACGCAGTTCGGGCGGCCGACCAGTGTCATCGCGGATCCTGGACTGCACTGGAAGGCGCCGCAGCCGGTGCAGGCGGTCAGGTTCTTCGACAAGAGACTCCTCGTATACGACCCGAAGCCGGTCGAGTTCCTCACGAACGACAAGAAGAACATCGTGGCGGACGCGTTCGTGGCGTGGAGGATCGAGGACCCCAGGCGCTTCCTCGAGACCGTGAACGACAGGGCTGGGGCGGAGGTGAGGATGGCCGACATCGTGTCCTCGGAACTCGGCGCGGCGTTGGGCCGCTACCAGCTGCACGCGCTCGTCTCCGTAGTGCCCGAGGAGATGCGGATCGCCGCGATCATGGACTCCGTCACGGCCGCGTGCAACGCCACGGCGACATCGAACTTCGGCATCGACATCGCCGACGTGAGGATGAAGAGGCTTGCGTTTCCCGAGCAGAACAAGCAAAGCGTGTTCGACAGGATGCGCGCGGAGCGCGGACGCATAGCCATGCGCTACAGGTCGGAGGGCGAGGAGGAGGCCATCGGCATCCGGGCGGAGGCCGATCGGCAGAAGCAAGAGATCCTGGCCGAGGCGTACAGGCAAGCGGAGGTCATCAAGGGGGACGGCGACGCGCAGGCGGCGCGCATCTACGCCGAGGCGTTCGGTGCGGACCCCGAGTTCTACAAGTTCGTGCGGAAGCTCGAGTCCTACGGCAAGTTCCTGGACGACAAGACGACCGTCATACTCTCGTCGGACTCGGAGCTTCTGGACCTTCTCAACAGGAAGGGACGCTAGTCCGTTGGAAGATCCCGACAAGAGAAGCGATGCCCGGGAAGACGCAAGCGACGCGTCGTCCGCGCACGCGGGCGGCCCGGATGGCGACCGTGCGGCCGGCGTGAGCGTGAGGTCCGATATGTCGGCCGGGTTCCTCCGCGCGAGGCGCGTCGTGCGCCTGGCCGTGTTCGCGGCCGTGGCGCTGTATCTCCTCTCGGGCATCTACGTCGTCCAGTCGGACGAGCGCGGAGTGGTGCGCCGGTTCGGACGCGTCGTCCGCGCCTCGGTCGCGCCCGGCATCCACTACAGGATCCCGTGGCCGGTCGACGTGGTGGACACGCCGCAGGTGACGTCGATCAAGCGCATGAGCGTCGGCTACAAGATCCTCGATCAGGTGCGCGGCCTGACGCCGGAGCCCCGCGAGGCGCAGTTCGTCACCGGGGACGAGAACATCATCGAGATACAGCTGCTCATCCAGTACGTGGTGAAGTCCCCCGAGGACTTCCTGTTCGCGTGCGAGGAGCCTCACTGGCTCGTGAGGCGCGTCGGGGAGTCCGTGCTCACGGAGAAGGTGAGTGGCATGCCCGTTGACGACATACTGACCACCGCGAGGGTCGAGATCGCCGAGGCGGTGAGAGAGCGGGCACAGGTGGTCCTCGACGACTACGGTGCGGGTATCGAGATCGTCGCCGCGCATCTGCAGGAGGTCAACCCGCCAAGGGAGGTCGCGGACGCGTTCCGGGAGGTCGCGAGCGCGCGCGAGGACCGCAACAGGATCGTCCAGGAGGCCGAAGGATACCAGAATCGCGTGGTGCCCACCGCTCGGGGACAGGCCGACAGCCTCATGGCATACGCCGGGGGCTACATGAGTGAGAAGGTCTCCAGGGCCGAGGGCGAGGCGGCACGCTTCCGCGCGATTAGCGCCGAATACCGGAAGACGCCGTCCGCCGTGACGGAGCGCATGTACCTGGAGACCATGGAGAGAGTGCTCCAGCGGGTGCGCAAGTACGTCCTCGACGAGAAGGCCGGAGACGGAGCGCTCGACCTCAGATTCCTGTCTCCCAGGGAGTAGTCTGGTCCCCAGGGGTTTGCGGGTCTTTGCGCTTGACGCGTATACGCATCCGACGATAAACTCCCCGTGACCATAATCCCCGACCCGGTCCCATCTTCGGAGAGGTCGGGGCTTCGTTCGACCCGCGAGCAGCAATCAGTGGAAGGGCTGAGTGTTACTTGCTGGCTTGGGCGTCACGCCATTTCTTGACCGTGAGCGGCACTTGAGCTGACCCCGGGTCCGTTCTCTGAGAGAGAACGTCGCGGGGTCTCCGCATGGCCTGGAGCGGCCGGGGAGGCGGCTGCCGCGGGCCATGAAGCGACCGTCGCGTCACTCCAACCTGAGAGGCATGGCACGATGCGAGAAGTCTTCATCGGAAGAGAGAACCTCCTGAAGCTCATCGGGAGGTGGGCCAAGGACCATCGGGTCTACGTTCCGGTCACCTTCGACATCATGAACCACGAGCAGACACCCGACTACGAGCTTGTCGGAGAAGTGGTTCCCGAGAACGTGCACCTCAAGGGCGCGGCGCTCGCTCATCCGCCCAAGTCGTTCCTCTTCTACCCGCGCGAGGTGGTCGCCAAGTACCCGTCGAGCGACGCGGAGGCCCAGGTCGACGCGCCGTCCACGGTGATCGTCGGGCCCCGGGGATGCGACGTGAGAGGCCTTGCCAAGTTCGACAAGGTCTACTGGAGCACCAAGAACTTCACCGAGGAGTACGACGACCCGTTCTACATCGAGAAGCGCGACAACGCGTTCATCGTCTCCCTCGACTGCACGGCTGCCAAGGAGACCTGCTTCTGCACGAAGGTCGGCGGCCATCCCTATCCGGAGGAAGGCTTCGACCTGAACCTCGCTCCGATTGAGACGGGCTTCATCGTGACGGTGGGCACGGAGAAAGGCGAGGGGCTCCTGGCCGGCAACGACGACCTCCTCATAGAGGCCAGGCCGGAGCATCTCGACGAGCGCAAGCGGAACCGGAACTCGGTGACCGAGGCGGTCGACCGGCAGAACGCGGAATTCGCGGTGGACCGGCCCTACGACAAGTACGACCTCGAGGGCACGCTCGAGTCCTGGATGGAGGTCACGCAGAACTGCGTAGCGTGTTCCGCCTGCAACCGCACGTGCCCGACCTGCACGTGCTTCCTACTCGTCGACCAGCGTTCCACCGGCGGATACGAGCGCTCCCGAAACTGGGACACCTGCCTGTCGATAGGCTTCGCGCGCACGGGCGGTGGGGGCAACTCCAGGGCGGCCCTGGCGCAGCGGCTTCAGAACAGGCTCCGCTGCAAGTTCGAGTATTCCAGAGACAGATACGGCCTCGTGACCTGCACCGGCTGCGGAAGGTGCATCGACGTCTGCATGGGCAGGATCGACATGAGGGAGGCCATCAAGCACGTCCTCACGGAGAAGGCGAAGGCATGAAGAACCTGTACAGGCCAATCGAGAGCGTGATCGAGGACATCAAGCCCGAGACGCCGAACATCACGACATATCGGTTCCGTCCCAAGGAGCCCGTCACTTTCGCGGCAGGGCAGTTCGTCGAACTCACAGTGCCAGGCGTCGGCGAGGCGCCCTTCACGCCGTCGTCCAATCCCAACGTGAAGGACACACTCGAGATCACGATCATGCGCGTCGGCACCGTGACGCAGGCGCTCGAGAAGATGAAGGTGGGGGACACCGTCGGGATCCGCGGGCCGTACGGGAACGGCTACAACATGCACGACTTCTACGGCAAGGAGGTCCTGATCGTCGGAGGCGGCGTCGGCCTCGCGCCGTTGCGCTCGCTCATCCTGGCGCTCTTCGACGAGATCGACAAGTTCAAGAAGATCTCCATCCGCTACGGCTCTAGGTCGCCGAACGACATCGTCTACAAGGACCTGCTGCCGCAGTGGGAGAAGATGAAGAACACCGAGGTCCTCGTTACTATAGACGAGCCGCATCCCGACTGGAAAGGCACCGTCGGCGTCGTGACGGTCCTGCTGGACGGGATTCCCGAGATGGGCTCGGGAGGGGCGAACCTGCAGTTTCACTCGGACGCCGTCGCGTGCGTCTGCGGGCCACCCATCATGCTCAAGTTCGTCAACCTGGCGCTCCTCAAGAAGGGGTTCGATCCAAACAACATCTATCACTCGATGGAGCGGAACATGAGCTGCGGGCTCGGCAAGTGCGGGCACTGCATGATGGGCGAGTACTACATCTGCAAGGACGGTCCCGTCATGACCGCGGCGCAGGTTTCGAAATTCGAAGATCCGTTCTAGTCGCTTCTCGCTCGAGAGGTTAGCCGACATGCCAGAGATCAAGAAGGCGTCGTGTCTCTTCTGTTCCCTCCAGTGCGGGTTCGCGATGGAGGTGGACGCGGGCGTACCCGTGAGGGTCGACTTCGACCCGGAGGCGCGTCAGAACCGGGGCGCACTGTGTGTCCGCGGGCACTACAATCACGAGCTCCTGACGCATCCCAAGAGATTCCTCGCGGCCACGGTCAACAGGCGAAGGGTCCCGTGGGCGAGTGGTGTCACCAGGGTCGCGGCGAAGCTCGGAGAGATCAAGGATGGCAAGGGCGGCGAGGCTCTCGGCGTCATCGTCGGGACCGAACTCGCCAACGAGGATTACGACGCGGCGGTCTCGTTCGCCAGGGCGCTCGGGACGAGCAATGTGGCGGTCGCGTACGACGGAAGCGACTTCCCGTTCCTCATGGGCGGAGGCGCCGGCGACGCGACTCCCGAGGACATCGACGCCGGCGAGTGCTTCGTGCTCGTGGGTGATGTCTTCTGGGGTCACCCGTGTATCTCCAAGCGCGTCGTCGAGGCGAGGCACCGGACCAGGTCCAACCGGATATTCACGATCAACCCATACCGCAGCAACACCGACTGGTTCGCCGACCGGCAGATGACGCCCGCTCCAGGAGCGGAGCCGCTGATTCTGGCCGGCC
This sequence comes from uncultured bacterium, assembly GCA_964399265.1. GTDB lineage: Bacteria > Joyebacterota > Joyebacteria > Joyebacterales > Joyebacteraceae > WJLY01. The sequence goes on along the minus strand of CAYNQF010000087.1, from coordinate 1,168 downwards.
TCCTCTCGGCGATGAACGCCCAGGGCGCGCCCGTGGTGTCCGTGGCGAAGGCCGCTGCCGCCGCCGGCATGTCGGAGCGCGAGTTCAGCTCCGTCGCCGCGCAGATCAAGGCGAGCGGCAAGGTCGTCGTCGTGGTCTCGTCGAGGCTCGGCGACTCCGTGTCGGGGTACCTGATCGGCAAGTACGCCGCGGCGCTCGCGAAGGCGGCCGGGGGCAAGTACGCGCCGTTCTTCAGGGGCGGCAACGCGATAGGGTCGTTCGCCCGCGTCGGCTCCGCGAAGACCGTGCCCGAGATCCTGAAGAGCGTCTCCGACGGCGTCATCAAGGGTTTGGTCGTGCTCGGCCCCGACCTGCTCCAGCTCTATCCGGGCGCCCTTTGCCCGGAGGATGTTGATGGACTGGAGCTTCTGGTCGCCTCCTCGATCTTCGAGAACGACGTGACGAAGCACAGCGACGTGGGTCTGCCGCAGGCCGTCTGGACCGAGTCGCAGGGAACCTACTCGGCATCGCTGGGCCTCTCGACATCCGTGTCGCCCGTGACCGAACCACAGGGCGACGCGACCACGGCCAGGGAGATGCTCCAGGCCATTGCCGGCGAGATGGGCCTGTCGCTCGCCGCCGGCGTTCCCGCCGAGCACCCGCCGCTCCAGTTGGACGAGGCCGCGGCGCTCGAGCGCATGGCCGGCACGGGGAACGGTGAGATCGCTCTCGTCGAGGGCATAAGCCCGCTTCACAGGTGGGACGGAGCGATAACCGGGCGCATGAGCTTCGCGCAGCAGATAACGCCGTACTGCGAGATCTGGATGGGAGAGGACGCCGCCGGCGACCTCGACGTTGCGCAGGGTTCGACGGTGTCTCTCGCGACCGATCGCGGTGAGACGCGCATCATCGCGACCGTCACAAGCAGAATGCCCGGCGGCCTCGTCGCAATACCGAGCTACGTGCCGGACGCGAGGGGCCTCCTGAAGTGGACGGCCAACCCAAGCACGAGGTGGTTTGACGTCACGGCCTCCAGGGCGAAGGTCACGGCCGAAGCGTAGAGCGTGGGTGCGTCGGGCTGCATCAGCCCGCGCCGCTCATACCGGGAGATCTGGATGAACAAGAGAAATGTCCTGGACTACGGACGCTGCATCAGCTGCAGGAGCTGTATCGCGGCGTGCTTCTACTC
>CAYNQF010000086.1:0-10162 GCA_964399265.1 uncultured bacterium | reverse complement strand
CGGAGCAGAACGTCGTCGGCGATGCGGAAGGCCTCGCGGATCGGGGTCTCCTTACTCGCCACTGCAAGGAGCCTCTGGTTCGGGATGACGATCGACGTGTCGACCTCTTCCCGCAGGAGCTTCAATCCCTCGACGGCCTGCCGCATGCGGTACTGGCCCTCGAAGAGGAACGGCTTCGAGACGACGGCAACGACGAGCGCGCCCATGTTCTTGGCCATCTTCGCGACGACCGGGGCCCCTCCCGTGCCGGTCCCGCCGCCCATGCCGGCGGCTATGAAGACCATGTCGGCGCCTCTCAGCATGGACGCCACGGCCTCGGCGTCCTCCTCGGCGGCCCTCCGCCCGACTTCGGGATTGCCGCCGGAGCCGAGCCCGTGGGTCAGCTCCATCCCTACCTGGACCTGGCTGGGCGCGAGGCAGCACCCGAGCGCCTGCGCGTCGGTATTGATCGCAACGAAGTCGACGCCCGTGAAGCCGGACTCGATCATCCTGTTGACCGCGTTGCCGCCGGCGCCACCCACACCCACCACCTTGATCTTCGCACTCTGCTCCGGCTCGAAGTCGAGCTGCAGTTTCATCCCACCTACCTCCTGCGGTCCCCGGCTGTGCCTGCGGGATCCGCCTCTCGAGTTCCCTCTTCCAGCCTTCTTTCTCATCTTCGTGACTCCTATGGTCCTTCTCCGCGCTCCGCGCGACCCGACCTCCCGGGCACGCCTAGAGCAGGCGGTCGACCAGCTGCTTGACTCTCTGAACCGTGTCGGCGAGAGGCCGGTCTCCCTTGAACCGCGGGCCTCCCGACGCTTCCGCCGTCGACATGACCGTCCCCACCGCGGCGGCGTACGACGGGTCCGCGACGGCGTCGAAGCTGCCGGAGACCCTGTCGGGAAGCCCCACCCTGGCAGAGGCACCGAACACCTCTTCGGCGACGTCCGAGACACAGGAGAGCCTCGCTCCGCCACCGGTCAGCACCACGCCGGCCGGGACGCGGGTCGTATACTCCGTGCTCTTGAGCTCGCTCACGACGAGTTCGAATATCTCCCTCACGCGGGGTTCGATGATCGCGGCGAGCATCTGCCCGGTGCTCTCGCGCGGAGGACGTCCTCCCACCGTCGGTATCTCGATACACTCGCCGCTCGCCTCCGACACGAGCGCGCAGCCCGCATCGCGCTTGAGCTGTTCGGCCCTCGAGAGTGGGACCTGGAGCCCCACCGCGATGTCGTTCGTGATGCTCGAGGCTCCCCACCCTATCGATGCGGTGTGCTGTACTGAGCCCGAGTGGTAGAGAGCGAGACCGGTCGTCCCGGCGCTCAGGTTGACCACGAGGACGCCCAGCTCCTTTTCGTCCGGGGAGAGCGACGCAAGGCTCGCCGCCAACGGCTTGAACGTCACGCGGTCCGTCTTGAGACCGGCCTTCCGCACGGCTCTCGTTACGTTGTCGACCGCCTGCTGCGCCGCGGTGACGATGTGGACCTTGGACCCTAGCCTGACACCGGACATCCCGATTGGATCCCTGATGCCGCGCTGCCCGTCCACAAAGAACTCCTGGGGCAGCACGTCGATGATCGCCCTGCCCACGGGCAGAGCGAGCGTTTTGGCAGCGTCCAAGACCGTGTCGATCTCGCCGCGCGTGATCTCGCCTCCGGACCTCGAGACGGCGATCACTCCCCTGCTGTCGATGCCCTTGATGTGCTCTCCGTCCATGCAGACCGACACTCTGCCGATCTCCACCTCGGCGCTGTCCTCCGCCGTCTCGACGGCCGAGCGGATCGAGGAGGCCGCCCTCTCCATGTTGACGATGACGCCCGCCTCGATCCCCTCGGCGGGGCTGTCCCCCGCTCCGAGCACCTCGGGCAGCATGCGTTCCGACACGTCAGCGACAACGGCCTTGACGCGGCTCGTGCCCAGGTCCAGCCCGACCAGGATCTCGCTCTTCCTCACGAGGCACCCTCCTCCTACGCTCTTCGGCCGCCGCTTCCGGGCCTGACCCGGACGACCGCCTGATCCTGGAACCTCATGTCTATGGTCTCGGCCCTTATGCCTCTCGCCTCCAGGTCACCAAGCACCAGCGAGAGACGCTTCAGGCCGCTTTCGTCAAGAGCGCCGGAGCCAACCCTGATCTCTGCCCCGTCGGCTACCGTGTAGATGACCAGACCCAACCCCGGCGCGATCTTCACTTCCGAAATATCCATCCAAAGGGAGCGCGAGACGTCGCGTGCCCTGCCTATGAGATCCAGAGCCGCCAGGACGTCAGCGTCCTCAACGGCCCCGCCGTCCTCCAGGTCCACGTGGCCGCCCGTAACGACGGGCACGTCGACGAACGGCGTCCTCTCTACCTGTGGAAGGACGGTCATGTTGCTCGTCACCTCGATCGGCCCCTCCGTCGTCTCCACGAACGCCAGCGGCTCCCTCTCCACGAGCCTTATGAGCACCCTGTCGGGAAGGAGCTTCGAGGCCTGCACGCGCTCGACCCTCGGCGAGCTGAGCACCGCCGCCTCCACCGCTGGCACGCTGACCGCGAGGAGGCTCTCGCCCTCGGTGAGCCCGGACAGCTCGCGGACCTCCCGGTCGGTCAACACCGTCGCTCCGCGGACGTCGACCCGCGCAACGCGGAACTGCTCTGCTCCGCGCCCCCAGCCGGGCGCGAGCACGAAGACGAGCCCGATCCCGCCCGCCAGGAGGACCGCGGAGGAGACGATGGCGATGCGGCGCCAGGAGAGCGCCTCACGGCCGCGCGGCGCTGGGCAGGTCCCCACGCGTTTCCGCGCGCGAACCTCGGGTGTTGCCCTTTTCGCACCCGCGCTCCGTCTCATCCACGTCCTCATGGCGGGGGATCGCATGTCAGTTGGCCCGCCTTCCCACGACCTCGATCTCGAGTTCCAGCTCGACGCCCTCGGCCTCGCGCACCTTCTTCTGCACGATCTCGATGAGCCGCTCGACGTCGTCAGCCGTGGCGCCCCTGTCGTTCACGATGAAGTTCGCGTGCTGGTCGGACACAACCGCTCCGCCCACCCTTGTTCCCTTGAGGCCGGCCCGGTCTATCAGGAGGCCCGCCGGCGCCTCGGGTGGGTTCTTGAAGATGCAGCCCGCGCTTCTCATGCCGCACGGCTGCGCCCGCCACTTGCGATCGACCATCTCGCGTTGCGCGGCCCTTACGCGCTCGGGCTCGTCCTCCGCGAGCCTGAGCCTGACGCCCTCCACGACGGTTCCCTCGGGCACCGACGAGCGGCGGTAGCTCATGTCGAGGCCCTCCACCGGGACCGCGCTGGAACTGCCGCCCGGCTCGAAGACGACGACGTCCACGAGCCTGTCGCCTATCGATACGCCATGGCTCCCCGCGTTGGTCACGACCGCTCCTCCGACGCTGCCCGGAATACCGGCCAACCCCTCGAGACCGGAGAGCCCCTCGTCCGCGCAGAACGCGAGCAGCCTGGGCAGCGGCACGCCGCTCCCGGCAGAGACCTCGAGCCCCGCCCGTTCGAGCCTCGACAGCGCCCGTCCCGCGACGACCACGGCGCCGTCGATGCCGCCGAGGCGCACGAGCACGTTCGTCCCGCGCCCAAGGACCCGCGTCGGAACTCCCTCGTCGGCCAGGAGCGCGGCGCAGTCCTTGAGCGCCGCCTCGGTGGCGGCGTCCACGAGTACGTCGGCCGGACCGCCGAGCCCGAAAGACGTGTGCCTCGACATGGGCTCGTCGACCAGGACTCCGTCCGCCGCGATCTCTCGCAGCCTCTCTATGGTCGTTTCGGAGACGGCCATCTTCCTCCGAAGCCCGGGCGCGCCGGCAGCCGACCGGAGCGCCCGCATCACGACGTTCTGCTCTTCAGTTCTTCCAGGATCCGCTCACCGACCCGATACACGTCGCCGGCGCCGAGCGTCATCACGATGTCGCCGGGCTCGATGAGTTCCATTGCCCTCTCGTAGAGCGCGTCCAGCCCGTCGGCGTACTCGCAGTTGCGGTGTCCGTAGCGACGCGCCGCGTCGACGATCGTGGCGCCGCTAACGCCCTCTATCGGCTCTTCGCTTGCCGCGTAGACGCTCGTGACCAGGAGTACGTCGGCGTCGTGGAAACTCCGTCCGAACTGATCGGCCAACTTCTCTGTTCGCGTATATCTGTGCGGCTGGAAGAGAACGACGAGCCTTCTGTCCCATCTTGCCGACGCTGCCCTGAGAGTCGTCTTGACCTCTGCCGGGTGGTGACCGTAGTCATCCAGAACAAGCACATCGTTGGCCTCCCCTTTGATTTCGAACCTTCTCGCGATTCCCTCGAAACCGTGCAGCGCTGACGCGATGGCGTCGAACGAGACACCGAGTTCGAGGCCGCAGGCCACGGCCGCGAGCGAGTTGTAGACGTTGTGCAGGCCGGGCATTGTTATCTCGAGCTTCCCGAGGGGCCTGCCTCCAGCGAACACACTGAACCGCGTGAACTCCTGCGACGCCTCGACGTCGTCGCCTCTCACGTCGGACTGCGTCGTCAGGCCGTACGTGATGATGCGCCGCTCGATGTCGGCGAGAATCGCCTGAACATTCACCTGGTCGAGGCAGACGATCGAACACCCGAAGAAGGGCACGCTGTTGGCGAAGTTCGTGAAGGCGCCCTTGATCTCGTCGAGCCCCGAGTAGAAGTCCAGGTGTTCCTCGTCTATCGTCGTGATCACCGAGATGGTCGGTGACAGCTTGAGGAACGAGCCGTCGCTCTCGTCCGCCTCGGCCACCATGTACTCGCTCGCCCCCAGCCTGGCGCCGCTGCCGGCAGTCTTGAGCTTCCCGCCCACGACGACCGTGGGGTCCAGCCCGCCCGCCGAGAGCACGGCGGAAATGAGCGACGTCGTGGTGGTCTTGCCGTGAGTCCCGCCGACCGCAACGGAGAACTTCATCCTCATGAGTTCGGCGAGCATCTCGACGCGAGGAATGACCGGGACCATCCGCTCCCGCGCCGCGGACACCTCGGGGTTCGCCATGTTGACGGCCGACGAGTAGACGACCACGTCGGCGCCCTCGATGTTGGATTCCTTGTGTCCTATCCAGACGGAGGCGCCGAGCTTCTCCAGCCTGTCGGTCGTCTCGCTCCTCTTGAGATCGGAACCCGATACCACGAACCCGAGGTTCGCCAGGACCTCGGCGATGCCGCTCATGCCGGCGCCGCCGATGCCTACGAGGTGCACGTGTTTGACCCTGCCGAACATCGTCACTGCGTTACTCCCCTCTTCCACTCGCCGGCGAGGGCCAGTGCCGCCCGCGCGACCCGGACAGCCGCGTCGGGCCGCGCGAGCTTCCTGGCAGCGTCAGCCATCGCCGACAAACGCTCCCGTCTCCCCATCAGTTCTCTCACCCTTGAGACGAGCACGTCGGCCGTGAAGTCCGAGTCCGGAACTACGACCGAAGCGCCCGCCTTCTCCATCGCGCGCGCGTTCTTCATCTGGTGCCCCTCTGTGGCGAACGGATAGGGCACGAGCAGCGACGGCAGGCCGACGAGTTCCAGCTCCGCTATCGCCGTGGCGCCGGCCCGCGACACCGCGAGGTCGCTCGCCGCGTAGACGGTGGCAATGTCGTCGAAGAACGCCGACACCACCCCCCGGAGCCCCGCGCCCGCGACGGCCTCGCGCACCATCTCCTCGTCGTTGGAGCCCGTCTGCGCGACTACCTCTACGCCTTCCTGCGCGAGCCACCCGGCCGCGCCGGCGAGAGCCTCGTTCAGCCTGTGAGCGCCGCCGCTGCCGCCCACAACGAGGACCACGACGCCGTCGGACGAGAGCCCGAGCGTGCGCCTCGACTCGGACCGGTCGGCCTTCCCGAGAGAAGCGCGCACCGGATTGCCGGAGAGCACGACCCTCCTCGCCTTCGGAAGGTGGCGTTCGGTGTCGTCGAAGCTCACGTGAACCTCGCTGGCGCGTCCCGACATGAGCCTGGTCGCGAGTCCGGGATACGAGTTCTGCTCCTGGAGCACCACCGGGACACCCATCATCGATGCGGCGAGGAGCGGCGGCACGCTGACGAATCCCCCCGTGCCTATGGCCACGTCGGGTCTCCTCGAGGAGAGCGCGCGCAGCGCGGTAAGGTACCCGGCCACCACGACGAAGGGGACGCCGAGGTTCCGGACGTCGGCCTTCCGCCGGAGAGGCATCGATGGCACGGCCACGAAGTCGTGTCCCGCCTTCCTCACCACTCGCTCCTCCAGGGAGTCGCGCCTCCCGGCGAAGAAGACGTCGGCGCCCGGCGACTCGCTCTCGATCGCCTCGGCTATGGCCACGCCAGGGAAGATGTGACCTCCGGTGCCTCCGCCTGCGATCATCGCCCTCAAGTCCTCTTCCTTCTCTTCGCGTGTGCCGCGCTGGTCCTCACGGGGATGCGCCGCGTCGAAACGGACGCTGGCTCGGGTACCACGCGCTTCGACATGTTCAGAAGAACGCCTATCGCGGCCATGTTCACGACGAGCGACGACCCTCCGTAACTCACGAACGGGAGCGGAAGGCCGGTGGTCGGGAACAGCGCCGTGGCGACGCCGATGTTCACGATCGCGTAGACCGTGATCATCGCCGTCAGGCCGGCCGCGAGGATCGTCCCGTACTCGTCGGGCGCCCTGCGCGCGATCTTGAGGCCCCTCACCATGAGGAGCGCGAATACTCCGAGAACCGCCAGCGTTCCGATGAGCCCCAGTTCCTCGCCCCATATCGAGAAGGCGAAGTCGGTGTACGGGTCGGGTATGAACGCACGCTGGAGACTCTCGCCGACGCCGCGCCCGAAGAGCCCGCCGGAGCCGAGCGCCACCAGCGACTGGTAGATCTGGTACCCGGCCCCCTGGGTGTCGAGGCCGTTCAGGGTCAGGTCGAAGGACGACTTCCACACCGCCCAGCGCTCGATGATGCGAGGCACGGTTCGCGTCGCCACCCATCCGCCGAGCCCGGCCATGGCGGTCAGCGCGCCCACGTGGAGCACTCGCACGCCTCCCAGGAAGAGCAGCACGAGGGTCAGGACGGAAACCGCGAGTGCGTTCCCGAAATCCGGCTGGAGGAGAATGAGGAAGATGACGACACCGGCGAGAACGAGCCTCGGCAGCACGCCCTCCCTGAAGTCGGAGATCAGGTCCTTCCTGCGCGCCATGACGTCGGCCAGGTAGAAGACTAGCGCCAGCTTCGCGAGTTCGCCCGGCTGGAACATGAGCAGCCTCGCCCGCATGCCGCGGATCGCCGTTCCGACGATCAGCGTGAGCGCGAGGAGCGCTATGGCGGCGAGGACGGCCTTGGTCGCGTGCTTCCTGTAGGAGCGGTAGTCGATCCTGTAGGCGAAGAGCAGCGCGGCCACGCCGAAGGCCGCGCGCACGAGGTTCCGCTTGAGGAATACGTCGCTCCCGCCGAAGCTCGTGACCGCGACGTGCACGCTCGCCGTGTACACCGTGATGAGCCCCACCAGACCGAGGAGGAGCGTCACCCAGACGAGCGTCCTGTCGCACTGAACGGTGCCTCTCACGAACTCACTCCTCCCCTCTCACACATCCGGCGCGCTATCTCGCGGAACTGGTCCCCCCTGTCCTCGAAGTCGCGGAACATGTCGAAGCTCGCGCACGCCGGCGAGAGCAGAACGACCTCCCCCGGCCCGGCGAGATGCGTCGCGCGCTCGACGGCTTCCTCGAGCGAGGAGGCGGCCTCCACGGGCGCGAGGCCCGACCAGGCCGCATTCATCGCCGGTGCCGCCTCGCCGATCAGGACGAGCGCCTTCACGTGCTCCCTGACCAGCTCCGAAAGCCTGCCGAAGTCGGAGCCCTTGTCCTTGCCGCCCGCGATGAGGACGATCGGCCGGTCGTAGCTCTCGAGCGCGCACATGACCGATTCCACGTTGGTCGCCTTCGAGTCGTTGACGTAGGTGATTCCACCCGACTCGCACACCGTCTCGAGGCGGTGCGGCAGCGGCCGGAACGACTCGAGCACATCCGCCGCCTCCTTCGTATCGACGCCTATCGCCATCGCCGCGCCGGCGGCGGCGGCCGAGTTCGCGAGGTTGTGCGGCCCCGGCAGTCCCAACCGTGACGTCTCGATGATCGGGCGCTCGATGCCACCCACCTGGGAGATCAGGACGCCATCCCTGACGAAGACGCCGCCCGCGACCTCGCGCCGGGTGCTGACGGGTATGACCGTAGCGCCCAGGACGCTCGACATCTCGGCGACGAGCGGGTCGTCGATGTTGACCACCGCGAAGTCGGTCGATATTTGGTTCTCGAATATCCCGGCCTTGGAGGCGGCGTAGGACCCGAACGACGAATACCTGTCGAGGTGGTCCTCAGTGATGTTGAGGAGCACCGCGACCCTCGGCCTGAACGCGTCTATCGTATCCAGCTGGAAGCTCGACACCTCGGCCACGACGTAGCCGTCGTCAGGGATCCTCGCAACCTCGGCGGAGACGGCGACGCCGATGTTGCCGGCCACGACCGTCGGCCGTCCCGTGCGTTTCACGAGCTCTCCGAGCAGCGAGGTCGTCGTCGTCTTGCCGTTGGTGCCGGTGACCGCCAGCCACGTGCCCTTCGAAACACGGTACGCGAGTTCGAGTTCGCCTATCACCGGGATCGACCGCTCGGCCGCATCGAGCACGATCGGCGTGTCGGACGGGACCCCGGGCGACACCACGACGAGGTCGGCGCCGTGGAGGACGCCCGCCGTGTGTCCGCCCAGCTCGAGCCGGACGCCGCGTCCCTTCCAGGAGTCGGGCCCGATACCGAGCGCTTCGGCGTCCCTGGAATCGGTCGCGGTCACGCGCGCCCCGCGCGACAGGAGAAGTTCCACGGCGGCCTTGCCGCTGCGAGCGAGGCCGATGACGACCACGCGGCGACCGTTCAGGTCGAACCGGACGTGATTGCCGTTATCGCGGCGCCTCGTCTTCTTCCTGTCGTCTGCCCATCCCGTGATCACGTCATCTACCTCTCTCGCGGTACGGCCGGTCCGACCGGGCCCGACCGCGTGCCCCGCCGGACTTTCCGGATCACTGCAGTTTCAGCGTCGACAGCGACAGGAGCGCGAAGAGCGCTCCGGCTATCCAGAAGCGGACGACCACCTTGCTCTCCGGCCACCCCTTCTTCTGGAAGTGGTGGTGGAGAGGCGACATCAGGAAGACTCTCTTCCCGCGGAGCTTCACGGAAAGGATCTGGATGATCACCGAGGCGGCGACGAGCACGAACACGCCGCCGACGAGGATGAGCCAGATCTCCTTGCGGATCAGGACCGCCATGGTCCCCAGAGCCCCTCCCACGGCCAGCGACCCGGTGTCGCCCATGAAGACCTCGGCCGGATGCGCGTTGAACCAGAGGAACCCGAGTGAGGCGCCGATCAGCGCCGAGCAGTAGACGGTCAGCTCTCCCGTCCCGGCTATGTAGGGAATGTTCAGGTAGTCGCTGAACTTCACGTTGCCCGTCACGTAGCTCATGCCGGCGAAGGCCAGAGCGCAGAAGACGCTCAAGCCGATGGCCAGTCCGTCGAGCCCGTCCGTCAGGTTGACCGCGTTCGAACTCGCCGTGATCGTGATCATCACGAACAGCACATATAGCGCCCCCAGCGAGATGACCGCGTCCTTGAGGAACGGCACCTGCACGTCGGTCGCGTTGGGGATGATCCCGACGTAGTAGATGAAGAGTCCGATCACGAGACCAAGCCCGAGCTGGCCGGCCAGCTTGTAGCGGGCCACGAGCCCCTTGCGACGCTTCCTGACGACCTTGAGATAGTCGTCCGTGAAACCGACGGCGCCGAGCCAGAGCGTCGCCAGGACCATGATCCACACGAAGTCGTTGTCCAGCCTCGCCCAGAGCAGCGTCGGAACGAGCGTCGCGACGAGGATCATGAGACCGCCCATCGTGGGCGTCCCGACCTTCGCGGCGTGCGAGTCCGGAAGGAACTCACGCGCTCCATCCGTGAGCTGCCTGTTGCGAAGCCAGCGGATGAACAAGGGGCCGAGGAGGAAGCTTATGAGCAGGGCTGTCACCGCCGCGTACGCCGATCGGAAGGAAATGTAGCGGAACACATTGAATGCAGAAATGTAGTCCCGCAGGGGATATAGGAGATGATAGAACATGACAGCCCTTTTCCGATGGGGAGCACCAGGCTCCCGGGCCGGATCAGGAGGCGGGCGCCCCCTTCACCAGCGACTCAACCACTTCCTCCATGCGCATTCCGCGCGACCCCTT
>CAYNQF010000085.1:4194-10241 GCA_964399265.1 uncultured bacterium | reverse complement strand
CGGCGCGTCACTTCTGATGCAGCTGCCACCCGCCCCACGGCGCCGTGCCGGCCGGTCGCTTCCAGCTGCCGCCCCGGCCTCCGCCATCCGACTCCGACAGCGGCTTCGGCTTCGAGCGCTCGGCGTCCGCGACGAGCGCCGCGGCGACGGCCGCGATGTCCGGGTGTGTCGTCCCGCGCCCCGCGTAGTTCGGGTAGAAGACCTCGTCGACGAAGCTCGTGTCGAACTCGCCGCTGCGGAACGCCTCGCTCTCCATGCCTGCCTTGTGGAACGGTATCGTCGTCTTGATGCCTTCTATCTGGTACTCGTCGAGCGCCCGCTTCATCCTCTCTATGGCCTCGGCGCGCGTCGGCGCCCAGACGAGGAGCTTGGAGATGAGCGGGTCGTAGTAGATGGGAACCTCGTAGCCGACGTGAATGCCGCTCTCGACCCTGACGCCGGGACCTGAGGGGTCGCGCATCCTCTCGATGAGTCCGGTCGACGGGAAGAAGTTGTTCTCAGGGTCCTCGGCACAGATACGACACTCGATGGCGTGCCCCTTGTGAAACACCTCCGCCTGCGTGAACGAGAGCCTCTCCCCCGCGGCCACGCGCAGCTGCTCCTTCACGAGGTCGACGCCCGTCACGAGTTCGGTGACCGGGTGCTCGACCTGCAGCCTGGCGTTCACCTCCAGGAAGTAGAAGTGCCTGTCGGCGTCGAGCAGAAACTCGATCGTGCCCGCGTTGACGTATCCTGCCGCCCTGGCCGCCTTGACCGCGGCCTCGCCCATGCGTGCTCTGAGCGAGGGCGTGAGCGCCGGCGAAGGGGACTCCTCGGTCAGCTTCTGGTGCCGTCTCTGTATCGAGCACTCGCGCTCGCCCAGGTGCACCACGTTTCCGAGGGAGTCGGCGATGATCTGGAACTCGACGTGCCGCGGCTTCTCAATGAGCTTCTCGAGGTAGATGCGGTCGTCGGCGAAAGCGGAGCCCGCCTCCGAGCGAGCGGCCTTCGCAGCCGCAGCCAGACCCGACGCATCGTGGACGGTGCGCATGCCCTTGCCGCCGCCGCCCGCCGCGGCCTTCATCATGACCGGGAAACCTATGCGCGCGGCCTCGGCAGCTATCTCCTCGGCGCTCGAGAGAGGCCTGTCGCCGCCCGGCACGACCGGGATGCCGGCAGCGACCATCGTCTTCCTGGCCTCCATCTTGTCGCCCACGAGGGCAATGGTGCGGCTGTCCGGTCCGATGAAGACGAGCCCCGCTTCCTCGCATGCTCGCGCGAAGCCGGCATTCTCCGCGAGGAACCCGTACCCCGGATGTATCGCCTCGGCGCCGACCCTCTTCGCCAACGCGACGATGGCGTCGATGTCCAGGTAGCTCTTCGCCGGCAGCGGCGGGCCGATGCGATAGGCCTCCGTCGCGAAGCGCACGTGCCTCGCGGTGCGGTCGGCGTCCGAGTAGATGGCCACCGAGTCGATGCCCATCTCCTCGAGCGCGCGGATCACGCGCACGGCGATCTCGCCCCTGTTGGCTACGAGGACCTTCGAGAACACGAACGCTCCAGTGTGGCCGTGGCCACGGGCGTCGGGGTCTGCCTTCCCCCGAGCGCAGCTGGGGAGCCGCAGGCGCAGACCGCAGTGTGGCTGCGCCGTAGCGGCGGTCGCGAAGCGAGGGGACCGGCAGAGCCCGACGCCCGCGCGCCTCCTCTACAACGGTATGTTCCCGTGCTTCTTCGGCGGGTTCGAGTCCCGCTTGTTCTTGAGCATAGCGAGCGCGTCGATGATGACGGGCCGCGTGTCTCTCGGGACTATCACCCTGTCTATGAACCCGGCCTCCGCGGCGATGTAAGGGTTCGAGAACTTCTCGCGGAAGTCGTCGGTCAGCTTCTTGCGCAGCTCATCGGGATCGTCGGCAGCGGTGAGTTCCCGGCGATAGAGCACGTTGACTGCGCCCTCGGCTCCCATCACGGCGATCTCCGACGTCGGCCACGCGAGGTTGACGTCGCCGCGCAGGTGCCGGCTGCTCATGACGACGTAGGCACCGCCGTAGGCCTTCCTCGTGATGACCGTGATCTTGGGCACGGTCGCCTCGCAGTAGGCGTAGAGCAGCTTGGCGCCGTGCTTGATGATGCCGCCGAACTCCTGGCCCGTTCCAGGAAGAAACCCGGGCACGTCCGTGAGCGTCAGGAGCGGGATGTTGAAGGCGTCGCAGAAACGGACGAACCTGGCGCCCTTCACCGACGAGTCGATGTCGAGCACGCCGGCGAGCACCGCCGGCTGGTTGGCGACGATGCCGATGGGACGACCGCCCATGCGGGCGAACCCGACGACTATGTTCCCGGCGAAGTGCTCGTGAACCTCCATGAAGTCGCCGTCGTCGACGATGCGCCTGATGACGTTCTTCATGTCGTAGGGCTTGTTCGGGTTGTCCGGAACGATAGTGTCCAGCTCGGGGTCGCGCCTCTCAGGGTCGTCCTTGCACTCGTGAAGAGGCGGGTCCTCGGTGTTGTTCGATGGAAGAAACGAGAGCAGCTTCCGGATGTCGTGAAGGCACGCCGCCTCGTTCTTGCTCTGGAAGTGCGCGACGCCGCTCTTCGTGTTGTGCACGGTGGCGCCGCCCAGGTCCTCGTGCGTCACGTCCTCGTGCACGACTGTCTTGATGACGTCGGGCCCGGTCAGGAACATGTAGCTCGTCTTGTCGACCATGAAGACGAAGTCGGTGATGGCCGGCGAGTAGACGGCACCTCCGGCGCACGGCCCCATGATGGCGGATATCTGCGGAACGACGCCCGAGGCGAGCACGTTGCGGAGGAAGTACTCGGCGTACCCGCCCAGGCTCCAGACGCCCTCCTGGATCCTGGCGCCGCCGGAGTCGTTCAGGCCGACGACCGGCGCACCGTTCTTCATCGCGAGGTCCATGATCTTGCAGATCTTCTCGCCGTGAGCCTTCGACAGGGAACCGCCGAAGACGGTGAAGTCCTGCGCGAACACGTAGACGAGCCGGCCGTCGATCGTGCCGTAGCCGGTGACGACGCCGTCGCCCGGTATGCGCTTCTTGTCCATGTCGAAGTCGGTGCAGCGGTGCGTCACGAGGGAGTCGACCTCTCGCAGACTCCCCTCGTCCAGCAGGACCTCGAGCCTCTCCCACGCCGTCAGCTTGCCGGCGTCGTGCTGGCGCTTGATGCGGTCCTCTCCCCCGCCCAGGCGAGAAGCCTTCATCCTCTCTTCGAGTTCCCTGAACTTGTCTTCCCTCGACATGGGTCAGAGCCTCCTGTGCGGCTCGCGTCGGCGTGCGACGTCTCAGCTCTCCAGGTCCTTGAACACGTACCTGCCGCGTGCGTCCTTCTCGATGTGGCCGACGTTGCCGATGGCGTCGTGGTCGAGGATGACCACCCAACCGCCCTCGGCGGCCGCGCGGAGCAGCTCTTCCTTGCGAGCGATGACCTCGAGCGGAAACAGGTCGATGCCGGCGACGTACGGGATGCGAACGTGGTAACGGCTGGGGATGAGGTCCGCCGGGTAGACGGCGGCCTGCCCCTCGTTCTCGACCAGGACCATGATGTGGCCCGCCGTGTGCCCACCGGTCCGGATGACCGAGACCCCGTCGCCGAGGTCGGCCTCCTCGCCCACGAGATCGAGCTGTCCGGCCTGCTCGATGGGCACGTAGTCCTCGGAGCGGTAGGCCGCCGCGCTCCGCGGGTCCGGGTCGAACACCGTCTCCCACTCTATGTCGTTCACGACGTATCTGGCGTTCGGAAACGTCGGGACGGGACCGTCGGGCCCGTTCGTCGTGGAGAAGGCGGCGTGGTCCGAATGAAGATGCGTGAGCACGACGGTGTCGATATCGCCCGGCTCGACGCCCTCCTGGGCGAGCGCCGTAAGCACGTTCACCGACGGATCGAACTCGTAGTACTTGACGTCCTTGTCGACGTGAACGCCGCCGAAACCGGTGTCGACCAGTATCTTCCTGTCGCCCTGCTCTATGAGAAGGGGCGAGATCGTGAGAGGGATACGGTTCTTCGGGTCGGACGGAATGAGTTCGTTCCACATCACCTTGGGCACGCCGCCGAACATCGCGCCGCCGTCATAGTAGAAGACGCCCGCGTCGAGACTCACCAGCTCTACGTCCCCGAGATGCGTTCTCTTGCTTGCCATGGATGCCTTTCCTGTCAGGCCGAGGACCCGTGCCTCGACCTTGAGCGTGCGGATCGCGTGCGCGGCGGCGCTAGCCCCTAAGCTCCTGACCGGCCACGACCAGCTTCTGTATCTCAGACGTGCCCTCTATGATCTCGAGCACGCGAGCGTCCCTGAAATAGCGCTCGACGGCGTGCAGGTCGCGGACGACGCCGGAACCACCGTGCACCTGCAGCGCCTTCGAAGCGACGAACGACGCGGTCTCGGAAGCGAAGAGCTTTGCCTGGGCCGCGACCTTGGTGATGGGCTCTCCCCTGTCGGCCATCGAAGCCGCCTGATACGTGAGGGCCCTGGCGGCCTCGAGCCTCGTGGACGCCTCGGCGACCATGAGCTGCACGGCCTGGAACCTGGATATCGGCTGGCCCTGCGTGACTCTCGTCCGCGCGTAGGCGGTCGCCGCGTCGAGCGCTGCCTGGCCGATGCCGACTCCCATCGCGGCCGCAGCGATGCGTCCCCCGTCGAGCGCCCTCATCGCCATCCTGAATCCCGCGCCGCGCTCGCCGACGAGGCGGTCGGCCGGAATGGAGACGTCCTTGAACACGAGCCTTCCCACGGGCGCCGCCGAGAGCCCGAGCTTGGTCCCGGCGCTCGACCTCGTGAGCCCCTCCGACGGGGCTTCCAGGAGGAGCGCGCTCACCTCGTCGCGCTTCGTCGTCTTGCCACCCTTCTCCACCTCAACCTCTCCGGTGACGGCGAAGAGCAACACGATGTCCGCGACGGGGCCGTTCGTGATGTACATCTTCGTCCCGTTCGCTACGAACGCCCTGCCCGTCTCCAGGGCCTTCGTCGGACTCGAGGGATTCTCGTCGGTCAGCGCGAACGCGCCGACCGACTTCTCGGCCAGACGCGGAAGGTATGCCTCTTTCATGGAATCGGACGCGAACTCCGAGAGCAGCGCCGTCACGAGCGAGCTGTGAATGGACATCACGAGCGCCGAGCTGGCGTCCGCCCGGGCCACTTCCTCGACCGCGGTCACGTAGTCGAGCATCGGAGCCCCGCGCCCGCCGTAAGCCGCGGGAACGAGGATGGACATTAGGCCGTTCTGAAACATCGCGCGCAGGAGTTCACGAGGGAAGTCGCCGGCGCGGTCCATCGACGCCGCGAGCGGCGCTATCTCGCTCTCGGCGAACGCACGGATGCGCTCTCTGGTCCTCTGCTGGCCCTCGGTGAGGTCGAACATGGTCCCTCCAGGGGCGGCAACGGGCGCGGACGACTCCCTCGGGGAGTTCCGTGCTCCGCCGATCCTTCGTTCCTACCTGTCCCCGCGCTTCTTCTGTACCGCTTCGCGAAGATACGACGCGATCTCTCTCGTGTCGGTGCCGGGACCGAAGAGCCGGTCGACGCCCATCGACACGAGCTTGCCCATGTCCTCTTCCGGGATGATTCCGCCGCCGGTGACGACCACGTCGTCGACGCCATTCTCCTTGAGGAGTTCGAGCACGCGCGGGAACATCGTCATGTGAGCGCCCGAGAGGATGCTCATTGCGACGACGTCGACGTCCTCCTGGATGGCTGCGTTGACGATCATCTCGGGCGTCTGGTGAAGCCCGGTGTAGATGACCTCCATGCCGGCGTCGCGCAGGGCGCTCGCTACGACCTTAGCGCCTCTGTCGTGACCGTCCAGACCCGGCTTGGCGACCAGCACACGTATCCTGTCGGCCATGGTCTCCTGCTCTCCCTGCGCCCGCTTCGCCGAGCGTGAGGGCGCGTTTGTTGCTCGCACCGGATGCGGCCTGCCGCGTCCGGCCGACTACCAGTAGGTCGGAGGCTCGCGATACTCACCGAAGACGTCCCTCAGGACGCCTATCATCTCTCCCTCGGTCGCGTAGACGCGGCAGCAGTTCAGGAAGTGCGGCATCAGGTTGTCGGTCCCCTC
>CAYNQF010000085.1:0-4094 GCA_964399265.1 uncultured bacterium | reverse complement strand
TCGTCCATCGAGTTCGTGTGCAGGCTCTGCGTGCCGCCCAGGACGCCCGCCAGCGCCTCGAGCGCGGTGCGGACGATGTTGTTGTAGGGCTGCTGCGCGGTGAGGCTGCACCCGGCGGTCTGCGTGTGGAAGCGCAGGAGCCAGGACCGCGGGTCCTTCGCACCGTACTTGTCGCGCATGTCCTGCGCCCAGATGCGGCGCGCCGCCCTGAACTTCGCGATCTCCTCGAAGAAGTCCATGTGGGAGTTGAAGAAGTACGAGAGCCTCGGCGCGAACGTGTCGACGTCCATGCCGGCCGCAATTCCCGCCTCGACGTACGCGAACCCGTCGGCCAGCGTGAACGCGAGTTCCTGCAGGGCGGTCGAGCCCGCCTCGCGGATGTGGTATCCGGAGATCGAGATGGTGTTCCACTGCGGGACCTCTTCGGCGCAGTAGGACATGATGTCGGTGATGATGCGCATCGACGGCTTGGGCGGGAAGATCCAGCTCTTCTGAGCGATGTACTCCTTGAGGAGGTCGTTCTGGATCGTGCCCCTGAGCTGTTTCGACGAGACGCCCTGCTTCTCCCCGACGCAGATGTAGAGGGCCAGGAGGATGGCCGCGGGCGCGTTGATGGTCATCGACGTCGACACCTTGTCGAGCGGAATGCCGTCGAAGAGGACCTCCATGTCGCGCAGCGAGTCTATGGCGACGCCGCACACCCCGACCTCGCCCTCGGCGCGCTCGTGGTCGGAGTCGTAGCCCATGATGGTCGGCAGGTCGAACGCGACCGAGAGACCAGTCTGCCCGTGTGCCAGGAGAAACTTGTAGCGCTGGTTCGAGTCTTCCGGCGTCCCGAAACCGGAGAACTGCCGCATGGTCCAGAGCCGGCCGCGGTACATGTTGTGCCGCACACCTCTGGTGTAGGGGAACTCGCCGGGGAACCCGAGGTCGCGCATGTAGTCCATCCCGGCGACGTCGTCCGGCGTGTAGATAAGGTCGACCTCTTCACCCGAGATCGACGTGAAGAGCGCGTCGCGCTGTTTCGAGGAGTCGGTGGCCTTCTTCTCCCACGCTTCGCGCTCCTTCTTGAGATCAGCCATCGCTACCTCCGATGAGGGCTACGACCTGAGCGAGCATCTGCTCGGCCGTGAAGTGGCTCATCGTGATGGCGCTCGACGGGCACGCCGCGGCGCACGTGCCGCAGCCCTTGCAGAGCGCCTCGTTCACCTTGGATACGTCGTCTCTCTCGTCGTATGCGAGCGCGTCGTACGGGCAGACGCTCACGCAGATACGGCAGCCGGAGCAGATGTCCTCGTCGACGGCGGCCGTCAGGGCCTCGACGCGCACCGTGCCGCGCGACATCGGGATCATGGCCGACGACGCGGCGCCCTTCGCCTGCGCAACGGCGTCCGGGATGTCCTTCGGGCCCTGGCAGCATCCCGCCACGAACACGCCCTCGACCGACGTGTCGACCGGACGAAGCTTCGGGTGGGCCTCCATGAGAAACCCGTCCGAGGAACGCGAGAGCTTGAGCATCTTCGCAAGCTCGTTCGTCTCGGGCCGCGGCACGAGCCCGACCGCCAGCACGACGAGATCGGTCTCGACCTCCACCGGCTCACCGATGAGTGTGTCCTCGGCGCGCACGACGAGCTTGTCGCCGCGCTTGTAGATCTCGGACACGTTGCCGCGCCTGTAGACCACGTTCTCTTTGCGCACGCGGTCGTAGAACTCCTCGTAGTTCTTCCCGAACGCACGGACGTCGATGTAGAAGATGGTGAGCTCGGCCCTCGGCAGCTTCTCCCGAACGAGATGGGCCTGCTTCGCCGTGTACATGCAGCACACGCGTGAGCAGTACTCGTTGCCGACCGTCTCGTCCCTGGAGCCCACGCACTTGATGAAGACGACCGACTTGGGCTCGGTGCCGTCGGACAGCTTGATGACTCCGCCCTGTATGGGACCACCCGCGCTCACCATGCGCTCGAACTCGAGTCCGGTGATGACGTTGTCGTAGATGCCGTAACCGAGACGCGAGAGCTGTCTGGCGTCGAACACGTCCATGCCCGTCGCAACGACGATGGTGCCCACGTCCAGTTCGACGATCTTGTCGACGTCGTCGTAGTTGATGCACTTCTTGTCGCAGGCCTCGAGGCACCTGCCGCACGCGATCGGGTTCGTGCCCAGGCACTCGTCCATGTCGAGGACGAAGGCCGCCGGCACGGCCTGCGGGAACGGCTGGTAGATGGCCTTCCTGGTGGCGAGTCCCTCGTCGAACTCGTTGGGCGAGGTAACGGGGCAGACCACGACGCAGTCGCCGCAGGCGGTGCACGCGTCCACGTCGACGTAGCGCGCCTTCTGCCTCACCCTCACCCTGAAGTTCCCGATGTAGCCGGAGATGTCCTCTATCTCGCTGTACGTCATGAGCTCGATGTTCGGATGCCTCGACGCGTCGACCATCTTGGGCGTCAGGATGCACGCGGAGCAGTCGAGGGTCGGGAACGTCTTGTCGAGCTGGGCCATGTGCCCGCCGATCGACGGCTCCTTCTCGACCAGGTAGACCTGGTAGCCGGCGTCCGCGATGTCGAGAGCGGCCTGGATGCCGGCAATGCCTCCGCCTATCACGAGCGCCGCCGGGGTGACCGGTATCTCGCGCTCCTGCAGCCCGTCGAGCCTGCCCGCGCGCGCAACCGCCGCCCTCACCAGGTCGACGGCCTTCGCGGTGGCGTCTTCCCGATCGTCGTGTATCCAGGAGCACTGCTCACGGATATTGGCCATCTCGAGCATGTACGCGTTGACGCCGGCGTCGGAGAGCGCCGCCCTGAACGTAGGCTCGTGCATCCTGGGCGAACACGCCGCCACCACCACGCCCGTTAGCCCGTGTTCCTCGATGTCGGCCTTGATCAGGTTCTGCCCCGGGTCGGAGCACATGTACTGGTACGTCTTGGCGACCGCGACGCCGGGGAACGAAGCGGCCGCAGCAGCGACGCTCTCCACGTCCACGGTGCGCGCGATGTTCACGCCGCAGTGGCAGATGTACACGCCGAGACGCCGCTCTTCCGCCCCACTTGCCTTCTTTGCCTGGTCCACTCTGTCTCTCCGGTGGAGATGTAAGCGCTAGGCGCGAAGCTCGCCGATCTTGTCCTTGAGCGCCGGCACGACCTTGAAGAGGTCGCCGACGATGCCGTAGTCGGCCTGGGCAAAGATCGGGGCCTTCGGGTCCTTGTTGATGGCGACGATGGTCTCCGCCGCCTTCATTCCGCTCAGGTGCTGGAACTGGCCGCTGATGCCGATGGCCAGGTAGAGCTTGGGCTTCACCGTCTTGCCGGACGAGCCCACCTGCCTGTCCTTGCCGAGCCACCCGGCGTCGACGACAGGCCGAGAGCAGGCGACGACTCCGCCCAGGAGTCCCGCCAGCTCCTCGATCATCGGCAGGTTCTCCTGCTCGCGGATGCCGCGTCCTACCGACACGATGACGTCGGCCTTGGTGATGTCGACGTCGCCGACGGCCGCCTCGACGTACTCCAGGAACCTGCGCATCGCTGGCTCTTCGGGGACCGCCGTATCGAGTTCGGTCACCTTCCCGGCGCCCGAGGTCTCCTCGACGGGGAACGCGGACGCGCGGACCGTCACGACGCAGGTCGGCGCGCCGCCGAAAGAGACCGACGCGTTGACCTTGCCCTCGTAGATCTGCCGCGTGGCCTTGAGTGTGCCGCCGTCGTAGTCGAGGCCGATGCAGTCCGTCGCGAGAGGCAGCCCGAGTTCGACCGCCAGGCTCGGTGCCAGGTCGACGCCGAACGCCGTGTGGCCGATCATGACCAGCCCGGGCTTGCGGGACTTCACGATATCGGCGAGCACCGGCTGGTAGACGGCCGAGTTGAAGTTCTTGAGGTTGCCGTGGTCGAGCGCCAGCACCTCGTCGGCATGCGCCTTGAGTTCGTCGGCCATTGAGCCTACGCCGGCGCCGAGCAGCAGTGCGGAGACGGGCGCCCCGGCCGCCTCGCCCAGCGAGCGCGCCTTCCCCAGCATCTCGAACGTCACGTCGCGGAGTTCACCTTCCCTGTGCTCCGCGAGAACGAGGATCTCTTTCATCAGACGAATCCTTTCTCCCGAAGCAC
>CAYNQF010000084.1:0-10532 GCA_964399265.1 uncultured bacterium | reverse complement strand
CCCGACATACCCGGATGGCAGGTCAGGGCGATGATCGATTCCGCGCGCGAGGCGTCCGGCGACTTCATCGATATCATTCCTCTGCCGAGAGGCACGTGGGGCTTCCTCGTCGCGGACGTGTCTGGAAAGGGCGTCCCGGCGGCGCTCTACATGGCGCTGGCCAGGACGCTGATCCGCACGTTCGCGTTCGAGTACCCCGACAGGCCGGAATCGGTGCTCACGGCGACGAACCGCCGCATTCTCGAGGACACGGACGACGACCTGTACGTGACCGCGTTCTACGGCGTGCTGGACCCGTCCTCGGGCCGGTTCCACTACGCGAACGCCGGGCACAACCCGCCCTGCCTGCTCCGCAACTCAGGCACCGACGACGTGGATCACCTGCCTAGCACCGGCGTGCCTCTGGGACTTCTCAATGACGCGGTCTGGGAGTCCGCCAGCGTCAAGATCGAGCGCGGAGAGGCGGCGGTGCTGTACACCGACGGGGTGACGGAGGCCCAGAACATGGCTGAGGAGTTCTTTGGAGAGGAACGCCTCCTGCATCATGCCCGCGCGAACAAGACGCGCTCTGCCCTGGACATCAGGGTCGCCATCTTCGATGCGGTCCAGGAATTCATCGGCGACGCACCCCGCTTCGACGACATCACACTGGCTGTGGTCAAGAGAGATCCAGAGGAATCTACCGGAGGCGTGGTTTGAAGCCCTTCGAGGAACTGACATACCGGGGACAGATCGAGCGTCTTAGATCCATGGGCGAGTCGGCGTTGCGGGAGTTCGGCATCCGTTCTCCTGCTCTCAAGCACATGGCGCACGCCGAGAACACGACATTCG
Source organism: uncultured bacterium (assembly GCA_964399265.1). GTDB lineage: Bacteria > Joyebacterota > Joyebacteria > Joyebacterales > Joyebacteraceae > WJLY01. Next base: position 9,701 of record CAYNQF010000084.1, on the reverse strand, counting down.
AGGTGCGGGCCGCGAGCGACGGGCGGGGGAAGGGGCCCGGCGCTCCCTACAAGCCGGGGCGCTACCTGCTCAGGATACACCGCCCCGGATACCAGACCGCGCCGGCGATAGCCTCCGAGCTGTCGTGGCTGCGCGCTCTCAGGAGCGACCTCGACCTGCACGTTCCCGAGCCCGTCGAGTCGCGTGACGGGAGGTCGGTCGTCCTGGTCGAGCACGGGGGCGTGCCGGAGCCCAGGGCGTGCACTCTCCTGCGATGGATGGAAGGGACGTCCTACGGCAAGAAGAGCGAGCGCCCTTCCCACCTGGCGATGGTGGGTCGTGTCATGGCAACGCTTCACCTGCACGCCGGGTCCTGGGAGCGCCCCGAGGACTTCGTCAGGGGGCGATGGGACTGGGACGGCCTATTCGAGACGCCCGGGACTGCCGGCACGGACGAGTCGTGGGTCTGGGAAACGCTTCCTCTGGGGGAGCGCCGGCTCTACGAGGCGTCCGCCAGAAGGACCGCGGACGTGATGGAGGAACTGGGGGAGGGTCCCGAGGCCTTCGGCCTGATCCATGCCGACCTGAGCCTCGACAACATGCTCTTCGGCGGTGGCGAGGCTCGCCCGATCGATTTCGACGATTGCGCGGACGGCCCCTGGCTCTACGACATGGCCGTCGCGCTGTTCGACCACCGGGGCAAGAAGGACTGGCCGGTCTGGCGCGACGCTCTTCTCGAGGCCTATGAAGCCGTGCGTCCGCTCCCCGAGGGTCTGTCACCCCACCTGGATACGCTCATGTGCGCGCGCTGCGTGTCGCTCATGTTGTGGGCGCACTCGACGGCACGGAGGAACCCGCGGTTCAAGAAGCGCATCGGTGGATGGGTCAAGTGGGCCATTGGCTTCCTGTCCGAGTTCTGCGAGAGCGAGGGATGACGTGTTCCGAAACCTGACCGCGCAGGCGCGTTCTTTTTCGATGTGGATGGTCGTGCTGTTGATGGGGTCTACGGCGTTCCTGGGCTCGTGCGCGGGAGGGGACGGTGTGACCGTGGTGCGCCCGGGCATGGGCGCTGCTCTCGACGACTTCCTTACCGCCCTGACGCCCTACGGGTTCGCCGGCGCCCTTCTCGTCTCGAACGACGGCGAGATCGAGCTCTCGAAGGGCTACGGGATGGCCGATGTCGGCGACGGCGTGCCGAACACGGCGGCCACGATCTTCACGACCGGCTCCGTCACCAAGCAGTTCACCGCCGCGGCGATACTGCGGCTGGAGATGGACGGGCTGCTCTCGACCGACGACCTGCTGTCCGATCACGTCGACGGAGTCCCCGAGGACAAGCAGACCATCACGCTGCACAACCTCCTCACGCACACGTCCGGCATCGTGCAATCGACCGGCAGCGACTTCGAGGTCGTCGGGCGCGATGAGATGATCCGCCGGGCGATGGATGCGCCGCTCGCGTTCGAGCCGGGCACTCAAATGATGTACTCCAACGCCGGCTACAGCCTCTTGGCCGCCGTCGTGGAGATCGTCTCCGGCCGAACGTACGAGGACTACCTCGCCGAGCACATCCTTACCCCCGCCGGGATGACGATGACCGGATACAGGCTGCCCGACTGGAGCCGCGCCGTCGTGGCCCACTGGTACACCGGTGACACCGACAACGGAACGCCTCTCGATAGGGACTATCCCTACTGGAACCTGATCGGCAACGGCGGGATTCTCTCGGATCTGGGCGACATGTTCCGGTGGTACGAGGCTCTCAAGGGAGAGGCCGTGCTGAACGAGCACGAGAAGCGGAAGCTCTGGACACCCTTCCTGAACGACTACGGCTACGGCTGGGACGTTCTGCAGAGTCCGCGCGGCCTCCTCGTCCAGCACGACGGCGGAAGCGACCTGGGCGCCAGCGCCGAGTTCCGGTGGTTCGTCGATGAGGACATGGTGATCGTCCTCTTCTGCAACAGGGACTTCCAGGGCGTGCCGCTCTTCGAGGTCGTGAGGGGAGAAATAGAGGAGCTGGCGTTCGGAGGGGAGGTGGTGACGCCTCCGCTTCCCGTCGACATCGGCGATGAGCAGCTCGACAGGGCCGTGGGGAGCTACGCGCTCTCGAGCGGCGGGCGCATCTCGATCGAGCGCAACGGCGGGATGCTGCGGTTCAGCACGTTCGACCAGGACGTCGTGAACGCTCTCTTCGCCCCGGGCGCCGCGGACACCACATACGACGACCTCAACCGGAGGGCCAACAGGCTCGTCGCCGCGGCGGTGTCCGGCGATCTCAGTGTGTTCGTCTCCGAACTGGGCGACGAGGCCCTCGCACAGAGGGTCCAGGCGCTGCTGACCGCCGAGATCAACGACTTCGCCCAGAGCACCGGCTCTCAGCCCATCGCCGCCGTTTCCCTCGGGAGCATCCCGATGGACGACATGGGAACGGTCATGACGAGCGTGCGCGTCCGGAACGGGATCGGAGGCATGGACGACCTGAGCCTCTGGTGGCGCGACGGCAAGCTCGTCGGTCTGGACCAGCATGGGTTCGCCGTGAACGTGCTGATGGGACCCGTCACGAGCACCGACTTCGTGGGGTACCACTTGGCCTTCGCAAGGCTCATGCCGATGAGCTTCGACGTGGGGCCCGAAGGTGAGGTGACGGCGCTTCGGATGGGGCCGCACACGGCAAAGCGCCTGGCGCAGTCTCACGTTCACAACGACCACGGCGAGAAGTGATGGGTCCGCACCGCCGCGAGCGGTGAGATATCCGGAGCAACAGAATGGCGATGGACTTCTCGATAAGGGTGATGAACGACGCGGACCTGCCCGCAGTGGCCGAGATAGAGGCCGGCGTCTTCACCGACTGGTACCGCGTCTATCGCCGGGATCCGGAGGCACTGCCGGAGCGTTCGGTGGCCGAACTCAGGTACTCGACCTCCATCTGCCCCGAGGGGAACCTGGTGGCCGTCGCGGCCGAGGGTTCGATAGTGGGTTTCGTTCTGGCCCGGAACTGGGGCAACGTGGGGTGGTTCGGCACGTTCGGCGTTCCGACGCAGTTCCATGGCCAGGGGATCGGCAAGGCTCTCGTGGGTTGCGTAATGGAGTATCTGAGGGGGCGGTCCGAGATCGTGGGGCTCGAGACGATGCCCGAGAGCGGAGCCAACATAGGGCTCTACGTGAAGTCGGGCCTCGTGGTCGCGCACCCCACCGTGATGGTCGAGTACCCGCTCCTTCGCCAGGCCGGCGAACTCGGTCGCGCCGAACCCGGCGAGACGTGCGCGTGGAGCACCCAGGGCCCGTTGGCCCGTCGCCGGCTGTCGGCCGGCGTAAGGGAGATCGGGAACGCCATTCTTCCCGGCCTCGACCACATGTGTGAGGTGAAGGCCATCGAGGCGCACAGGTTCGGTGAGACGTTCTTCAGTCTCGATGGAGGTGACGTCGACGGCTTCGCGATACTGAGGACTGAACCCTTCCGGGTCAGCGACACGTCCGGCAGGGCCTACATACACGTTCTGGCGGTCCGGCCCGGGGCGAACGCGTGGGCGGTCGTGCGGCGTCTGCTGCAGCAGATGCTCGGCGTAGCGGTCGGCTCTGGGATCACCAGGGTAGTCACCGGCGTGTCCGCGCGCTATCCGTCAGCAGTCGAACTCCTGTTCGCGAACGGGTTCAGGGGGCTCAGGGCGGCCATTCGGATGGTCGACGGTCGGTCCCCGGCCGCCGTGTTCGCGACCAGCGATGCCGTCGACCTCTCGAGGTGGGCGGGCTGACGCCCGAGGGCTACTTGATCACGTGGAACAGGTCGGCCAGCAGGAAGTAGAGGCGACCGATCAGGAGTGAGACACGCGCCATCAGCGTGTACCCGAACGACGCTCCGAACGAGACCATGATGAACACGATCCCTATCTTCGCCGTCCACGAGAGGACGCCGCGATGCGGCTTTGAGAAGTAGAAGTACATGATCGTCGTCACCACGCCGACGAGCAGGACGAGGTTGTTCACCGTCACCAGGTTGAAACCGCTGAGCGGAAGCATGGTGGCGGCGACCTGCGGGATGACGTACCCCTGGATGTTCGCCGTGATGCCGAGCCCGGCGCCGACGCCGACCGTGAAGGCGATCGGCCATCTGGACAACCACGCGATCTTGGTGAACCATCTGGACAGCATGATCAGGCCGAGGGCGCCCGGCACGAGGATGATCCACTTCTCGACCCCGGTCTCCGTGACGAACGTGTCCCATAGCATCGGCTTCACGTCGAAGAAGGCAACGTAGATGAGCCAGTACCCGGCCGAGATGCCGACGTAAAGGTGCTCCGCGAGCTTGTAGAACGGGTTGTCCTTGTAGAGGAAGGACAATATGGCCAGCGTGAGGAAGCCGGCCAACCACGTTCCTATAGTCACCGTGAGCGGACCCATCTCAGACGATCTCCCGCACTAGCCTGTCCGCGGGCCCCTGGACTTCTTCCCGCGAGTGAAGAAGTAGCCAAGGTTCCCGAGGATTATGAAGCCGATGACGAGCAGGTGCGCCCACTGCTGCGCCGGCATCCCACGCGTGCCCAGCCCGGGCACGCCTATGAGCGTCTCGTACTCGGCGGCGCCCTTGAGGCCGCCCACCAGGCCCTCTATCTGCGCGGCCTGCAGGTACGGATAAGCGTCGGGCGCCATGACGGCCGTGGTGCCGAAGGCCATCCTCTGCCCGAACCGCGCCTGGGCGTACCGCACCCAGTAGTCGATGACCGCGCCGTGCTCGAACCCGAAGAGGAGTTCGAAGTTCTCGTACGAGTGCAGGTTTCTCGTTAACTCCATCTCGTCCAGGCTGGTGCCGCGGTAGTCGGTCGCGAATACGTCCCGCAGCTCGCGGCCCATCGCGATCATCACCGCTATGTACCCGGGGCGGTATCCGAGGTCGACGTAGTCGACGCCGTAGACCTTGCCGTACTCGTCCGCGATCCGCTCGAGAGCCATGTGGCCCAGCGGAAGGCCGATTGCGATGTGGCCGAGCATCACGACCTTGACGTCCTTCTTGAAGGCCTGGCGTAGCACCGACTCGAGCATCGGCATGAGTTCGGGAGCCGATGTCGCGTCGAAGTCGATCGAGACCATCAAGAGGTCCCCGGGATTGAGTGACGCGACGGCGTCATACGCACCCTCAACGGGCGGCGTCGGCGGTATCTGCCCCCCGACGCTTATGATGAGGGGGATGGTGACCACGATCAGGAGGATCAGGAAAATGACCCTCCTGTCGATGTTCTCCATTCTCTCCCAGATGCTGATGCGGTTGCCCGGACTTGCCACCTGATCCGTCCCGCCCTCCGTCGAGGGCCGCTCGGCCGCCTGCGGGCCGGGCGATGTCGCGGCGGTCACGCCGCGGTCTCACTACGAGAGGTAGCTTCTCTCGATCCCCAGCATGATGCGCAGCGACATCGACACGGCTCCCAGGGCGGCCCCTATCTGAATGCCGCGCTTCGCGGCCAGCTGTGGATAGTTCATGATCCACTCCTGGGCCGCGGGGAAGAAGTGCGAGATCGCCGCGCCGATGGGTATCCTGCCCAGCATCACGATCACGGCCGACACAAGGAGGAGCGTTGCGACCGTGTTCCTCGCGCGAAACGCGCGATAGGACGCCGATGCGATGAAGAACGCCAGCAGCGCGAACATCGTGCCCTGCAGCGGCACGATGGAGTACGTGTATATGAACATGAAGGGTGACTGGAGATGGAAGGGGCTCCCGTACTTGACAAAGCCGACGATGCCCAGCGCCACCGTCGCCGCGAGACCCGCGATAAGAGCCAGACTGTGTCCCCAGCCGCTCGGACGTCTCGCTATCTTCCTGACGTGCGCGCGCAGCAGGCTGTCGACGCCGAGCAGCATCGTGAATCCGGACACGATGGCGAACCACACCAGAAGGCGCTGCTCCAGCTCCCCGAACGGCTCGTGGGGGATGAAGAACGAGACGACGAGGAAGAAACCCGTCAGAAACGTGATCGCCAGTGGGACCGCTCTCTTCATCGACGGCAGTCTCCGGTCAGTTGTTGAACCACGCCCGCATGGTCTCGAACGCGTGCGTGAGCGACGACCCGCCGTTCGGGTCCATCGCGTACCCGATGCTTCCGACGACGAACGCGCCCAGGATGAGTATCACGAGTACCAGCTTGGCCAGGTCTTGGGCCTTCAGGCTGCCCAGCATGATCGGTTCCCTCGAGAGGTAGCTCGAGGCCGCGAAGATCTCCTCGCCGATCAAGGTGTAGTCGCAGGCGGCCACGAAGAAGGGGAGCTGCGAGGTCTCTTTGGTGCCCGCGATCTGAATGGCGCCGATCGAGTGCCCGGTCTCGGCCATGATGAGCGACTCGGCATAGAAGGTACCGATGAGGAAGACGGCCGTGGGCTTGTCACGGACCATCATGCCGTCGACGCCGGCCGTGTAGCCGAACTGGTCGTACGTCAGATATGCGACCCTGTTGGGGTCGTAGTTGTCCAGCCTTCCGACCTCGGTGTACGACTGCCTCACGATCTCCTGCGCCGTCGTCATGACGATCGGGTCGGCGCATGGGACGTCGAGCGGCGTTCCGTGCTCCGCGACGCGCTTGGCCACGTGGCCAAGAATGGTCAGGGCTGCCAGCGTGCCTACGTCGCTGACGGTCTCGATGCCGGGGACATAGAGCACCGGGCGACCCATCTCGGTCGCGCGCCCAACGGCATCGTCCACCGCGTCCAGTCCGGGGATCTTGCGGATGAACAGGTCCTTGCCGCCCTTCGCGGTGCGGACGAACCAGAGCACCGCGATGCTGAAGAGCAGGGCCGTGATGAACGTCGGCAGCCTGCCGAAGGAGAACCACTGAGCCGCGGCGACGGCCACGTCGGACGGCGTCGACTCGACCTCGCCCGAGGGTGTGACCGCCCTTACGACGTACTGGTAGGAGACACCCGTCTCGGCCTCGGTGTCGGTGTAGTCGCGCTCACTGCGCAGGGCCGCGCCAACGACGCCCGGTTCCTCACCGGGCGCATAGCGCAGTATCTCGAACAACCTGACGTCGGCTTCGTTGCCCTCGAGTTCCCACGTCACGTGGATGGCTCCGCCGCCGTCGTCGGGAACGTCGGAAGCGGTGACGCAGCAGACCTTGGGGGCGGTCGCCGACGTGTCCGGCGAGGCCAGCGACTGGAGATCGGCAAGGGGGCCTTGCGCGAAGGCGTCCCCGCCGAAGACGGCGAGGACGCCCAGTATCACAAGCGTCAGATGAACACGCATGCTCCCGACAAACGCCACGCGTATGTTCAGCAATTGCGTCTACCTCTCGGGACGCGGCGGCGGAACGTGTCCCGGCGAAGGGGTCAGGATGCGACCGCGTTCTTGATGCCGGAGACGGCCTCGTCGACCTCTTCCGGGGAGATCGTGAGCGGCGGCCTGAATCGCACCGTCTTCGGGCCGCAGGGGAGGGCGAACACGCCCCGGCCCTTGAGCCTCTTCAGGTACTCACCGCGCTCTTCCGTCGACGGCAGGTCGAACGCGCACATGAGACCCCTGCCTCTCACGTTGCTCAAGAGACCCGAGGACGATGAGGCCGCGTCCATGAGTCCGCTGATGAAACGCTCGCCCATGGTGGCCGCGTTGTCAACGAGATTCTCTTCGTCGATGATCTCCAGGTAGCGCTGGCATCTCACCATGTCGACGAGATTGCCGCCCCACGTCGAGTTGATCCTCGATGAGACCTGGAAGACGTTGTCCGGGACTTCGTTGACCCGGTCGGAGACCATGATGCCGCACACCTGCGCCTTCTTCCCGAAGGCCGCTATGTCCGGCACGACCCCCATCTGCTGGAAGGCCCACATCGTTCCGGTCAGGCCCATGCCGCACTGGATCTCGTCGAAGATGAGCATGACGTCGTTCTCGTCGGCGATCCCGCGGAGCTCCTGCAGGAACTCGGGCCTGAAGTGGTTGTCCCCGCCCTCGCCCTGGATGGGCTCGATGATGATCGCCGCAACGTCGTCGGGGTTGTCGTGAAGCGCCGCGCGCACCGCGTCGAGCGACTTCTTCTCGCGGGCCTTCACGTCCTCGAGCGACGCTTCGTCCAGCGGGAAGACGATCTTCGGGTTCGGGACCCTGGGCCAGTCGAACTTCGGGAAGTACTGGATCTTCCGCGGGTCGAACGTGTTGGTCAGCGAGAGCGTGTAACCGCTCCTGCCGTGGAAGGCCTGCTCGAAGTGAATGACCTGTGTGCCCTTGAGCTTCCCGTCGGGCGTCGAAGGAGTGTTCACGCCCTTCCGCAAGTTCATCCGGACCTTCCAGTCGAACGCGGTCTTGAGGGCGTTCTCGACGGCCAGAGCGCCTCCGCTCACGAAGAAGAGGTGCGGGAGTTCCGGCGGCGCAGCGAGCGTCCCGAACGCGTCGACGAACTCGGCCATCTCGACCGTGTACAGGTCGGAGTTGGACGGCTTATTGATCGCGACACGGCCCAGCTTTGCGACGAACTGCTCTTCCACCATCCTCGGGTGGTTGAAGCCGATGGGCGACGAGGCGAAACAGGTGAAGAGGTCCAGGTACTTCTTTCCGCTCCTCGAATCGAACAGGTAGCTGCCCTTGCTCTTCTCGAGGTCTAGGACGACGTCGAAGCCGTCGGCCAGCATGTGCTCCCTTATCGTGTCGTGGACCCTGTCGGGAGTTACGGTCCTGGGGTTGGCTCCAGTCCGCATGTGGGAAAACCTCCGTGCGAAAGCAGGAAGTGCCCCGAGCTGTCTCTACCTTCGCCCTCGCGGCGCGAACTCGGGGCGCGCACGCCGTTCGAGGGAATCAGGGGCGGTTCACCGCCAGAAACTCAATTCTATCTTGGCTGAGGGCGCGCTGTCCAGACATATCGGGTGGCGGGGGAGGCGTCTCCGTCGCTCAGACGCCCTCGCGTCCGCCCGCTGGCGAGGAGAACAGGATCTGCAGCAGGGCCGGCGGCACGGGTCTATCCCTGAGCATCTCAGGTACGCGCTCCGACGGCACTGGCCCGTCCTCAGTGACCAACGCTCGGACGAGAGCCAGCGGTACCGTCTCGAAATACCGGTTCACTACGGCGAGCCCCGGGGGCGGGTCGGCAAGGACCTCGGCTGCGTCGCGCGGCCTGGACGGCTCTCCGCGCAGTGCGGAGGGGATGAGCTTGTCCTTGAGTGTGGCCGCGTAGACCGGCACGTCCCAGCTGTGCGCCGCGAGCGCAAGCGCGTACGAGCCGACCTTGTTGACGAGGCTGTCCTCGGAGACGCTGTCGGCGCCGAGCAGCACCAGCGAAGCGTCGCGGGCCGCGCCCGACAGCGCCGCGTCGGTCACGAGCGTGGTGGCGACGCCCAGCTTCGCCAGGTGGCGTGCCAGGACCACTCCCTCGAGGGCCGGCCGCGACTCCGACACCAGCACCTCGAAGCGCCTGCCGGCTGCCGCGGCCGCTCCGAGCACGGCGCGCACGCTCTCGCTGTCGCTCAAGGTGGCCACCACGGCTCCGTCCTCGACGAGTTCGGTCCCCCGCACACCGAGTTCCTGCAGGTGCTCTTCTCCGAACTCGGCGACACGGCTGCACTCGAGCCTGACGGCCTGAGCGGCGGCCTCGGAACTCCTGCCCGAGAGCACGACCCGCTCGGCGGCGGCCAGGACCGCGCCGGCGAGGTTCAGGATGGGCGCCATCTCCCGCTGGGCCTGGACCAACTCCGTGCAGGCGAGGGTGAGCCTCTCCCAGAACGTTCCCGGGTCTTCCTCCTTGAGGGAATCGGAC
>CAYNQF010000083.1:0-10672 GCA_964399265.1 uncultured bacterium | reverse complement strand
CTCGTGTTCGCGAGCACGAATCCCGCCGCCATGTTCGTCAGGATCAACGACAGGTGGTAGAACAGCGATATGCCCGCCCCCGCGAGGATTATGCCGAAGGCCATGATCAGCATGTCGCGGCGCTCGCGCATCGGCCGCACCAGGACGCAGTAGACAAAGCCCAGGATCGTCCCGACGACCAGACTGCTTACGATCTCGATGGCGGGGCCCTTCATGGCAGCCATCACGCTTCCGAAGTCGCCGGCGGTGCCGAGGAGTTCGCCCGTCATGACATTCTTCGCGAGAGCCGCGGCGAAGCCGAATATGAGGATCGCAAGCCCGTCGTCGAAGCCGACGACCGCATAGAGCGCCTTGGTCAGCGTGCCTTTGGCCCTGTACTCCTGGATGACGGCCACCGTGCCGGCGGGAGCACTGGCCGGTGCGACGGCACCGAACAGGAGCGCCAGAGGCCAGCTCTTGGTGAGGAGGTAGACAGCGAACGTCACGAAGAAGAAGGCCGCGAACGACTCTCCCATGATGACGGCGATGATGCCCTTGCCCAGCCTCCGGAGCGAGGCGAGGTTCAGCTCCGCGCCGATGCTGAACGCCACGAAGCCGAGCGCCATCTCGGTGATGAACGAGAGAGACGCCAGGTTGTCTTCGAAGAAGAACCCGACCCCGGACGGCCCGAGGAGGACGCCGAGGATCATGAAGCCGATCAGAGAGGGCAATCTCACCCGGCGCGCCACACGACCGAAGTAGTATCCGACTACCGCGATCAGGCCGAGCAGCAGAAAAGGTTCGAGTCTGAAGATCTCTCGCATCACAGCTCCCGTGCTGACACCGTTACCTGCCGAGCGACCCGGCGGTGAAGAACGTCTCCTGCACCGTCACGAGGACGGACTTGCTCTTCGACAGAGGTCCGACCACGGCCTCGACGCGCCTGATCATCTCGTTGATCATGCGCTTGGCCACAAGGGAAATGATCACCCGGTTGAACGACTCGGGAGCGTCGCGCCACAGCCCCGCGAAGAGCGGCACCTTGGCGAGATACGAGTTCGCGTCCCTGGCGTCGATGACGGCCGTGAACCTGGGCTCCGTCCCTCCGAACACCTGCAGCACATCGTGGAAGATCTCCTCGTCCTGCACGAACACGTAGAAGAGGCTTCGCGGCTCGCCGACGTCCCCCTTCGGCTCGTCTCTCAGGTGCCGCGCCAGGCTCTCGTAGAGCGCTTCGTCGCTCCCCGCGGCCACCATCTCGCTCACGGCGTCCTGGTTCGAGAGAACGCGGGATATCGCGGACAGCACCTTGATGTGCTCGGTGGACTCCGACGTGGGACCGACGATGAAGACGAACAGCTTCACAGGCTCATCATCAAGGGAATCAAAGTCGACGCCGTCCGGCACCGTCATGACCCCCACGACGAACTCGCTGACCGCATCGAGCCTGCAATGAGGTATCGCGATGCCCTTGCCGAAGCCCGTCGTCCCTACCGCTTCGCGCTCCTCAAGCCCCTTCAGCACGTCTTCCTTCGTGACAAAGCCGAGCTTCCCGCTGGCCGCCGCCAGCGCCGCCATCTCGCGGAGCGCGCCCGACTTGTCTGAGACGTGCCGGGAGGCGGCGACGCACTGCCTGCGAACGATCCCGAGAATATCCATTGCTGTCTCCCAGGTTTGGACGGCAAACACACACGTAGAGCGAGATTATCCCCGGCCGCCGCATACGTCAACGAGAGTCTGAACGCCCGCGAACGCACGAAGAGCCCGGCACACTCGTCCGGGCCCTTCGCATGCTGCGGCCTCACATGTAGGACGGTCTGGACTCGGCGACTGGACCTGGGGGTCCGTCGCGCGAATCCGGGTCACTTCAGAAGCATCATCTTCCGGAAGGACTCCTCGCCGTTCGCTGCCAGCCTCGCGAAGTAGATGCCGGAGGCCAGCCCCGTGCCGGCGTCGTCCCTGCCGCTCCAAGTGACCAGCCGGCGGTCCGAGCCTACCGGTCCGTCGAAGAGGGTCGCCACGAGCCTGCCCCGCACGTCGTACACCTGGAGCGTCGCTCTCTCGCTGCCACCCGGGATCGTGAAGGCCATCGATGTCTTCGGGTTGAACGGGTTGGGCGCGTTCTGCTCAAGCGAGAGCTTCGCGAACGAGCCGTCACCCCATTCCTCCACGCCGGCCGGTATCTCGAACCAGGCCAGAATGCGCGATATGAGGGTCTTCTGGTTGTTCGGATCGGCCAAGGTCGTCTTCACGTCCTCGAACGGGAACGCGGTGAAGACGAGCTTGTAGTCGCTGTCCTCATACTTGGCGCCGCGGGTCGTGCCGAGTGCCTGGAAGACGATGCTGCCGCCTGAGAGCACGAAGCTGTCCATCGCCGACGTCGGAAGAGGGCCTCCGGCGAGCCCGAGGGCCATCCCCGTCGATATCGGATCGCCGTAGACTCCCGACATCATGAACCCGCCGATGTCGTCGCTCCAGGACGAGATCTGCAGGTAGTCACTGATGAACGGAGTGGTCGACCCGTGCGACGAGAGGAAGTTCATGCTGGACAGGTAGAGATTGCCGCCCTGGTCCAGGTAGTCCGCCATGGCCTGCTCGTCCAGCATGGTGAGCTGCGTGGCATCCGACCCTCCGGTCGTCCACAACACCGCCCAGTAGGACGCAAGTTCGTCTAGCGGCGGCCTGCCGAGCACGCTGGCGTCCCAGACCCGAGTCACGATGCCGGTGTCGGCGAGAGCCGTCTCGAGGTATGTCTCCGTTGCCGCACCGCCGTCGTCGTCCACGAGCATGATCGGGATCTGCTCGACGAAGGTGGCGAAGGACAACACATCCGTGGCCTCGTCGTTCCCACCGCTGACGCAGGAGAGCGTCGTGAGCGCCATGCCCTTCGTCATCCCCAAGTTGTCGATGAGCCTGACCTCCAGGTCGACGTGCTCATCCGCATCGAGCACGAACTCACTGGGGTCGGTGGTCCAGCTTCCGCCCGCCTCGCGGTAGGCCGCCTCCCAGTCGGTCGGACTGATGCCGTCCGGCAGTATGTCCTGGCTGAAGCTGACGGCTATCGTGTCGGGCACCGCCCCGTCGTTCGTGAGCGTAGCGGCGTAGGTCGCGGTCCCGCCGAAGTCGATCTCCTCAGCATGGTCCGCCGAGGCGAAACGCGGGTTGTACGCGGGCGGCATGATCTGCGCGTTCACGATCTCGAACGGAGACGCCTCCTCGAGGAAGACGACCACGTTCAGGTCGCCTACGACCGTCCAGGCGACGTTGAAGTTCCGTGTGACGACAACCGAGTCTCCGGCGGCCGAGAGCGTTACCGTCGCGGGCGACGCCACTTCGCGAGCCGTCCACGGGTAGTCGTGGCTCGTCTCCTCGATGACCACGAACCGCGCGGTCATGGAGTCGTACGGGACCGTGTCGACCGCCTTGAACTTCGCGTTGATCCAGCCTCCCGCCTGGGTAACGATGCCCTTCGACTCTATCTCGACCGGCGTCGGCACGGCGAGTCGGGCGGCCGTGTAGGTCTGATATGCGGATGCGCTGGTCCCCACCTGTTCGTACACGCCGTCGAACCAGACGGTAGGTACGGCGGTCACGTCGTAGAACGCGTCCCGCGTGTTGCAGTAGGGAATTGTGTAGGAGTCACCCAGGTGCCAGTAGATGATCGCCAGCTGGTTGGTACCCAGGTCTGTCTGCAGGTCTTGGAGCGCCGCACGGGCGTCCGGGCAGTAGCCTCACCACGTGCCGCCGAACATTTCGGCGAGCACGACGCGCTGTGCCGCGCCCGCCGCGGCCGCGCTCAGAAGAAGGATCGCAACACACACACCTATGAGCTTGGGCCACCTGGCCATTGCGTACTCCCCCGGCGGCAATGCCGCCGTGCTGCTTCAGAGCACGCCGCCGCGTTCTGGGGAGGCGTAGCTCCTGCTCTGCCACCCGGCTTGGGCGCGTTGCCCGAGGGCGGCCTTGGTTGCTCCATGGTGAACTTCGTACACACCCCGGGCGTCTGAGCCCGGGGTGCTACTTACACCAGATTATAACACGATAACGCACCTTTGGCAAGAGCCACGGCGACGCGCGGCCTACCCGGAGGGTCTGAGGAGAGCCTTCTCAGTGTACGGATTGGACATGAGACGCACGAACGACGAGTACGCCGGCCGGAACCCTATCGTATCACCGACGGAGAGCCCCTCCTTCTCGTCGCCCACATTCACCACGGTGAGGTCGCTGCTGGCCCCCGCGATCCGGAAGTCCGGGTTGATCGGCGTCAGTCCCGAGACGTCGGTGTCGACCTGGCCGACGGTGACGATGGCCCTGTATCCCCTCTGCCCCGGGTCGGTCTCCTCTGCTTCGCCCACGGGCTGGAACGGCGTGATGTCGGTGGTCTCGCCCATCGGCACCATTCCTTTCTCCTTGATCTCGACGATCTCCGCCTCCAGACGCACGGCGTCGCCTCTGAGTCCCTTCAGGGTTCCGCCGTAGATGAGGTCCGTGCCCAGGAACAGAGACTCCCCTATACGGAAGTGGTTGATCTGCTTGGGCATGGCGCCGTCGACGACCAATGGGAGCGACGAACTCGAGCCGGCGGATATCAGCGGCAACTTCCTCTCGAACTTCAGTTCCAGCAGCTCTCTGTACAGCACCAGCTGCATGAACTGGTCGACCGACGGTACCACGCCCCCGAGACAGCCGAGGTTGGCTCCTATCCCTATGATCCTGACGTTCGGAAGCTCGAAGATCTGCTTGTACGTCTGGAGGAGCCTGCCCGGTAGGATGCCCTCCCGGAGGTCACCCAGCTCTATCATGACGACGACCCTGTGAACGGTCTCCTGACGCCGGGCCTCCTCGTTCAGCTCCATGATGATCTCGAGTTCCGTGTTCAGGGACACGTCGGAAAGCCTCACGACGTCATCGAGTGCCGAGCTGTGCGGTGGCCTCAGGTACCACGTCTCGACCTCCGGGGCGACCTTCCTGATGACCTCCAGGTTGTCGAGCCTGGAGTCGGACATCGACGATACTCCGAGGTCCTTGAGGGCGCTAAGCGTCTCCTCGTGGCCGCATACGGCCTTCGTAACGACGGTCAGAGAGGCGCCGTGGCCGGCGACCCAACCCCTCACCACGTTCAGGTTGTGCTGAAGAGCATCCAGGTCAAGAGTGATCCTATTCACGGGTCCACCTCATCTCCAGGTACTTCGACTTGAAGCCGGTTCTCTCGTAGAGCTTGCGTGCCGGATTGTCGTGCTCCACGTGCAGCTTCACCTGCCCTTCACACTCCTCGAGAACACGGGAGATCAGCGCCCCACCTATCCCCTTCCCGCGTGATTCGGGATCGACCGCTATGAAGAGCAGCAGGTTCTCGGGAACGTAGCCACGCATCCCGGTCCTCAAGACGACCACGGCACCCCTGAGGCTGTCTCCCTCGCTGCCCAGCACCACAAACCCGCCCTTGCAGGGGTCCCCGCCGAGGGCGTAGTCGATGCCGTCGAGGACCAGGGGATATGGGTCCTCGTAGGGCTTGAGGCTCTCGTGCAGGAAACGCCCGAGTTCCTCCCTGGACAGCCAGTCGGGCAGTTCTTCGTACGAGCCTATGTAGTCTACCTGAAGCCGCCCGTCCCAGACGGCCTTCGCAGTGTCTTCCGACATGTCTCCTCCTATCGTGCGGGCGGGACTCGTCCGGGCGGGACGCGGTCTACTCTGTCACGCTGCGAGGGATCTCGGAGGGCAACCTCACCAGCGCCTCGTAGTTCATGATGTCGGCCATGTCGCTGAACGAGGCCACGCTGATCGCGCTCCTACCCTGCGTCCCTATCACAACGACTTCATCTCCCCTCTCCACGCCGGGGATGTGGGTCACGTCGAGCAACGTCATGCTCATGTTCACCCGGCCCACCACCATGGCTCTCCGGCCCCGCACCAGCATGTGTCCCTTGTTGCTCAGGTCCCTCGGAAAGCCGGTGAAGTAGCCGGTGGGTACGGCAGCCACACGATGGCGCCTCGTCGCTTGGTACGACGTGCCGTAGCCTATGAAGCATCCCGCCGTCACGTCCTTGAGACTCATGATCCGGCTCTTCCAGGTGAGCACTCGCTTGAGCGGGTCTCTCCGTGGCGCTCCTGCGGCTTCTCCGCCGAGCACGTAGCGCATTCGCACCTCCGTGCTCGGCCAGAACCCGTACTGCGCGATGCCGCAACGCACCATGTCCATGACCGTCTCCGGGTACGTCAGGAGAGCGGCCGACGACGCCACGTGCCTGAGCTTCGGCACGATGCCCTGCTCGCGAAGGTGGCCGCACAGGCGGTCGAAGCGGGCGAGCTGCTCTTCGATCCTGATGTAGTTGCCAATGCTCTCCGCACCCGCCAGATGCGTGCAGACCCCTTCGACGTCGATCGATCCGTCCGCGGACCGTATCGTGTCGACCGCCTGCTCCATCTCGGCCTCCTCGAGACCGGTCCTGTGCATCCCGGTCTCGAGTTCCAGGTGAATCCTCGCGGGTTTACCAAGAGTGCGTGCGGCACGCTTCGCGGCCACGAGGCGCTCCTGCTCGAAGACGTAGAACGAGACGTCGTTCTCGACCGCCCACTCGAGTTCCTCATCCGCGACGTAGCCCATGATCAGAACCGTGCTGCCCTCCGTACTCGCGCGCACCGCGCGGAGCGCCTCTCCGGCGGAGAACACCGAGAAGTGCCTGACTCCGCACGATTCGGCCATCGGGACGAATGTCTCGATGCCGTGGCCGTAGGCGTTGCCCTTGACCACGGACGAGAACACCGGGCCGGCACCGATCGTCCTGCGCAGGAAGCGCAGGTTCCTTCGCAACGCCGCGGCGTTCAGTTGGATCGTGGTGCCTGTGTCCAAGCGCCCTCCAGTTCGCAAAGTCAGATGGCGGTAGTCGCCGTAGCGGCGTCAATGACGCGTCTCAACAAGCTGGATCCGAGTGGCAGAAGCTCATCCGGAAAGACATACTGCGGATGGTGGAGGGGCGGCGACTCCTCGCCCGCGCCCAGGCCGAACATGGCTCCGCCGAAGGCCCCGGTGAACCTCCCGAAGTCCTCCGTCCAGCGGAACGGCTCGGGCATGCGCACGACCGGCAGCCCGGCTTCCCGCGCGGCGCGCTCGACCAGGGAGTTGGCCTCAGGATCGTTGATCGTGCAGGGAAACTCTTCGAGCCACTCGGAGGACATTGCCAGCCCGTGAGCTCTGGCCGCGTCGCTGGCGATCGCCTCGCAGCGCCTCGAAAGCCTTTCCATGACGTCCGGGCTGTGCGCGCGCAGCGTCGCGATGACCGTGGCTGCGCCCGGCGTCGTGCCGAGCGCTACCTCTCCTACCCTGGCGTGTACGACCGTCACGAGCGCGAACTCGCCGGTCTCGGCCACTTCGCCCGGCACGTCCGGCCAGGCTGTCAGTATCTCGGATACGGCAGCGGTCGGACTGACCCCACGCTCGGGCTCGGCGGCGTGAGAGGTTCTGCCTTCAAGATCGACGCGCAGGCTCTTGGCGGTCGAGGCGAACACGCCGTCACGCAGGACGACGGAGCCCAGGGGGAAACCGGGAACGTTGTGCAGAGCAAAGGCAATATCCGGTTGGAGAGCCTGAAGACGCGGTTCCTCCAGAACGCGGGCGGCACCCGCGCCCGTCTCCTCGGCAGGCTGGAAGAGCAGCACGGCAGAGCCCCGCTCGGTACGGCGCCGGCTCAGCGAATCCGCCAGCCCCACTACGATGGCCATGTGTCCATCGTGGCCACACATGTGCGAGTAGCCGGCCGCCTCGGACGCGTCTGGCGCGCCTTCCGATTCCGGAATGGGCACGGCATCCAGCTCACAGCGAACCAGAACCACCGGACCATCGCCGCCTCGGAAGACCGCGGCCAGTCCGCGGCCGCCCAGCCCATCGATCAGCGCATCGGGGCCGAGTCCATCCAGCACCTCTCGGAGCAGCGAGGCAGTCCGCCTCTCCCCTCCGGAGGGTTCCGCCAGGCGATGCAGCCGTCTTCGCAGCTCGACCGTGTCGATCGATTCAGACATGTGTGTTCCCCATCGAAGACTCGCGCTGACGGGCGGCGAGGCGGCTCCACCCGCCTCTCCGCTGTCTCCAGCGTCAGTCCCTGTCCACCTCTTCTACCTCTCTGTACCACTTGACACGCTCCCCGACACGCGCTCGCAGCCGCCACTTGACACTCTTGGGGGCATCGTCGACCACACGCTCGAGCACTCTCAGTCTGTCCACCACGAACCCGATGTCGTCGGGTCCGAGGTACTCGGGAGCAAACTTGATGGCCTTGGCCAGGTTCATGGTCGCCGTCCGCCACAGTCCCCAGTCGCGCGCGCAGAGCGATGCCAGATAGGCTCCATCGATCGCATGTGCGTCTCCGTCCTCGGAGATCTCGTGCTGCCGGAGCAACATCATCATGTCGACCAGGTCTTTCCGGTTGATCTCGACGATCTGCAGCTTCTCGAGCAGAAGATCGACCAGGCTGATTGTCACGTCCTCTATCTCCAGGCGTCCCCGGAAGTCTACCTCGTGGCAGAACCTGAGCTTGTCGATGAATACGTCCGAGTGGATCGGCTCGGTCGGATGGTAGAAGATCCGGCGCTTGTCGCCGAAGAGCCGGAGGACGTTCTGGTTCTCGCTCCACCCGAGGTCGAAGAACGTGTCCTGCACTCGGTCGATCTCCTTGCTGTAGGCCACGAAGTCGATGTCGGTCAGATAGCGTCCATTGTCGTACTCGAGGTGCCTGTGGTCGGGACAGACCAGTCTGAAACCCAGAGAGCCGATCACACGCATCGTGGCGCCCCTCTCGCCGGCGCGGGCGAGGATGGTCCTGAGTATTTCCTCGAATCGCTTCTCCTGTTCCTCGAGGACCTCGTGTCCAAGCAGTGTGCCGTCGGGGATGCAGGGAACACCCTCAGCCATCCGATCTACCCCTCCACCTTCCACTGGTTCAGCACCTTCCCGTCCGCTATCTCGACGATGTAGCCCCGCAGGATGCCCTCGCCATACTCGGACCCGGGGTTCACGACGGGCGTCGTCCCTATGGCATCGTGCCCGTAGGACTCGTGAATGTGACCGTGGAGGCCAATGAGGGGCTGGTATCTCTCTATGGCTTCCGCGACGGCCTTGCTGCCGACGTGAACGAAGCTGACCTGTCCGGCTATGGTCACCGGTTTCTTGCTCGCGTCGAGTTCCGGAGCGAGGTCCAACATCGTTCCGTAGGGCGGCGCGTGCAGGTTGAAGATGGACCTGGCCGGGTCGTCGAGCTGCTTGACGAGTCGTCTGATCCTCTTGGCCATTCCCTTCTCGGAGTCCTCTCTCGGGGTGTCCCAGGGCGTTGGATTGACGTAGTCGAGGCTGATCATCGGTATGCCGAGAACATCGACCGGCCCGTCCAGGCACCAGCACACACCGCGATCAGAGAACGATCTGATCACGTCGTCCACGTCGCGGTCGTCGTCGTTGCCGGGCATGACGACCGCGTCGACCTTAGACAGATCGACCTGCTCGATGAGCATCTCCATCCACCGCGCCATGCGCTCCTTGATCATGCGTAACATGAGCCTCTCGACCTCGCTCGGGTCGGCCTGCAGCTCGGCCACCCTGTCACGGTCGCACCTGAGGGCGTAGGCCCCGGCGTCGTTGATCCGGCGCTCCATCTCATCCACCTCGGGACCCGCTTCGAGCGCCCAGTTCTTTCCGAAGTAGAAGGCCCTGTAAGTGCCGTCTCCCTGGTCTATTACAGGCACCAAGGATTTCCCGGTCAGATCACCGCAGAGGAGGAGCGCGTCCACCTCGTGGAACCGGGGTATCTTGAGCCACTTGCGCCACACGGACTCCGCGCCGTGCACGTCGACGGAGAAGAAGAGGCGTGCCAATCGACCTCCCTATGGGTTCACTCCGGGGGCACCTGTGAGTAGATCTTGCTGACGTCCACGCCTTCCAGCCTGTTCCTGTTCTGCTGCCACACGTAGACCCCCATGCCCACCAACATGAGAGCCACAAGACTCAGCATGATGGCCGGCGAGAAGTTGCGGAACGACAGGAAGAGGAAGAACCAGCCCGCGGCGAACGTGAACGCCCCGAGTATGCTCATCACGGGGACGCGGCCGATCTCCCACTTCACCGGCGAACGCTCGTATATCTCCGGTCTGTGATACGGGAGCAGCATCGCGGCGAGCCCGAAAGGCCAGAAGATGAAGAAGACCGTCAAGGTCAGGACCGAGAGTATGACGTTGACCGACAGCGTCATCATCAGAACACCCAACAGGCAGAACACGGCGTTCAGGTGGACGGCGTTCGTCGGTGATCCTGTCCTGCGGTTGACGGCCGAGAGCGCCGGCGGGAACGACTTGTCCATCGACATCGCGAACGCGAGGCGTGAGTTCGCGAGGAAGCCCGGCAGAATCGAGTTGGCGAACCAGAGCGCGATCGAGACCGCGACTGCCAGCCCGAACCACACGTTCCCGACAATTGACATGAAGTAGAACGGAACCGATGGCTGCACGAGGCCGCCCATGATCGACTTCAGGACCTCCGGGTGATTGTCGTGCAGGAAGTCGTAGCTTCCGATGAAGCCGCCGAACGCCTTGTAGACCGAGAAGACGATGAGCATGTAGAACAGCCCGACGAACACGGTCCCGATCATGAAGCCGCGCACCATGCTCGTCTTCGGCGTCTTGATCTCGCCTCCCGCGTAGTTGATGATCG
>CAYNQF010000082.1:0-10694 GCA_964399265.1 uncultured bacterium | reverse complement strand
CGCCCATGATGGAGCAGTACGGGAGGATCAAGGCGGAGCACAAGGACGCCATCCTCCTGTTTCGCATGGGCGACTTCTACGAGACGTTCTTCGACGACGCGAAGGTCGCGTCGCGTGTGCTCGGGCTCGCGCTCACGACGCGCGACAAGGGCAGCGCCAACCCCGTGCCGCTGGCCGGCATCCCTCACCACGCGCTCGACACCTACCTCGCGAGACTCGTCAGGGCGGGCTATAAGGTCGCCGTCTGCGACCAGGTCGAGGACCCCAAGCAGGCCAAGGGTCTCGTTCGCCGTGCGGTCACCGAGATCGTCACGCCGGGCACCGTCCTGTCACCGTCGATGCTGGACGAGAAGCGCGGCAACTTCCTTCTGTCGGTGAAGCCCGGACGGGACTCGGTCGGGCTCGCCCGAATCGACCTGTCGACCGGTGAGTTCCTGGTATCGGAGGTGCCGCACGAGGAGCTGCGCCGCGAGATCCTGCGGTCCGACGCCGCGGAGCTTCTCGTGCCCGAGGGCATGTCGGAAAGCGAGCCGCTACGGACGGCGCTCAGGGACGCAGGGGGCACGCCGGTGACGGAGGCCCCGGCGTGGGAGTTCGGGAGCGAGCAGTCCGAGGCTGCCCTCAAGGAGCACTTCGGCGTTGCCAACCTGGACGGGTTCGGGCTGTCGGGCCTCCGCGAGGGGGTCGCGGCCGCAGGCGCTGCGATGCAGTACCTCCGGGACCTCAAGAAGCGCGACCTTGGACAGATCACCGCGGTGCGCGCCGTTCTCGAGTCCGACGGGATGGTGCTCGACGAGACGACGCAGAAGAACCTCGAACTGGTGGAACCGCTCGAGCACGGACTGCCTCACGCGACCCTGCTGGCGGTCCTCGACCGCACGGTCACGGCGATGGGGGCGCGCCTCCTGCGCCAGTGGATGCTCTACCCGCTCGTCGACGTCGAGCGGATTCGTGGGCGCCACCACGCGGTTGAGGCCCTCTGCGCGGCCGAACGTGCGACCCTCCGGGACGTGATGGCGGAGCTGTGCGACATCCCCAGGGTGACCGGCCGCGCCGCGAGCGGACACGCCTCGCCCCGAGACCTGGGCGCGCTCAGGCACTCGCTCGAACTGCTCCCGACCATCGTGGAGTCGCTCGCGCCGTTCGGGTCGCGGGCGGTCGAGGCCCTGACGGCCGCGATCCCGGACCTCTCCGACGACGCGGAGTTCCTCCGCTCGGCCCTCGTCGACAACCCGCCCGCGGCGCTCAAGGCCGGCGGCGTCATGCGCGAGGGCTACGATGATGAGCTGGATTCGCTCCGGAGCATGGCCCGAGACGGGAAGCACTGGATATCCCGTCTGCAGGCGTCGGAGCGCGAGCGCACCGGCATATCGGGACTCAAGGTCGGCTACAACAAGGTTTTCGGGTACTACATTGAAGTGTCGAAGTCGAACGCCGACTCGGTGCCCGAGGACTACACGCGTAAGCAGACGCTCGTCAACGCCGAGCGATACGTCACACCGCAACTCAAGGAACACGAGAGCAGTATACTCACGGCGGAAGAGGACATGCAGCGGCTCGAGGCCGAGCTATTCGACCGCGTCCGCGCGAGGGTCGCCTCCAGGGCGGAAGCGATGCAGCGCGCCGCTACTGCGCTGGCGGAGCTGGACGTCCTCTCGACGTTCGCCGAGGTCGCGCTCGAGAACCGGTACGTGCGGCCCGTCCTGAACGACGGCAGCGCCGTCTCGGTGACGGACGGACGGCACCCGGTGGTCGAGCGGCTCCTGACCGACGAGACGTTCGTGCCCAACGATGTGCACCTGGACTCGGAGGCCGAGCAGATCGTCCTGCTCACCGGACCGAACATGGCGGGCAAGTCGACGTACCTGCGCCAGACCGCTCTCATCGTCATCATGGCGCAGATGGGCTCGTTCGTGCCCGCGGCCTCGGCGGAGATCGGCGTCGTCGACCGCGTCTTCACGCGGATCGGCGCGACGGACGCGCTCGCGAGAGGGAGGAGCACGTTCCTGGTCGAGATGAGCGAGACCGCGAACATCCTGCGCAACGCCACGTCGAGGAGCCTGATCGTGCTGGACGAGATAGGGCGCGGCACGAGCACGTTCGACGGTCTGTCGATCGCGTGGGCCGTTACCGAGTTTCTGCACGACAACGAGGGCGCGCATCCCAGAACGATGTTCGCCACGCACTACCACGAACTCACCGAACTCGCGGACGTCCTGCCGCGCGTGCGCAACATGAACATCCTGGTCCGCGAGACCGATGATTCGATCGTCTTCCTGCGCAAGGTGGCGGAGGGCTGCGCCGACCGCAGCTACGGCATCGAGGTGGCGCGGCTGGCGGGCATACCCGATGAGGTCATCGTGCGAGCCCGGGAGGTCTTAGGCAACCTCGAGGAAGCGCAGTACACCGCTGAGGCCACGCCCCGTCTCGCGGGAGGCAGCCACGGCCCGCTCGAACACTCGGGCGCGCAGCTGCAGCTCTTCGAGGCCCGACCCTCGGTGGTGGAGGCCGAGATCGACAAGCTCGATGTCGAGAGGATGACGCCCCTCGAGGCGCTGGGCAAGCTCGCTGAACTCAAGAGCAGGATCAAAGAGAGGAACGACTAGGTGGCGAGCAGGATCCGCATACTCCCGGAGGCCGTACAGAACAGGATCGCCGCCGGCGAGGTGGTCGAGGCACCGCACTCCGTCGTGAAGGAACTCGTCGAGAACGCGCTCGACGCGGGCGCCGTGGAGATCTCCGTCGACGTGAAGGGAGGGGGGAGCGACCTCGTTCGCGTCTCCGACGACGGCGCCGGCATGAACAGGGACGACGCGGTCGCCGCCTTCGACCGCTTCGCCACGAGCAAGATATCGAGCGACCGCGACCTACAGGGCATCGCCACCCTCGGCTTCCGCGGGGAGGCGCTGCCGTCGATCGCATCGGTCTCGCGCATGAGGCTAGTGACGCGCGAGAAGGAGAGCGTCGAAGGCACCGAGGTATCGCTCGTCGGCGGAGAGGTTCGGGACGTGCGCCCGGCAGGCAGGGCAACGGGAACGACGATGGAGGTCTCGTCGCTCTTCTTCAACACGCCGGCGAGAAGGAAGTTCCTGAAGAGCGACCGTGTCGAGACCAGGAAGATCCTCGACCTCCTGAGCGAGTACGCGGTGCTGCGGCCCGACGTGAGGTTCGACGTGTCGGTCGACGGCAAACTCGTTATGGGGCTCCTGCCGACGACCGAGCTGCGCGAGCGCGTCGCGGGCGTGCTCGGCGCGTCGCTCGCGCGCGACCTCGTGCCGGTCGAACATGACGCCGAGGGATACAGAATACGCGGCCTCGTCGGCAAGCCGTCGGTGGCGCGCCAACGCGGCGCCACGCAGATCATCGCGGTGAACGGGCGTCCCGTGCACAGCAGACTTCTGGCGGCGGCCGTGAGGGCGGGTTACGGCGAGTTGCTGCCCCGTGACCGCCACCCGCTCGTGTTCCTCCTCCTCACGGTCGACGGCTCTCTGGTCGACGTCAACGTGCATCCGACGAAGCGCGAGGTGCGCTTCGGCAGCTCGCAGAAGACGTTCGGAGCCGTCGAGGCGGCGGTACGCGCCGCACTCATGTCGCTCGACACCGCACCCTCGATATCGATGGCGGGGAGCGCGCCTCGCGGAGATCGGTTCGGGACCAGCGCTCCGGACGAGGACGCCGGGCAACTGTCGTTCACGTCGGGCCTCGCGGAATCGTCCTCGGACGCGTACGGCGGCGCCGCCGCGGCGACGACCGAGGCCGGTGAGACCGAGCGCGACCAGCTCGCCACGTCGGGGGCGGCAGTGGAGCCCGGGGTCAAGTTCTGGCAGCTGCACGACCAGTACGTCTTCGTGCAGACGCGAGAGGGCGTGCTCGTCATAGACCAGCACGCGGCACACGAGCGCATCGTCTACGAGAGGGCGAGGAGGAGACTGCTCGGAACCGTCGAGTCCGGCGCGTCGCAGCAGCTCCTGTTCCCCGTGGCGGTCGACCTCACGCCCGCCGAGCGGGAGACCTTCGACGAGATCGCGCCCCTTCTCGAGAGGCTCGGCTTCTCCGCGAGGCCGATGTCCGGAAGCACGGTCATGCTCGAATCGGTGCCGGGCGCCTTCTCGAGGTGGCCCTCGGAGAGGATACTGCAGGACATCCTGTCGGAGCTGCCCACAGGGCGCAGGGCCGTTCGCGATCTGGTCGAGTCGATCGCTACGACCGTGGCGTGCAGGACCGCGATCAAGGCCGGCGACAGGCTGCGTGAGGAAGAGATGCGCTCGCTTGTCGACCAGCTCTTTGCGACCGAGCTTCCGTACTCGTGCCCTCACGGCAGACCCACCTTCATGCGCATGACGCTGACCGAACTCGACAAGAGGTTCGGCAGAACATGACGCCCACCGAGTTCCACAAGAGGTTCGGCAAGACATGACGCCCACCGGATTCCACAAGAGGTTCAGCAGGACATGACGCCCACCGGATTCCACAAGAGGTTCAGCAGGACATGACGCCCACCCCGAACCGCGGAGACGGCTCGAGCGGAGGCGCCCCGCGCCGCCGGATAATCACGATCGTGGGACCGACGGGGGTCGGGAAGACGTCGGTCGCGATCGGCGTGGCGACGTCCGTTGGCGGAGAGATCATCTCGGCCGACTCGCGCCAGGTCTATCGCTGGATGGACGTGGGCACGGCCAAGCCGACACCTGCGGAGGCCGCCGCGGCCCGGCACCACCTCGTGGATGTGGTGGACCCCTCCGAGTTCTACGACGCGGCCCGATTCGCGCTGGACGCCGAGTCGGCCATCGGTCGGCTGCTGGCATCGGGCGTGGAACCGCTCGTGGTGGGAGGGACCGGCTTCTACATACGCTCGCTCTTCGAGGGCCTGTTCGAGGGACCGGGCCGCGACGAGGAGGTCAGGGGCGAGCTGGAGGAGATCCTGGCTTCGAGGGGCGCCCCGGCGCTTCACACTCAACTCTCGGAGGTCGATCCCGAGACCGCCGCCAGGCTCCACCCCAACGACTCGGCCAGGATCGTCCGCGCGCTGGAGGTCTACGCATCGACCGGCGTCCCGCTTTCGGCGTGGCAGGCGCGGCCGAGCCGCGAGCCGGCGTACGCGCCCCGGCACTTCGCTCTCACCATGCCGCGAGAGATGCTCTACGAGCGCATCGAGCGGAGGGTAGACCTCATGATGGAGGCGGGACTGGCGGAGGAGGTCCTCCGTCTCGTCGAGTCGGGCCGGCTGCGGCCGGGGATGCCGGGCGCGACGGCCGTCGGGTACAGGGAGCTCTTGCCGTGGGCGCTCGGCGAAGAGGATGACCTCGGGGCTTCGGTCGAGAGGATAAAGCTCAACACGAGGCGCTACGCCAAGCGCCAGCTGACGTGGTTCCGGGCCATCCCGGACGTGGTCTGGCTCGACATGTCGGCCACGACGCCCGGCGAGGCGTCCGACCTCATCGTGGAATCACTCCGAGAGAACTGATCACTGCACATAGCCGAGCGCGCGAAGGGACTCGAGAGCCTCGGGCGTCATCTCCACCGGCGGGAGTTCGAGCGCGGCGGTGGTCTCCTGCCATTGCTGAAGACGCGTGCTGAGCGACGCCGTCGTGCCCACGTCGCGCCCGGCGACGTTATTCGTCTCGGCCGGGTCGACCGACAGGTCGTACAGCTCTGTCAGCGCCATCTCGGGCGAGATGATGAGCTTCCACGGCGGGAGCCTTAGGCCGAACGAGATGCGCGAGGAGTAGGGACGTCTGTCCTCCAGGTCCGTCTGGCAGAAGGCGGGAAGGTCCTCGGGCGCGGCACTCCCTCGTTCCCGGAGCCCGGCCGCGGCCGACACGAGTCCACTCAGGTCGACACCCTGCGCCGCCGCGGGCGTCTGCTTCCCCAGAAGCGAGAGCAGCGTCGGGCACACGTCGATGAGCCGGACCTGCTGCTCGACGCGAACGCCCGCGGGCACGCCCGGTCCTCTCAGGATCATCGGCACGTGCACCTGCGGGTCGTACAGCCTCGTCCCGTGTGAGAACCATGCGTGGTGGGCGAAGCTCTCGCCGTGGTCCGCGACGACCGCGACCACGGTGCCGTCGTCCAGGCCCAGCTCCCGCACGCGGTCCAGGAACTCCCGCATGCACGCGTCGACGTACGAGATCTCCCCGCGGTATCGGAGCCACTGCTGCCTGAGGTAGTCCTCGGGCATCACGAAGCCGGGTTCGAACCGGACCTGCTCGTCCTCGTACGGAGGGGGTACGTCGCCCAGTCCCTCGCGGACGGCGAGGTCGTATTCGGCCGGCGGCCTGTAGGGCGCGTGTGCATCGAAGTAGTGCACGAACATGAAGAAGGGTGCATCGCTGTTCTGCTCCATCCAGGGGATGGCGCGTCTGTTCACCTCGCCTGCCGGGATCTCGATCCACCAGTTCTGCCAGGACGTCAGGGACACGTAAAGCCTCCGCATGGCCGAGTCCGAGCGCAGATACCACCACGGCTCGCCGGGCTCCGAGTAGTAATCGAAGCCCTGGGCGGTCCCGTAGGCACCCGACAACACGCTCGCCGCCGTGAAGGCCGCCGTCCTGTAGCCGCCCGCGCGCAGTATCTCGGCAAGCGTGTCGAACTCGTCGCCGAGCGCCTTGGTGTTCGAGTCCACGCCGTGCGTGCGAGGGTGAATGCCCGTGAAGAGCGAGCAGACCGCCGGTCTGGTGAGAGGCTCGGGAGTCACGGCCTGCTCGAACAGAGTGCCCTGGGACGCGACGCTGTCGTACGCCGGCGTCTGGAACTCGGTCGGCCCGTAGCAGCTCAGGCAGTCGGACCGGACGGTGTCGGTCATGATGAGGATGAGGTTCGGCGATCCCTCCGGCGCGCGCACGGCTCCGGTTGGTGGACTGGACACGCGCGTGTGCTCGAGCGACGGAGCGCCCGCCATCACGTAGAGGGGAAGCCACAGGAAGACGGCCAGCACGATGGTCAGTGCGACGCGCTCCCTGAACGACGCGCCCCTGTGCACTGTCCTTCTCCAAAGGAGCGTCGCCAGGACGAGCGCGGCTGCGACCGCCGCGCCGTCCAGAAGGAGAGCGGTCGTGTCACGCGAGCCGCCCGGGTAGAGTCTGTTGACCCCGTACACCCAGAAGAGAGCGAGCACCGCGGGAAGCGTCAGCGACCAGACCGACGACATCTCGGAGTCGCGCGTGACGCGCCGGCTCCTGTAGGGAAGAAGGAACGCCGCGACCAGACCTATCAGGATGCCGAGGCCGGCGCCGGCGAGCCCCTGGAGGGCCGGGCTCCACAACAACCGAGCCAGGAGTTGCTCCGACAGAGGTTCGGGACGCTTGAGGAACAGCACAACGGACTCGAGGACGCCGAAGATGAAGAAGAGGGACGCCCCTGTCCACATGCCCGTGACGATGCTGCGAGGAATGCGTCGCACGTCAAGGCCCTCCCGTTCTAACGCTGCGCGGCTGCCGCCGCGTCCGGGACGTGGTCGTCGCGGGCTCCCGCCCCGTCGCGGTGGCGAAGCCCGGGGGCGCCATTCTATGAGGCCGGAACGGCCCGCGCAAGGGGCGAAACGCCTTGACAGGCGCGCTTTTCCAATGTATTAGATTGAGTGGCATCTTGACGGAAGCGAGCGAGCGGGCATAACTCAGCTGGTAGAGTATCAGCTTCCCAAGCTGAGAGTCGCGGGTTCGAATCCCGTTGCCCGCTCCACTAATGCGATCGGGCCCGACGGCGGTGGAAGGGTGGCTGCCACAGGGCCCGTTTGATTGTGGGACCACCTGATCGGAGGTCGCGGGTGAGGGTCGAGCGCGTTCTCGAGGAGTCTGTCGCAGAGCAGGCGGGCGTGCGCGAGGGAGACTGCCTGGTCTCCATCGGAGGTAGCGCCGTGGAGGACAGCCTCGACGTGGCGTACGCGTTGGGCTGGGCCGACGAGGAATCGGACTCGGTCGAATTCGAGTTCCAGAGAGGAGAGGAACGCCTCTCGATCTCGCTCCCCAATGCTCGACCGGAACAGCTCGGCATCGAACTGGAGGAGGACCGGTACAGGACGTGCGCGAACCGATGCATGTTCTGTTTCGTCGACCAGCTACCCGACGGCCTGAGAGACACGCTGTCCGTGAAGGACGAGGACTATCGTCTCTCGTTCGCCTTCGGAAACTACGTAACGCTCACCAACCTCTCCGAGCGCGACTACGACCGCATCGCGGAGCAGCGCCTCTCGCCGCTCTACGTGTCGGTACACGCCACCGACGACGCGGTGAGACGCAGGATGCTCGGCAACCCAAAGGCGCCGCCGATAATGGACGGGTTGCGCAGACTGTCGGAAGACGGCATCACGGTGCACGCACAGGTCGTGATCGTCCCCGGCGTGAACGACGGAGAGGTGTTCAGGAAGACGCTCGACGACCTGCTGTCGATCCAGGCGGTCGCGTCGATCGCGGTCGTCCCCGTCGGCCTGACGGCACACCGCGGCGGCCTCACCGACATTGAGCCCGTCTCCCGTGAACTCGCCGTCGCGCTTCTTGACGAGATCGAGGGGAGACAGGAGGCGCTGCTGCACGAGAGGGGATCGCGTGTGGTCTTCGCCGTGGACGAACTCTACCTGAGGGCGAACCGCGAGGTTCCCCCGTACGATAGCTACGAGGACTTCCCTCAGCTGGAGAACGGCGTCGGCCTGCTGCGCTCGTTCGAGCGAGACCTGGCGGAGAGGGTCCGCGAACTCAAGGGCGGCGTACGGAGACCGATGACGCTCATCCTGGTCACCGCGCGCTCGGCAGCCTCGTTCCTCGAGGCAGTCGTGCCGGCCACCCTCGCGTCGGTCGGCCCCATCGAGACCCGCGTCGTGCCGGCCGACAACCGGCTCCTGGGGGCAACCGTCACCGTCGCCGGCCTCCTGAGCGGCGCCGACATGGTGAGGGCCCTGGCGGACGCCGGACCGGCGGACCTCGTTCTCCTGCCCGGCGAGGCGTTCAACGCGGACGGGGTGACGATCGACGGAATGACCGTCGACGAGATCGCCGAGCTCGCGGGCAGGCCCCGGCTTCGGGCCGCGGGAGACCTCGTGTCCGCGCTCGAGGAGTACCTGGAGGAGGAAGCGTGAGCGAGGGACGTGAAGGCGCACTTCCTGTGGTCGCCATCGTCGGACGCCCCAACGTGGGCAAGTCGATGCTCTTCAACCGCCTGACGGGGACCCGCAAGGCGGTCGTAGACGACGAATCCGGCGTGACGCGCGACAGGAACTACCTCGAGGCGGAGTGGAACGGCAAGCACTTCCTCCTGGTCGACACCGGAGGGCTCGTGCCGCGCGACGTGGAAGGCATCTCCGGCATGGTACGCGTCCAGGCGGAGAGCGCGATCGACGAGGCGGACGCCATCGTCTTCGTCGTCGACCGCGGGACGGGACCCATCGCCACCGACCAGGAGATCGCCGCGCGGCTCAGGCGGGCCACGAAGCCGGTGCTGCTCGCGGTGAACAAGGTCGACTCGGAGCGACACGAGCAGGACGTCCACGAGTTCCACGGCCTCGGCCTGGGAGAACCGCACCCCGTGTCTGCGCTGCACGGCCGGGGCGCCGGAGACCTCCTGGACGAGCTGGTCGCGATGATACCGGACGCACCGTCGCTGGAGAGCGAGCCGGGCATCAGGGTGGCGCTTGTCGGACGGCCAAACGTCGGCAAGTCGTCGCTCACGAACAGGCTCGTCGGGGCGGACGTGATGATCGTCGACTCCAAGCCCGGCACGACCCGGGATGCGATCGACACCGTCATCACACGCGGCGACCAGCGGTTCGTCCTGGTCGACACGGCGGGCCTGCGCAAGAAGTCGCGCATAGGGAAGGGCGTCGAGCTGTACAGCGCGATGCGAGCGCTCACGAGCATAGAACGCTCTGACGTCGTCGTGCTCGTCACGGACGCGACCGAGGGTATTGTGGCGCAGGACGCCCGCATCGCCGGGTTCGCGGACGAGCAGGGCAAGTGCCTCATCATCGCGTACAACAAGTGGGACCTCATCGAGAAGAACGACAGCACGGCAGGGGAGTTCGCCAAGCAGGCGAGAGACGACCTGCCGTTCGCATCGTACGCCCCGATCGTTCAGATCTCAGCACTCACCGGCCAGCGAGCGGACAGGCTGCTCGAGCTGGCGGCGGACGTCTACTCGCGCGCCTCGTTGCGCATCCCGACGCACGAGGTAACGGAGTTCATAGCGGCGGCCGCGGACAGACGCCCGCCCAAGGGCGGACAGCGTTCGAGCATCCTCTACGCGGTGCAGACGGGGACCAGGCCCCCGACGTTCGTGGTGTTCGTGAAGGACATCGAGGCCGTCGACTTCGCCTACAGGCGCTATCTTGCAAACCAACTCCGCGAGGAGTATGGTTTCATCGGCACTCCGATCAGGGTGCTGACACGGAAACGCAGGAGATAGGGAAGGGGGGACCGTCGACGTGGCGTCGCTCCTCGCGATCGTTCTCGCCTACTTGCTGGGGTCGATACCGACCGCGGCCATCGCCGGAAA
Organism: uncultured bacterium; assembly: GCA_964399265.1. GTDB lineage: Bacteria > Joyebacterota > Joyebacteria > Joyebacterales > Joyebacteraceae > WJLY01. The sequence continues at coordinate 215 of CAYNQF010000082.1, read as the reverse complement.
ACTGAAGGGCGTCGACCTCAGGAAACAGGGGAGCGGGAACCTCGGCGCCACCAACGCGCTTCGCGTGCTGGGCCCCGCGGTGGGCGTCCCGGTCTTCGCCATCGACGTGGCGAAGGGTGCGGTCGCCGTCTTCGTTCCCGCCATGGTGCCGGGCGGAGCGGAGCTGCTCGGACCGTCCAACGCGGCTCTGGTCTGCGGCGTAGCCGCGATCGTCG
>CAYNQF010000081.1:0-10818 GCA_964399265.1 uncultured bacterium | reverse complement strand
CGCGTATATTCTCCGCAACACCACGAAGCCGCTCCTGCTCGTCTTCGTTGCCTTCGTGGGGATCTTCATCCTCGTCGACCTGTTCGACCACGCCCACACGTTCATCGACAACAACGTGGCGATCACGACCGTCATCTCGTACTACGTTCACTACCTTCCGCTCATCGTCGTCCTAACCACGCCCGTCGCCATGCTCCTGGCCACGCTTCTATCCCTCGGGGGCATGGCCCGCAGGCAGGAGATCATGGCGATGAAGGGATGCGGTGTTTCGCTCTACAGGCTTCTCCTCCCCAACTTCCTGCTCGCGCTGGGCTTGAGTCTCATGACGATGGTCGTGGGCGAAACGGTGCTGCCTCCCGCTACGTCCGCGAGAATACGCATCGAGGAAGAGCACATCGACAAGAGCCCGAGTGATGTCACGAAGAACAACGTGATCTACGTGACGCCGGAGGGATCGGTCTTCCTGGCCCGCTACCTGAACACGAGAAGGAACACCGCCGAAGGGGTGACCGTCGAGGAGTTCGACACCGACCTGAGGCCGGTGATGCGCATAGACGCCAGGTCGGCCGACTGGGACGGGCAGCACTGGAACCTGAGGGAGGGGCTCGTTCGCAGCTTCACCGACGAGGGCGAGGAGGCCACGCCCTTCGAGCGTTTCCAGCTTCCCTATGAAGAGCCGTCAATGGACGACCTGCGAAGCAGGAAGCTCGACCCCGAGGAGATGGGCTACACGCAGCTCAGAGCGTATATCAAGCGGCTGGTCGCGAGCGGCAACGACCCGGGGGACCTCGACGTCAGTCTGCAGCTCAAGATAGCTTTCCCGTTCGTTACGCTCATCATGGCCATGATAGGCGCTCCGCTGGCGGCGGGCGCCAGGCGAACGGGTTTCGCCGTCTCCTTCACCGCTGCCCTCGCGATATCGTTCCTCTACTACGGGCTGCTCCAGGTCGGACAGGTGCTCGGAAAGCAGGGCGTTCTCACGCCGGTGCTGGCGGCATGGGTCGCCAACATCGTGTTCGCGGGAGTGGGCGTCTGGCTGCTTGCCAAGGCGCCCAAGTAGACCCGGCGACCGGCGGACCGTCGCGCGTCAGGTCCCCATCTCCCAGGAGGACAGGTACTCCCGCTGTTCGTCCGTCAGCTCGTCGATGCTCACACCCATGGTGGCCAGCTTGAGCTTCGATATCTCATCGTCTATCCGAGCGGGAACGTTGTAGACCCCCGGCGACAGCTTCTCCGGGAGCTTTGCCAGGTACTCGCTGCAGAGCGCCTGGTTGGCGAAGCTCATGTCCATGACGGAAGCGGGATGCCCCTCGGCTGAAGACAGGTTGATGAGCCTGCCTTCGCCCAGAAGGTTGATGCGCCTGCCGTCCGCCATCACGAACGTCTCCACGCTCTCGCGCGGTCTGCGGACCTCCTTGGCCATCGCGGCCAGCGTCTTCTTGTCGATCTCGACGTCGAAGTGCCCCGAGTTCGCGACGATGGCGCCGTCCTTCATCTTCTCGAAGTGCCGCCCGACGATGACGTTGATGTCGCCCGTCACGGTCACGAACACGTCTCCGACCGGAGCCATCTGGTCCATCGGAGCGACGCGGAACCCGTCCATGACCGCTTCCAGCGCCCGCAGCGGGTCCACCTCCGTCACCACCACCGAGGCCCCCATACCCCTGGCCCTGAACGCCAGGCCGCGCCCGCACCAGCCGTACCCCGCCACCACGAACGTCGAGCCCGCGAGCAGCACGTTGGTGGCGCGCAGCACGCCGTCTATCGTGCTCTGACCCGTGCCGTAACGGTTGTCGAACATGTGCTTCGTGTTCGCGTCGTTCACCGCGATGACGGGGACCTTGAGCGCGCCGTCCTTGTGCATGGCCTTGAGACGAATGACGCCCGTGGTCGTCTCCTCCATGCTCCCGATCAGACCGTCAATGAGCTCCGTCTTCTCCGTGTGCACGGTCGACACAAGGTCGGCGCCGTCATCGAGCGTCACGGTCGGCGCGAGATCGAGCACCGCCCGGATGTGCGAGTAGTACCTGTCGTTGTCTTCTCCGCGGACCGCGAACACCGGTATCCCGTGGTCGACCGCCAGGTGAGCCGCCACGTCGTCCTGCGTCGACAGCGGGTTCGATGCGCACAGAGCGGGGCTCGCCCCACCCGCCTTGAGAGCGATCATGAGGTTGGCCGTCTCCGTCGTGACGTGCATGCAGCCGCTGATGGAGATTCCGTCCAGGGGTCGCTCTCGGGCGAAGCGTTCCGCTATGCTCCGCAGAACGGGCATCCTCTGGGAGGCCCACTCGGTCCTGTCCCTGCCCTTGGCGGCCAGAGAGGCGTCGGCAATGTCGTACTTCATTGGAACCTCCGAACTCTGGAACCCCGAGGTGTCAGCAGCCGGCCTTGATGTCGTCGACCATGTCGAGCCGCTCCCACGTGAAGCCCGGCTCCTCCCTGCCGAAGTGCCCGTACGCGGCGGTTCGCTTGTAGATGGGCCGCCTCAGGTCGAGCCTCTCGATGATGGCCCGGGGTCTGAGGTCGAAATGCTTCTCCACGATGGCCACCAGTTCCTCGTCCGGGACCTCTCCCGTGCCGAAGGAGTCCACCATGATCGAGACCGGCTCCGCCACGCCGATCGCGTACGCCAGCTGTATCTCGCAGCGGCTCGCCAGACCGGCGGCCACCAGGTTCTTGGCCACGTGGCGAGCGGCGTACGAGGCCGACCTGTCGACCTTCGTCGGATCCTTGCCGGAGAAACAGCCGCCGCCGTGGCTTCCGAGTCCGCCGTAAGTGTCGACGATGATCTTGCGCCCCGTGAGGCCGCAGTCGGCGTGCGGGCCGCCCTTCTCGAACCTGCCCGTCGGATTCACCAGCAACTTGTACCCGTCGCTCACGAGTTCCTTGGGAATGACCGGGTCGACGACCTTCTTCCGTATGTCCTCGGCCATCTCCTTCATGTCGATCTCGCCGTCGTGCTGGGAGGACACCACGACCGTCTTGACCGCAACGGGCTTGTCCCCGTCGTACTCCACCGTGACCTGCGTCTTTCCGTCCGGCCTCAGGTAGTCGAGGATCCTCTCCTTCCGGACCTTGGCGAGACGCCTGGCCAGCAGGTGTGCGAGGTAGATGGGCATGGGCATGTACTCCTCGGTCTCGCAGGTGGCGTAGCCGAACATCATGCCCTGGTCGCCCGCTCCCCCGCCCTGCACGCCCATCCAGATGTCTCCCGACTGCTCGTCGATCGACGACACCACGGCGCACGTCTCGTAGTCGAACCCGTAAGCCGCGGTCGTGTAGCCGATGTCACGGATGGTCTCGCGCACGATCTTGGGCAGTTCGACGTACGCGTCAGTCGTTACCTCGCCCGCAACGAACGCAAGCCCAGTGGTGACGAGCGTCTCGCACGCCACGCGTCCGTTCGGGTCCCTGGCCATGATGGCGTCCAGGATCGCGTCAGAGATCTGGTCCGCGACCTTGTCCGGATGCCCTTCGGTGACCGATTCGGATGTGAAAAGGTGTCTGCTCAACTCCGCCTCCATTCGCTGCCCGCGCGGCCGTGCGGTCCCGCGCGTCCTCAGCCGACTATCTCAATCTCCGATGAATCTCCGACGTTCAATCTGCGGTAACTTCCCTTAACCGACGCACCCTCGCCGACCAGAGACTCCGAGAGCAGGCTGCGCTCCACCGTGGAGTTCGCGTTCAGGATGCTGTCGTTGATGATCGATTCCCTTACCCTCGAGCCCGCCGCCATCGACACGTACGGTCCAACGACCGACCGTTCGATCACCGCGGTCGGGTCTATCGACACCGGTTGGATGATGATGGAGCCGGGGTAGTCCCCGCCGTTCCCGCCCGAACGCTCCAGGAGGAAGCGGTTCGTGGCCAGCAGCGTCTCGGGCAGACCGCAATCGTACCATCCTTCGACGGCGAACGTGCCCATTTCCTCGCCCCGCTCGAGCATCAATGTGAGCGCGTCGGTCAGCTGGTACTCGCCCTTCGTCTTGATGCCGCCCTCCACGACGTCGCTCAGACACTCGAAGAGGAGCTTCGAGTTCACGATGTAGTAGAGACCTACGATGGCCAGGTTGGACGGAGGAACGTCGGGTTTCTCCACGAGGCTCTTCACCCTGCCGTCCGCTACCTCCACGATACCGAACCTGCGCGGGTCGTCGACCTCCTTGACGCCGATGAGCGTGCGGTCGCCGCCGACGAATGACGAGAAGTCCGCCGTCACGATCGTGTCACCCAGGATGATGAGCACCGGTCCGTCGTCCGCGCACTCACGCGCGAGGTAGATCGCGTGCCCCAGGCCCTTTCGCTCGGCCTGGTCTACGTAGCAGGCGCGCATGTCCGGCTGGGCCGCCTCCATGTACTCCTTGACCCTCTCGCCCATGTACCCCGTGACCAGGACCACCTCGGAGATCCCGAGAGGCTTCAGCTCATCCAGGATGTGTCCGAGTATCGGTTTCCCCGCCACCTGCACGAGCGCCTTGGGTATCGTGTGCGTGTGAGGCCTCAGCCTCGTGCCGATCCCGGCAACCGGAATGATGGCCTTCATCGGTCCCCCAGTGATGGGGCCGCGCGACCGCGCCGACCCCGACTATCCGTGGAACTCCTTGAGCATCTTCTTCAGTCTGTCGATCGTGGCCACCGGCGTCGGGTCGACGCCGTCCAGCATGGCCAGGTAGAAGCTCACGAAGTCGCCCACCGACACGAGAGAGATCATGCGCCCCAGCCGGGTTGACCCCTCGCTCACCACCTCGCGCGCCTGCGCTCCGGAGGCATCCACCTCTCCCATCGTGAACTCTATTCTCCTCGCGACCCTGGAGTGGTCGTCGCTGTCCCTCAGGAAGACCGCCCTGGCCTCACCGGCCAGCGTGCACGGACCGCTCCACCCCACGATCTCGTTATGGTTCATCTCCGGCAGCTCGTTCCTGTGCCCGATCGTCTTGGAGTTCTCCGACAGCTGCCCGGCCCAGCGGTTGGCGACGACCGCCGTCATGGGTGCCGTGCCGTAGACCACGGGAACGTGTCCGTGGAACCAACGCGCGATCGATTTCGCCGCGTTCCCGTCTTCCGGAACATCGGGGCCGAGTTCGGCCACGCGTCTCTGCGCCACCGCCGCGGCGTCGGCTATCTCCGGGGACGGGTCCTCGATCAACCCAAGCCTCGAGAGCACGACCAGCATGGGGACGAGGCTGTACGGGAGTGCGGCCCTGGGCGGTAGCCCGGCAGGCACCACCACGGTGTCGTGCCCGTGCTCTGCCGCCAGCCTGCCCACCTCACCGCCCGTCGTCGAACAGATGATGCGGGCGCCGCGCTCGCGCGCGTGCGCGTAGCCGGACAGCGTCTCCTCCGTGTTGCCCGAGTAGCTCGACACGAACACAAGCGTCTCCGGACCGACGTAGGCCGGCAGGTCGTACCCGCGAAGAACACCCATCGGAACGCGCAGATTTCCGAACAGGAATCCGGAGACAAGTTCTCCGCCGATCGCCGAACCGCCCATTCCCAGCACGAGGATCGACGTCACGCCTTGCGCCGACACCGTGACGTCCGCCCCCCGACCTATCTCCTGCGCCTCGCGCAGGTACGCCGGGAAACTCTCCAGGTGGCTCATCATGCCGCCCGGGTCCTTCTGCCGCATCGCGGCGGCGTCGTTCAGGATGCTCATGATATCAGCTCCGTTGCACTGATCTCAGGGTACTTCTTCCGCAGGATGCTCTCGAGGTACCTTCGCACCTCAGATCCGGTCGCCATGTTCATGGCCTTCTGCAGCGTCTTTCGGGCGGAGCTGTAGCTCGTCGCCCGCACGATGCTCTTCACCTCGGGGAGAATGAACGGGCTCGCCGAGAGTTCGTTCAGACCCAGCCCGATGAGAAGCAGGACCGAGAGCGGGTTGCCGGCCATCTCGCCGCACAACCCCACCCACTTCTTCTGTTTCTTCGCCGCCCTGACGGTCTGGTCGAGCAGCCTCAGAACGGCCGGATGGTACTCGTCGTACAGGTAGGCCACCCTGTCGTTGCCCCGGTCGACCGCCAACGTGTACTGCACGAGGTCGTTCGAGCCTATGCTCATGAAGTCGACCTCCTGGGCTATCAGATCGGCCATGATGGCCGCCGCGGGCGTCTCTATCATCACGCCCACCTCGACGTTCTCGTCGAAGGCCTGACCCCGCCGCTTGAGTTCCTGCCTCGACGCCTCGAACACCTGCTTCGCGTCGCGTATCTCGTGGAGCGACGAGATCATCGGGAACATGACACGGACGGTTCCGTGCGCGCTCGCGCGGAGGATGGCCCTCAGCTGTCTCATGAAGAGGTCGGGCCTCGCGAGGCTGAACCTGATCCCTCGCCACCCCAGGAACGGGTTCTCCTCCCTGAGCGTGGCACCGAAGGGTCCGAACTTGTCTCCCCCGATGTCGAGCGTGCGCACTACGACGGGCGCCGGCGCCATCGTCTGAACGACGTGCCTGTACGCCTCGTACTGCTCATCCTCCGACGGCTCCTCGTCGCGGGCGATGAACATGTACTCCGTGCGAAAGAGCCCTATACCCTCCGCGCCGTAAGACCGCGCCGAATCGACCTCCTCCGGGATCTCGATGTTCGCGCCGAGTTCGAACCGGCGACCGTCCCGCGTCACCGCGGGATAGTCCTTCAGCTTGAGCAGACTTCGCTCGAACTCCTCATACTGGTTCTGACGCCCCTGGAAGTACTCGAGGACTGCATCGTCGTAGTCGTAGGCCACCAGACCAAGCGTCCCGTCCACGATGATCGACTGCCCCTGGTCGATGACCTCGGCTATGTGCCCAAGGCCTACGACCGCGGGAATCTCGAGCGACCTGGCCATGATGGCCGCGTGTGAGGTGCGGCCTCCCGCCTCCGTCGCGAACCCGACTACGCGTTCCTTGTTCATCGAGGCGGTGTGTGTGGGAGCCAGCTGGTGTGCGACCACGATCACGTCGCCGCGAAGCTGCGTGAGCGATGTCGCCTTTCTCCCGAGGAGATGTATGAGAAGCCTGCGCTCTATGTCCTTGATGTCAAATATCCGCTCGCGCAGATACTCGTCGTCGGTCCTCCCCATGGCCGCGGTCACGCTCCCGATGGTCTCCGTCAGGGCGAGGGCGGCGCTCACTCGCTGGTCGCGCACGCGCCCGATCGTCCCGTCGACGACCATCGAATCGTCGAGGATCATGAGGTGAGCGTCGAAGATCCTGGCTTGAGCCTCGCCCAGCTCGTCCCGCAGCGTTCCCCTCAGCTTCTGCAGCTCCGAGCGGACCTCGCCGATGGCGTTGCGAAAAGCCTCCACCTCCGGTTCGACGCGCTCCTCAGGGATGGTCTCTTCGGAAACGTGCGGCCTCTCGGTATCGAGGATGAAGGCCTTCCCTATGACGATCCCCGGCGACGCGGGTATCCCCTCGACGTACTTCGTCCTTCCTATCTTCGACAGATCCACCAAGCGGGTCACACCTCCCCCAGATCGGTCTCCAGGAAAGCCCTGAGCTGGATCATCGCCTCGGCCTCGTCGTCACCCGAGGTAACGATCAGGAGACGGCTGCCTCTCTCCGCGGCCAACATCATCACACCCATGATGCTCTTGCCGTCGACCGTGAGGTCGTCCTTCGTGAGCTTGACGTCGCAATCGAACCTGCCGGCGAGCTTGACAAACTCGGCCGCAGGACGAGCGTGAAGCCCGTGTTTGTTCGCAAGGACCGCAGTCTGTTCGAGCAATCGCGCCTCCGTCAGACACGTGTCAACATGATGGCGACACCGCCGAGAACGCCGGCCAGTCCTATCGCAGTCACCGGCACCTTCACCCTGAGCGCCACGAGCGTGAGCACGAAGAACGCCGCTGCCACAACGACCATCTGAGGCCCCGGAAGCGCCCCCGAGCGGAGCGCCAGCGCCGCGACGAAGCCTCCGGCAAAGCAACCGAGTGCGCGCAGCGCCGTCACGAGCCCCCTGAACCGAGGTCCGAGGACCTCCATGGCGCCCCTGTGACCCCTCTCGCTACCGGCCGTAACGCCCCTCGCGCGGAATGAGAAGTGCCACACGTCGTAGACCACGAGAAGCAGAAGCGGCGCCCAACGGGCTCCGAGCATGAACGCCGCGACGGCCGACAGCGCCGCAAGAGGTCTGACCGCGCCCCAGAAGAGCGAGTCTCCTGCCATCCCCAACGGCCCCATGAGGACCTTCTTGACGTCCGCGGCTCCGCTTGGGTCGCCTGACACCTCTGCTGCCGCCGCCGCGGAGATGGCGTAGGTCGACAGCGCCGGGTTCGTGTTGAAGAACCCGAGATGCCTCTGCAGGAACGCGGCGGCTTCCTCCTTCGAGCGCGTCGCCCTGCGCATGACCGGCAGCATGGCGAAGCAAAAGCCTATGCTCTGCATGCTGCGCGGGTTCCAGACCGACTGCAGCAGCAGGCTACGCCAGAAGATGGAAACCCGCTCCCGGCGCGTCAGCACCGAGCGTGCGGTCGCGCGTTCTCCGGCAGGCTCCGCCAAGTGCTCCTCCTCCTGCGACCACCGCCGCGCCTCTAAGTAAGCGCCACCACGACGAGGCCGGCAGCGAAGCCGGCGGCCAGAAGCGCCAGCTCGGTGTTGCCTCTTGACCTCCGGGCCAGCACCGCCGCCGCCATCGGGGCCGCCCACACGAAGCCCGGGAACGAGTTCCCGACCGCGGGCAGCGCCGCCAACCTTGCCACCGGCCATGCGACGGCGAGCGCCGCGGCCGCGAGCGCTGCCGCGACTGCGAAGCGGACGAGCAGTGCCAGCCCAACGGCCCGCGCCACCACGCCCCCGTCGGCCCTCTCCGTCCCGGCGGCCGTCCTTTCGTACAGCAGCACGTTGAACCGCCTCACCGCGACGACGACCGAGTGGCCGATCGCTCCGACGACGATGCCCCAACCTACGCCAAGCCCGACGCACCACCCGATGTCGTGCCCGGTGGCCGCGAGCATCGAGGCCGCTCCCACGCCCGCGACCGCGCCCACCGGAGCGTCAGGGAAACCCGCTGCCCCTACGGGAAGCGCGCCCAGCCATGCGAGCTGCAGAATGCCGCCCGTGGTGAGACCCAGGAGCGGCTGCCCCGTCAGCACCCCGGCCAGCGCTCCGGCAACCATAGGCTGCGACACCATCGCCTGCAGCGCCGCGGTCGCATCGAGCGCGAGCACACCTGCCAGGCCCGCCAGAACCGCGATCGTCACAGGCTCGGACAACCCTACACCCCCTCGGCCGGCTGCTCGCGCATTTCGATCGAGAACCGGTGTTCACCGCCGGCATGGGCACTCGCGTCCCACACCACAACCATCGTCGTTCCCTGGAACACGCGTTCGAGCCCGCCCTCGGATTGCGAGGCCGTCTCCAGCGGGTAGACCCACACCTCGCACGCCGGCTCGAAGCGGAAGATGAGCCTGGAGCCGCGAAGCCTGTCGAGGAACCGCAGTTCCCGCACGTCCTCCAGGGTCCTGCGCGCGCCGGCGGGAGCCGTGCCTCCGTCCTCCATCTCGATTCGCGAGTACTCCATGGCGCCGGTCAGGAAGGCCAGGTTCCACTCCGTTGAGAAGGCTGCCTCGAGCTCGCTCTCGGCGCTCACGCGATGGCAGACGCTCAGGATGCCGTCGGGCTCGACGCAGACCTTCTTGTGGAGCGACACGGGAGTGCCTCTCACCGTTCCCCGCGAGCGCATCTCCACTCCGATGCCGCCCTCTTGTCTGCTCGGCTCGAAGTCGAACCCTGCGGCACAGAAGTCGGAGAGGTCTTCCGCCACGCCCGACTCAAGCTGCTCCCGCGTGCAGTCGACCGGCAGGAACCTGTCGATCGACGCCCTCCGCGGCAGCGAGTCGGCGACCGCGAAACGCTCGAGCCCTTCCTCCCGCGGAGCCATGGCGTCATGGATGCTCGCGATGGCGTCCGACGGCTTCTGGGTCTCGCCCATCGGGAGTCCCTGTTTGTGGTACGCCTCGACATACCGGGACATGGTCCCGAGGAGATTCCAGCAAGGTCTGCGGAGGTCGATCTCGAGCAGCATGCCGCCGCGCGCCGGCGCCACGTAGACGTTGACCCAGTCGGAATCCAGCACGACCTCGTCTCTCCCGTCGAGGTCGTGGTCGAGAACCTCGATGAGGCTCCAACGCGTTCCGCGTGCCGCGTCAACGTGATTCTCGGCCCTGATCAAGTGCTCGAAGACCGCCGACCTCAGGTGCGGCAGATAGAGTCCACCGAACACGCCGTGCCAGTAGGCGCAGTTGCATTGCCCCCGCCACAGCTCCTTCTCGGCCAGGTCAGCGGCATCCGGGTCCAGGGCCGGGTCCCTGCCGCTCCCAGCTTCCCGCGCGACGTGGTTCAGCTCGTCCGACTCGCGGAGTTCCTCTACCAGGCGCCTGGCCCGCTTCACCTTCTCGCTGACGCGGACCATCTTCCGAACCATGAGGTTCGACTCCTCGTACTTGGAGATGAAGCCCCTCCAAATGCCTCCGGAGAGGAACGGACCCCACTCCTCGAACCGCCCCTCCGCCTTCAGTTCCGCCAGCATCCCCTCGTACGTACGCCTGGCCGGGGTCGGCAGGACCCACTCCATCATCTCGGGATACGACGACGCGGGCAGATACGCGCGTCCCCGGGGCTTCTGCGCATCCACGACCTCGGAGAAGGTCCGCGTCTTGAGCCAGTCCGAGTTGTCGCGCAGGGCCTGGAGGAATCTCCGGAGCCAGCCGTCTCCGTAGACGTGCTCGTACGTCCCCGGCCACACGCCGAACTTCTCTCCGTCGTCGCCGAAGACGGCGCATGCCCCGGGTTCGCGCTCTCCCAGTTCCCTCAAGAGCCCGATGGCCACGTCGGGC
>CAYNQF010000080.1:0-10903 GCA_964399265.1 uncultured bacterium | reverse complement strand
GAAGAACTCGATGATCACAACGTAGTGGACCGTGTGTACGAGGGCGCCCGGCTGAAGCTTCGCCGCGTGCTGCTCCATGAAGACGTTGCCCTTCAGGAGGCCGGCGATGGTTCCGGGGAACATGATGATCGCCTGCGCGAAGATGACCGGGATGACACCCGCGGTGTTGAGTCTCAGAGGTATGTGAGTGCTCTGTCCCCCGTAGACCCGCCGCCCCACCACGCGTTTCGCGTACTGCACGGGTATTCGCCGCTGCGCCTGCTGCATCAGCACGACCGCCGCCACGATGCCGATCATCATCACGATCAGGATGGCCAGACCGAAGATGGACAGCGAACCCATGCGGAGCGAGCGATACGTATTCAGCCAGTCTGTTGGGTATCTCGCCAGAATATTGATGAAGATGATGAGCGAGATGCCGTTGCCGATACCGTTCTCGGTGATCCTCTCGCCGAGCCACATGATGAAGATCGTGCCCGTCGTCATCGTGAGCATCGTAAGCAGAGTAAAACCGACTCCCGGATGGGGAACGATCGCGGTCCCCTCGACGGGCGCCAGACTCTGGATGTACGTGCTCGCCGCGTAGGACTGGATCAGCGCCAGGGCGACGGTCAGGTACCGAGTGTACTGCGTGATCTTCTTCCGCCCTTCCTCCCCCATCTTCTGCAGCTTCTCGAAGTACGGAATGACCGCCGTGAAGAGCTGCAGAATGATCGACGCGCTGATGTACGGCATGATGCCCAGCGCGAAGATGGTCGCCTGCGAGAAGGCACCTCCAACGAACAGGTCGTAGAGCCCCAGAAGAGACCCCTGCTGCTGCTTGAAGTACGCAGCGAGAGCTCCTCCGTTGACCCCGGCCGTCGGAACGTGCGCGCCCACTCTGTAGATGACGAGCATCAAGAGCGTGTAGAGGACGCGCCGCTTCAGCTCCGGTATCTTGAAGATACTCTTGAAGGTGGTGAACACGTTCGCCATGGCTCGTGCCTTTCTCTACTTGATCAGCTCGACCGAACCGCCGGCTGCCTTTATCTTCTCGAGTGCCTTCTCACTCACGGCGTGGACCTTTAGGTCTATCGCCCTGGTGATCTCGCCCATCGCCAGGACCTTCACGGGCTTCTTCGAACCCCCGACCACTCCGGCCGCCTTGAGCACGGCGACGGTCACCTCGCCCTCGAGACCCGACCTGTCCAGATCCGATACGTTGATGACCTCGTACGCACGCCTGCACGGATTCTTGAATCCCTTGATGGGCAACCTGCGAGCGAGCGGCATCTGTCCGCCCTCGAACCAGGGTGGGATGCTGCCGCCGGACCGCGCCTTCTGTCCCTTGTGACCCTTGCCGCTCGTGCCGCCGCGTCCGGAACCCTGTCCGCGCCCGATCCTGCGGCGACGCTTGCTCGCGCCCGGGCTCTTCAGTTCGTTCAGTTTCATCGGACTTGAGACCTTCCTTACCTGTAGCCGGGCGTCTACTCCGAGACCTCTTCAATCTCGAGGAGGTGCGACACCTTGTCGATCATGCCGCGCACCTGTGGTGTGTCTTCGTGGACGACGACCTGGTGCAGCCTCCTAAGACCCAGCGCCTCTACGACCTTCTTCTGGTCCTTGCTTCTGCCTATCGTGCTGCCCGTCTGGCGGACTCTAAGCTTCTTGGACATCTTCCGCCTCCGTTGCCGTTCCAAAGAGGTCCATCACGCTCTCACCACGTTCCCTCGCCACGTCGACCGCCGAGCGCATCTCCTTGAAGGCCTCCATCGTGGCCTTCACGACGTTGTGCGGATTGTTCGACCCGATCGACTTCGCAAGGACGTCCCTGACACCGGCGCACTCCATGACCGCACGCACCCCACCGCCCGCAACGATACCTGTACCGGGACTGGCCGGCCTGACGAGCACCTTCCCCGCCCCGAACTTGCCGAGCACGGTGTAGGGCACCGTCGATCCGACCATCGGGACCTCGATCATGCGCTTCTTCGCGACCTCGGTTCCCTTGCGGATCGCTTCCGCAACGTCGTTGGCCTTGCCGAGACCGATCCCGACCTTGCCGTTGGCGTCGCCAACCGCGACCAGGGCGTTGAACCCGAATCGACGACCGCCCTTCACAACCTTGGCAACACGGTTGATGTGGACGACCCTCTCTTCGAACTCGGACTCTCTCTGGTCCCTTCCGCCTCTCTTGAACCTGGGCTCCCTGCCTGCCATCGGAACTACGCTCCCTCCCAGAACGACCGCGAGTTAGAACTCGAGGCCACCTTCGCGCGCCGCGTCGGCAAGGGCACGCACGCGACCGTGATACAGGTATCCGCCCCGGTCGAAGCGGATCCTCTTGATCCCCTTCTCCTGAGCCAGTCGCGCGAGGACCTTGCCCACGGCCTTACTCGCATCCGTCTTGGTGTAACTCCCGTTACCCAGTTCCTTCTGCACATCCTCACTGAGGGTAGAGGCCGAGACGATCGTGGTACCTCGCTCGTCGTCTATGAGCTGAGCGTAGGTGTGCTTGATGCTCCTGAACACGCTCAGTCTCGGACGGTCCGGTGCGCCCTTCACATGCTGTCGGACGCTCCTGTGCCGTCTCTCCCTCGAAACCTGTCTGATCTTACTCCTGCCCTTCATCGTTTCTCACCAGCCTCTAGAGAAGTGTGGAGATGTCTTGGTGACTACATCCCAGACGACACGGCCAGCTTGCCGGCCTTTCTCCTGACATACTCGTCGTGGTACCTGATGCCCTTACCCTTGTAAGGCTCCGGCGGACGGAACGCTCTGATCTCAGCGGCCGTCTGCCCGACCTGCTGCTTGTCGACGCCCCGAACCACGATTCTCGTGGGTGCCGGGACTTCGATCTCGATCCCCTTGGGCGGGTCGAACTCGACCGGATGCGAGTAACCGAGCTTCAGGACCAGCGTCGTGTCCTTGAGCTCAGCACTGTATCCGACTCCGATGATGTCCAGGTTCCTGAAGAACCCCTCGGACACCCCGGACACCATGTTGGCGATGTTCGCGCGCGTCGTGCCGTGCAGCGAACGGACGGGCTTGGTCTCCGCGGTGCGCCCGACAGTGACCACCTGTCCGTCGAGCGACACCTGGATGTCTCGCCCCACCGACGTCGTGAGTTCGCCCCTCGGGCCCTTCACGCGTACGGTGCTGCCTTCTACGGTGACCGTCACCCCCGCCGGGATCGTAATGGGTGACTTGCCTACTCTCGACATCCAACGTCTCCTTGCTCTCGAATCGCGCCGACGACCGGCCTGCTACCAGATGTGGCAGACGACCTCGCCGCCCACGCCCTCTCTCCGGGACTCCTTGCTCGTGAGTACGCCCTTCGACGTTGAGAGGATGGCGGTCCCGTAGTTCGCCCTGACCCGCGGGATCTCATCGGCTCCGACGTACCTTCGGAGTCCGGGCTTCGAGATCCTCTTGATACCGCGGATCACGCTGTCTCCGCTCTTCGTGTACTTGAGATGGACCCTCAAGACCCCCTGCTTCCCGTCCTGCACCACACCGAGGTCCCGTATGAGTCTCTCTCGGAGGAGCGCCTCGGCGATGGCGACCTTGAACTTCGACGCCGGGATGTCCACGCTCCTCTTCTTCGCGCGACAGCCGTTCCTGATTCTGGTCAGCATGTCGGCGACAGGATCGGTCATCATACTCTAGGTCTCCTTGCGACCGCGCAGGTCACGCCCTTTACGGGCGTCCGTTCACGCGTCTCAGGCGGACGGAAGTCCGCTACCAGCTCGACTTAACGACGCCCGGGATCTCACCCATCAGAGCGAGTTCCCTGAAGCAGATGCGGCAGAGGCCGAAGTCGCGCATATAGGCGCGAGCGCGACCGCAACGGTGGCAGCGGTTGTACTGCCGCACCCCGAACTTCTGCTTCCGCTGCTGCTTCTCGATCAAACACTTCTTCGCCAATTCGAAAGCCCCTTGATGTTGAACTACCGCCTGAATGGAAGCCCCATGAGCTTGAGAAGCTCCAAGGCCTCTCCGTCGCTCTTGGCCGAGGTCACGATGGTGATGTCCATCCCCTTGATCATCTCTACATCGTCGTAGTCGATCTCCGGGAAGACCACCTGCTCGTCGAGGCCGAACGTGTAGTTGCCGCGCCCGTCGAACGAGTTCGAAGGGAGCCCCCGGAAGTCGCGAATCCGTGGCGTGGCGATGGTCACCAATCTGTCGTAGAACTCGTACATGCGGTCGCCCCGCAACGTCACCTTGCAGCCGATCGGCTGCCCCGCCCTCAGCTTGAAGTTGGCGATCGACTTCTTCGCCCGCGTCATCTTCGGCTTCTGGCCCGAGATGGCCGCGAGTTCCTTCATGGCCCCGTCCAGAAGCTTGATGTCGTCCTTGGCCTCGGCGAGACCGATGTTGATGACGATCTTCTCGAGCCTGGGCGTCATCATCGGGCTCGTGTACCCGAAGTGCTTCATGAGCGCGGGTGCCACTTCCTCCCGATACTTCGTCTTGTAGCGTGCCGTATACTCTGCCATCTTCCCTGACTCCACAGTCTCCGAGCGATCGTCGCCGGCGTCTGATCCCGGCGCTACCTGCGCTCGATCATCTCCCCGCACTGGCTGCAGACCCTGCTCTTGCTCTTGTCCGCCAGGATCTTCGTGCTGATTCTCACGCCCTTGTTGCACTTGGTGCAGATGAGCATCACGTTCGAGACGTTGATTGGCGCCTCTTTCTCGATGATGCCGCCCTGGTCACCCTGGCTCCTCGGACGGGTGTGGCGATGGATGAAGTTGACTCCCTCCACAACCACCCGGTTCGACCGCGGCAGGACCTTGAGAACCTTGCCACGCTTCCCGCGGTCGTTGCCGGCAATGACTTCCACAATGTCGTTCTTCGCGATCTTCATCTTGCGTTCCCCAGTCGTCCGATCTCCGGCAGGTCCCGCTACAGGACCTCGGGGGCGAGTGCCACGATCTTCATGAACTTCTTCTCTCGCAGCTCCCTCGCTACGGGACCGAAGATCCTCGTGCCGATCGGCTCGCCCTGCGGGTTGATCAGCACCGCCGCATTATCGTCGAAGCGGATGTAGGATCCGTCCTTGCGCCTGATCTCCTTGCGCGTCCGCACGATCACCGCCTTGACAACCTGCTTCTTCTTTACGTTGCCACCGGGCATGGCAGATCTAACGCTGGCGACAACGACGTCGCCCACCCGGGCGTAGCGCCTGCGGGAGCCGCCCAACACCTTGAAGCACCGCACTTCCTTGGCTCCGGAGTTGTCCGCTACCTTGAGTTTCGTGTACTCCTGGATCATCGCTAGCCTCTTCCCGAACGCGCGCCGTGCGCTACTCGGCCTTTCTGACGATCTCCATCAGGCGCCAACGCTTGTCCTTCGACAGCGGACGCGTCTCCATGATCCGGACTACGTCTCCGGTGTGGCACTCGTTCTTCTCGTCATGGACCTTGAACTTGGACGTCCGCTTGACGAAACGGCCGTACTCGGCGTGTCTGACGAGCCTGGTCACGGCAACGACGGCGGTCTTGTTCATCTTGTCGCTGACCACCTCGCCGACGCGCACCTTCCGCCGACCGCGCTCCTGCGTCTTACCCATGCGTTCCTACTCCGTTCGTGTCTCCGCAGCCTCTAGACAGTCTCGCCCGTCGTGGGCGCCTCACCCACGTGGGCCCCCTCCTGGAGGAGGGTCTTCAGGCGCGCCACGTCCTTGCGCACCTCGCGAATCCTCAGAGGATTCGACAGCTGTCCCGTCTTGTGCTGGAACCTGAGGTTGAACAACTCCTCCTGCGCCTCACGGAGGCGCTGCTCCAGCTCGTCCCGGGTCAATGTCTTGAGCTCCCTCGCCTTCAAACCGGTCTCTCCTTGCGCGACTATACTTCCCTCGCAGTGAACTTCGTCTTCACCGGGAGCTTGTGGCTGGCGAGCCTCAGACACTCGCGGGCGATCTCCTCGCTCACGCCCTCCAGCTCGCAGATGATCCTGCCGGGCTTCACGACCGCCACCCAGTGATCGAGTGCGCCCTTCCCCTTGCCCATGCGAGTCTCAGCCGGCTTCTTGGTAATGGGCTTGTCGGGGAAGATCCTGAACCACAGCTTACCGCGACGCTGCATGTGCCTCGTGATGGCGATTCGCGCCGCCTCGATCTGACGCGCCGTCAACCAGCCGGGCTCCAGGGCGCGCAGACCGTACTCGCCGAAGTCGAGCTTGGTCGCCCTGGTCGAACGGCCGGGCATGCGGCCCTTCTGCATCTTCCTGTGCTTGCTCCGCTTAGGTTCCAGCATCGCTAGTTGTCCCCTTCACTCTTGCCGCCGCTCCTGCGCGGGCCGCCGGGCCGCCTTCCGCCGCCCCCGGGCTTCCGTCCGGCACCGCCGGGCTTCGCGGCACCGCCGGGCTTCCCGGCACCACCGGGCCTCCCGGCACCACCGGGCCTCGCGGCACCACCAGGCTTCCTCCCGCCCCCGCCGCCCTGCGGCCTGCGTCCACCGCGCTCAACCCTGTCCCCGCGGTCACGTCCACGTGCGCCCCTGCGGTCGCCGCGGTCGTCGCGAGGGCGGCGCTGATCGCGACCGTCCCTGGAGAAGTCGGCGCGCTCGTCCTGCTGCGTCTCCTCGGGCCTGCCGAGCTTCTCTCCCTTGAAGATCCACACCTTCACGCCGACGGCGCCGTGGGTGGTGCGCGCCGTCGACCGCGCGAAGTCGATGTCAGCACGAAGCGTGTGAAGCGGTACTCGTCCCTCGTGCTGCTCGGCAATTCTGGACATCTCAGAACCGCCGAGCCTGCCAGAGCACTTGATCCTGATGCCCTGGGCCCCCATCCTCATGGCCGACTCGATGGCCTTCCGCATTGCGCGCCTGAATCCCATGCGCTGCTCGAGCTGCTTCGCGATGTGCTCCGCGACGAGCTGAGCGTCGAGCTCCACACGCTTGACCTCCAGGATGTTGATGCGGATCTCCTTGCCGGTCAGGTGCTCGAGTTCTTTGTTGAGCTTCTCTACCTCAATGCCCTTCCGCCCGATCACGATCCCAGGTCTTGCGGTCCTGACGTTCACCACCACCTTGTCGGCCTTGCGCTCGATAACGACATCGGAGATGCCGGCCCTCGAGAGCTTGGTCTCGACGTACTTCCGGATGGTGAGGTCTTCCTTGAGTAGGTCGGCGTAGTCCTTCTTGGCGAACCACCTGGACTTCCAGGTTCGGTTGATGCCGAGTCTCATGCCGACCGGATTGACCTTCTGTCCCAACGGGTCCCTCCAGCGTTATGGCCGTCTGCCGGCCTTGTCGCCCACCACGATCGTGATGTGGCTGGTTCGTCTCTTGATCGGCGTGGCTCTGCCCATGGCCCTCGGCATGAAGCGGCGCAACGTCGGGCCCTCGTCCACGAAAGCCTCTCTGACGTACAGGTCGGATGGCTCGAGGTTGGACCCCTCCTTGGTATTGAAGAGGTTCGCCACTGCGGAGCGGAGCGTCTTCTCCACGGGCACCCTCGCCGCGCGCTTCATGAAGTGCAGCGTCGAAAGCGACTCGTCGACGTCCCTGCCGCGGATGAGGTCGACAACCTGCCTGACCTTCCTCGGGGACATCCTGATGTGTCTGGCGGTGGCTCGTGCTTCCATCATCTTGATTCTCCGA
The DNA here is from genome assembly GCA_964399265.1 of uncultured bacterium. Lineage (GTDB taxonomy): Bacteria > Joyebacterota > Joyebacteria > Joyebacterales > Joyebacteraceae > WJLY01. The sequence goes on along the minus strand of CAYNQF010000080.1, from coordinate 3,314 downwards.
AATGCTCTGCCGTGAGCCGGGCGCGCCCCGTGGGCCGCCCAGTGCCGGCTTCCCCTCCGGACGACTAGCGCTTGCCGGTCGTCGCCTCTCTGCTCCTGTGGGAGCGGAAGGTCCGCGTGAACGAGAACTCGCCGAGCTTGTGTCCGACCATGTTCTCCGTGATGTAGATCGGGATGAACTTGTGACCATTGTGCACGGCGATCGTGTGCCCGACGAACTCGGGTGGGATCACCGAGGCGCGCGCCCAGGTCTGAACGACGCGCTTTTCTCCGGACCGATCCATCGTGCGGATCTTCCTGAGAAGCTTCTCGTCGATGTGCGGTCCCTTCTTAGTCGAACGACCCATTGAACTCCTGCCCTCTCTTGGTCTCCGGGCGACCGGAGCCTCCCAGTGCTACCTGCTCTTCTTCTTCTTGCGCTGCTTCACGATCAGGCGATCGGAAGCCTTCTTCCTTCTCGTCTTGCCGCCCTTCGCGGGCTGTCCCCACGGCGAACACGGATGACGGCCACCGGACGACTTGGACTCGCCGCCGCCCATCGGGTGGTCGACCGGGTTCATGGCGACGCCGCGCGTGTGAGGCCTGCGCCCCAGCCAGCGCGCCCTGCCGGCCTTGCCGAGGACGACGCCCTCGTGCTCGAGGTTGCCTACCTGACCCAGAGTCGCGTAGCACTCCGAGTCGACGAGGCGAACCTCACCGGAGGGGAGGCGTATGTGCGCGTGCTTGCCCTCGCGCGCCATCAGCTGGGCCGCCGTGCCCGCGCTCCTGACCAGCCTGCCGCCGGCCCCGCGCTTGAGCTCGATGTTGTGGATCGTCATGCCCAGCGGGATCTTGCGCAGCGGCATGGCGTTCCCCGGCTTCACGTCGGCGTTCTCCCCCGCCATGATGCTGTCGCCGACCCTGAGCTTGTCGGGAGCCAGGATGTATCTCTTCTCGCCGTCCTCGTAGTGGAGGAGGGCGATCCTGGCCGACCTGTTCGGGTCGTACTCGATACCCGCGACCTTCGCAGACATGTCCCTCTTGTTGCGCCGGAAGTCGATGATTCTGTACATCCGCTTGTGGCCGCCGCCCCGGTGCCTCGACGTCATCCGGCCCTGGTTGTTCCTCCCGCCCGAGCTCTTGAGCGGGACCACCAGCGTCTTCTCCGGCTTCTTCTTCGTGACCTCCTTGAAGGAGGAAACGGTCTTGTACCGGAGCGTCGGGGTCGTCGGTCTGAACCTCTTCACTGCCATCTCACGTCACTCCCGCCTGGGCACGCAGGAACCTACGCGTGCTCGAAGAACTCGATGCTCTGCCCTTCCTTCAGGGTCACGATGGCCTTCTTCCACGACGCGCGCCGTCCCTGGAACCGTCCAAGACGCTTCAGCTTCCCCGTGACCGACAGCGTCCGCACGTCGGTCACCACGACGTTGAAGAGCTCTTCCACCGCGCTGCGAATCTCGATCTTGTTCGCGTCGCGCGCGACCTTGAACGAGATCTCGTTCTTTGCCTCTCTCAACCGGGCCGTCTTCTCGGTCACGACGGGCGCCAGTATGATCGTTCTCGGATCGCGCTTCATTCCCCGAAGACCTCCTCCGCCGCGTTCAGAGCGCTCTGGGTCATCACGACCGTCTCGGCCCTGAGCACGTCGTACGTCGTGAGTTCCCTCGCGAGCGTCACGGAGAGGTACGGGATGTTCCTCGCGGAGAGGAACAGCTCCTTGCTGCCATCGCGGATGACGAGAAGCGTCTTCTCCCCGCTCACGCCGATCGCCTTCAGGAGGCCCGCCATCTCCTTCGTGCTGACCTGGGACAGCTCGAAGTCCTCCACGACCTTGATGCTGCTCTCTCCCACCTTGGAGGAGAGCGCCGACCTCAAGGCAAGTCGCTTCATCTTCTTGGGCATGTCCTTGCCCATGTCCCGCGGCCTCGGCGCGAACGTCACGCCGCCGCCACGCCAGTGCGGCACGCGCGTCGAGCCTGTCCTCGCCCGGCCGGTGCCCTTCTGACGCCACGGCTTGCGTCCGCCACCGCTCACTTCGCTGCGGGTCTTCTTGCAGGCCGTGCCCGTGTGCTGGTTGGCCAGGTAGGTGTCCACGGCCTGGTGCATCACCGGCACGTTCGGCTCGCAGCCGAACAGGTACGCGGAGAGCTCGACTTCGCCGCTCTTCTGACCGCCCTTCGTAAGTACTGGTACCGTGTTAGCCATCTCGCTCAAGCCTCACTCGTGATCCCTGGCGCGCGTGCGGGTCTACTTGCCTGCCGCGCCCGTCTTCTTGATAAGGACGAGGCCGCTGTTGCACCCCGGAACGGCCCCTCGTATGAGCAGGAGGCTCTTGCCGGCGTCGACTTCCACAACCGACAGCCTCTTCATGGTGACGCGCTGGTTGCCCATCTGGCCGGGCAGCTTCCGCCCCTTCCATACCCTGGCGGGTGAAGCGCTCTGACCGATCGAACCCGGCTTCCTGTGGTTTCTGTTGCCGTGGGTCCTGCGCCCGATCTTCTTGTTGTGCCGTCTTACGTTGCCCTGGAATCCCTTACCCTTCGACCACCCCACCACATCGATGATCTCGCCCGGCTCGAAGATGTCGACCGTAACCTCCTGGCCGATCTCGTAGCTCGAGGGATCCGCGACCTTGAACTCGCGGAGTTCCTTCCGCGGCGCGAGTTTGACACTGTCGAACTGGCCGGCCTCGGGCTTCGTCAGGCTCTTCCTGCGCGCCTTCTCGAAACCGAGCTGAACCGCTTCGTAACCGTCCCGCTCGGCGGTCCTGATCCGGGTGACGACGCACGGTCCCGCCTCGATCACGGTCACGGGAACGGCCGTCCCGTCCTCACCGAAGATCCGCGTCATGCCCAGCTTCCTGCCTATGATCCCGGTCATTCTCTCACTCTCCCTGAAACCCCACCGCTCGTCCCACTGACGGTGCGAGCGGGGTGACGCCTCGCGTGGCTCCCGCTACTCGACCTTGATCGAGATGTCGACGCCACCAGGCAGGTCCAGCTCCATCAGCGCGTCGAGCGTCTTCTGCGTCGAGTTCGTGATGTCGATGAGCCTCTTGTGCGTCCTGATCTCGAACTGCTCCCGCGACTTCTTGTCGATGTGCGGCGATCGTAGGACCGTGTAGACCCTCCGCTTCGTGGGAAGGGGTATCGGCCCCGATATCATTCCACCCGTCTCCCGCACGACCCGCACGATCTCCGCCGCGGACTGGTCCAGCGTGGCGTGTTCGTAGGCCATCAGACGAATGCGTATTCTCTGGCCGGCCACGTGCTCCTCCTTACTCGATGATCTGCGTGATGGTACCAGCGCCCACGGTCCTGCCGCCCTCGCGGA
>CAYNQF010000079.1:0-11792 GCA_964399265.1 uncultured bacterium | reverse complement strand
AGCGTGACCTGGCCGCTCTCGAACCTGCGCAGGTTCAGCCTCTCGATGTCCAGGTCCGGTTCTTCCCCGACAACAGACTGCGCCACGAGCTGCGCGACCTTGGGCGCGATCATGAACCCGTGTCCCGAGAAGCCGCTGGCATGTATCAGGCCCTCGAGCCCGTCGGTCGGTCCCAGTATGGGCTGAGCGTCGGGCGTCACGTCGTACATCCCCGCCCACTGCCGCACGATCTTGACCGGCCTCAGGACCGGCATCATGTGGGTGAGCTTCCTCGACATCTCGACCAAGAAGTCGAGGCTCGACCTCTCGTTGATGCCGGCGGGCTCGTCCGGGTCGGCGAACCCCCCTATGACCGATCCGTGCCTCACCTGGCGGAAGTAGATCCCGAAGCTGAACGAGATGATCATCGGATCGAAGAATCGCTCCAGCGGCTCCGTCACCAGGATCTCCCTCCTGTAAGGGGAGATCGGCAGATCGATACCGGCCGTCCTGGCCAGACCCACCGAGTGGCTGCCGGCGGCGAGCACGACGATGGGGGAGGAGACGACGCCCTTGTCCGTCTCCACTCCGGCGACCCTGCCGTCCTCGACGAGTATCCGCTCGACTTTCGTGAACAGCTCGATGTCGACGCCGCGTGCGGCGGCCGCCTCACCGTAGGCCTGGGTCGTGAGGAACGGGTTGGCGCTGGCGTCCTCGGGACACCACGTCGCCATCCTGATGCCGTCCGTGTTCAGGTACCCCGTGACCTCGGTGCTGATCTCGAAGGGCGAGAGAGCACGGACGTCGAGCCCGAGTCTTCTCTGCAGCTCGACGTTCTTCGCGAACTGGAGCTCGTCCTCTTCGGTGTAGGCGAGAACGAGGTAGCCGCCCTGCAGGAACTCGATGTCGGCGTCCAGTTCCTCCTCGAGCGACTTGAAGAGCCTTACGCTCTCGATCGCCAACTCGGTGTTGGCCTCCGTGCTCCACTGCTGGCGGATGCCGCCGCCGCAGCGTCCCGTCGCGCCGCAGGAGAGATAGCCGGACTCGACGACCACGACGTCGCGCATGCCGTGGCCGGCAAGGTAGTAGGCGATCGCCGTTCCGACGACCCCTCCGCCGATTATGACGCAGTCAGCGCTCTTCTTCATCGTCGCCCGCCAGAATGCCGATCTCGACCGGCCTCACGGGAGGCCTCACGACCGGGTAGCCAATCTCCTCGACGCAGCGTCCCGTCCTCTCGGCGATGATGCGCGTGATGAGACGGGAGCAGGTGCGGCCCTGGCACGGTCCCATGCCGCACCGGAGCACGCGCTTGATCTCCTCGGTGGTGGTGAGGCCGCTGTCGATCGCTTCCACGATCTGACCGTAGGTCACGTCCTCGCACCTGCAGATGATGACGTCGTCCTTCATCTGCGTTCGCTCCCTCTGACGAAGTGTCTTACTTCCATCACCTTGTCCTTCGGTACCTCGATCGACACGATCGGCGTCCTGTCCATTGCCTTCGTGTTCAGCACGCGGACCACCTTCGCCGGACACACGACCTCTCCGCTCCGGTCGACCGCGGTCACGCGCTCGCCGACCTCGGGCAGGGGAGTGTACTCGTACGGGAGCATGACCGTGGCCGTGTCGCCTCCGCCGGAGGCGTCGATCGCGAAGATCGCCAGCCCCGGACAGGCCGACAAGCAGATGCCGCAGCCGTTGCAGAGATCGTAGTCGACGGCCGGCGTGCCGTTGATGTCGCCCTCTATCGATATGGCCTGCCTGGGACATGCGGCCACGCAAGGATTGCAGGGGATGTTCTCTACACACTCGATCACGATGGCGGGCCCGCGCCTGAGCCGCTCCGTCGAGGGCATCCGGTCGCGCAGGTCGACCGGCCCGAGTGCGCCATCACTCCTGTACGGCACGCCCGGCCTCCTTCCTTGCTCGAGCGATCCCGAACATCGCTTCCTTGCCCGCCCTCGGACGCCGGCCGAACGGGCCGGCCCTCAGCGCCTCCAGGCCCGCCACGGCCTCGCTCCTCATCGCCTCGAGCGCCGTCCTGTCGATACCGGGAACGATCCTCTCCGCCGCCGCGAGCCCTGCCAGGCGTCCTTCGAGCATCGCCGTCGATGCCTCCTCTATGCCCGAGGCGTCGCCGGCTATGAACACGTTGCTCATCGTGGTCTCGAGATCGGGATGGTGCACGGCGACGCGGCCGCCCAGGTCGGCCACGTACGCCTCCTCGCAGCCGGCCATGAGCGCCAGCTCGCAGTTGGGCGAGAGGCCCACGGCGAGGCAGACCGTGTCGACCTCGAGTTCCTCCTCGCTGCCGGGCACCGGCTGCCAGCACTCGTCGATCCTGGCCACCACGGCACGCTCTACGCGCTCGGCGCCCTCGGCTCTCAAGATCGTGTGAGACGTCCTGATCGGCACTCCCGCGCGGCGGATCTTGGCGGCGTGAACGTGATAGCCGCCGATCTCGGGCAGGCCCTCGATGACGGCCGCCACCTCGACGCCGGCCTGCAGCAGCTGGTACGCCACGATGAGACCGATGTTGCCGGCTCCGATCATCAGGACCCGGTCGCCCGGCACCACACCGTGGACGTTCATGAGGGTCTGAACGGCGCCCGCGCCGTAGACGCCGGGGAGGTCGCTTCCCGGGAACGCCAGCATGTTCTCGGACGCGCCCGTAGCGAGAACGATGGCCTCGGCCGTCAGCCTGTGATGCCGTCCCTCTCTAAGCAGAGACAGCGTCCCGTCGCCGTAGAGGCCGATGACGGTCGTGCCGAGCATGAGCTTCGACGGAAGCTCTCCCAGCTCCTCGACGAGCCTGCTTCCGATGTCGACGCCTCGGACCCTCGCGTAGTGCTCGCGCGAACCGAAGAACATGTGGGTCTGCTTGATGAGCTGGCCCCCCGGAACCTCGTTCTCGTCGATGACGAGCGAACCGGCACCGAGTCGGCCCGCGGCTATCGCCGCGGAGAGTCCCGCGGGGCCGGCGCCGACCACGGCCAGCTGGGCCCTGCCGAGGTCGCGGGGTTCTCCGGCGCTTGCGGTGAATGCCTGTTCGGGAGCGATGTGACCCTTGTCGTGCTGCGTCCGGACCTTCATGCCCGCACGCAGCGGCGTGACGCACGTCATAACATTGGGAACGTCGTTGACGGTCATGAGGCAGGACGAGCAGCGCCCGATGGCGCAGAAGAAACCGCGCGGCCTTCCCAGCCTGACGCTCTTGCGCAGGACCCTCACGCCCGCGGCGTGGATGGCCGAGGCGATCGTGTCACCCTCGTATCCTTTGAGAGTCCGGCCGTCGAGCTCGAACTCTATCTCGCGTCCCCTCTTGAACTCGAGGATCGGGTGTCTCTCTATCCTCAAGAGACGACTGCTCCTTCATGTGCCCGCCGGCCGGCGGACAAGGGCCGCGTTCCGTGCTGGCGCGATGCGGCAGGCCGCCGCGCCGGACGCCGTACGGACGCGACAAGAGCATTGCTCGAGCGCGTCCGCGAACCTAGAATGGGGAACCGCGTGCGGGCGACCCCTGGCGGGCGCCGCGCGCCTCAAGCGAACGACGATAGCACCGACGGCACGCTCCGGGCAACCTGAATTCGCCGGCACGACCGAGCAGGACGTCCGGCACGGCGGGAGAGTGACGGGCGCACCGGCCCGAGAGGGTCGGTCCGGAAGGGCGCGACGGGAACGGAAGGAACGATGAGAAGAGCGGTCGTACTGACGATTGCCGGTTCCGACTCATCCGGCGGCGCGGGGATAGAGGCCGACCTCAAGACGATGTGCGCCCTGGGCGTCTACGGGACGGTCGCGCTCACGTCGGTCACGGCGCAGAATACGCTGGGCGTGACCGACAGCGCCGACCTGTCCCCCTCGCTTGTTGCGGCACAGATCGACGCCGTTGCGGAGGACCTCGATATCGATGCGGCCAAGACCGGGATGCTCTCGAACGCCCGTATCATAGAGGCCGTCGCGGGAGCCGTCGAGAGGAACGGTCTGCGACGTCTCGTGGTGGACCCGGTGATGGTGGCCACGTCCGGCGCGGCTCTGATCGAGGACGACGCCGTAGGCGTGCTGCGCGAGAGGCTGATGCCGCTCGCGATGCTCGTTACCCCCAACGTTCCGGAGGCCGCCGTGCTTTCTGGTGTGGACGTGACGGGCAGAGACACAATGGAGGCGGCGGCGAGGGCCATTCACGAAGCCGGCGCGGCCGCCGTCCTTATAAAGGGAGGACATCTGGAGGGCGACGCGACCGACCTCCTCTACGATGGAGCGTCGAGCGTCTGGCTGACGTCGCCCAGGATAAGTGCCGGGCAGGTGCACGGCACCGGCTGCACGCTCTCGGCGGCCGTCGCGTGCTGGCTGGCACTCGGACGCGGCCTCGGCGAGTCGGTCCGGCTGGCCAAGGAGTACGTGACGCGCGGCATCGAGGCGAGGCTCAGTATGGGCCACGGCAGCGCTCTCGTCGACCACATGGCGGCGGCGCCGGAGGAGGACCGATGAAGCACGTGTTTGGGCCGGTTCCCTCAAGACGGCTCGGGCTCTCGCTGGGAGTAGACCCGGTTGTGCCGAAGACCTGCACGATGGACTGCGTCTACTGCGAACTCGGTCCGACGACGGACCGGACGGTCTCCCGGTGCCGGTACGTCGACCCCGACGAGATCCTGGCCGAGCTCGAGGCGCGCCTGAGCGAGCGGCCGAAGCTGGACTTCGTTACGTTCTCGGGCTCGGGCGAGCCAACTCTGTCTTCCGACATCGGACATCTAATAGAGGAAGCGAAGCGCCTCTCGTCCGTTCCTGTTGCGGTGCTCACTAATGGCAGCCTGCTGACGGACCCGTACGTCAGGGAGGCCGTCTCCGGCGCCTCTGTCGTGGTGCCGTCGCTGGACGCGGTGTCTCCGGAGGCGTTTCGCAAGGTGAACCGTCCCCACCCTTCGCTCGATCCGGCACGCATCGTTGAGGGACTCGTCGACTTCACCTCGGGATTCGCAGGTGAGGTGTGGTTGGAGACACTCATAGTGGAAGGCATGAACGACGATTACGGTGAGATAGAGCGACTCACCGAAGCCGTGCGCGCGATAGGCCCCGACCGGGTTCAACTGAATACCGTCGTGCGTCCGCCGGCCGACGTGTCCGCCATGCCGGTGAGCCGCGAACGGTTGAAGGAGATCGCAGGGCGGCTCGGTCCGGCGACCGAAATAATCGCTCCGTCGTCAGCTCGGGCGCTCGTCGATCAACAGGCGTCCACATCCGAACGAATACTCGAGATGGCTTCGCGGCGTCCGATCACCGTGGAGGACGTGGCTCGCGTGGCCGGTTCAAGTCTGGCGGCGGCTGCGAAGATTCTTGATGCGATGGCGCAGGAAGGCCTCTTAGAGCTTGTGCGGCAGGGGCAAACCCTGTACTATAGGTCCTACTTCGACAGGGAGCGGCCGTGAAGCATGCGATCAAAGGATTCGACCAGATGTCCCTGGTTGACTGGGACGGAATGGTCGCGACGACTCTGTATCTCTCCGGCTGCAACTTCCGCTGCCCGTACTGCCACAACTCGAGCCTGGTCATCTCTCCCGACCAGTACGACTCGGTCCCGATCGACGAGATCCTTGCCTACGTCAGAGAGCACAGCGACTTCCTGGACGGCGTGGTGGTCACCGGGGGAGAGCCGTGCGCGCGGAAGACTCTGGGGGAACTCCTCGGTCGACTGAGGGACGCCGGACTGGCGACGAAACTCGACACGAACGGTTCGTTTCCGAACGTCCTCGAGCGGGTCATCGACGACGATCTGGTCGACTACGTGGCCATGGACGTGAAGGCTCCTCTGGACTTCGACTCGTACAGGAGAAGTGCCGGGATCGCCGACAGGCGTACTCTCGACCGCGTAAGCGACAGCATCGACCTCCTAATGGAGGCCAGAGTCGACTACGAGTTCCGCATGACGGTAGTGCCGGTGCTCCACAAGTCGAGCGACCTCATGCGGATAGGTGAGAGGCTGCGCGGTGCCGCCAGGTTCGTACTGCAGACCTTCGTTCCCCGCGACACGATAGATCCCACCTTCGAGAAGGAGGCGCCTTACGACCTCGAGCGGCTCGAGGAGTTCAGGGATATGCTCGCGCCGATGTTCGACGAGGTGATCATCCGCAGCGAGTGAGAAGCCGTGCGAGAGCGGAGACGGAAGAAGGCCGGCGCGAGCGCCGGCCTTGCGCTTTGTGGCTCCAGGAGAGGATCCGGCCGCGGCCCCCGCCGTCTCAGCGCCTCCGTATCTTCACCCGACGATCTACGCGTCTCGGATCTCGCGGCCCCGGCAGGAAGGACCTGCGCGAGTACATGCGTCGCCGTATCTCGTTGACGCTCGCCGGACCGGACGCCTCCTGCTCCGGCCGCATCCCGCCTCTGCCCAGGAGGACCGGGATCGCGTAGAGCGAACAGGCGGCGAGCGGCAGATGGACCCACGAACCCGACGCGAGCCATCGCGAGACCGGTGATGCGCCCGCGACCACCGGGATGGCCACCGCTGCGCCCTCCGTCACGAGCCCGGCCGTGGACACCATGAGGCCCGCGACCGCTAGCGACCAGTGCAGCGTGCGGTTCGTCTCTCCGGTCGACGCGTTCAGTAGTGCGAGGGCCGCGAGGAGCGTGGGAGACAGGATGACCCCGATGGGCGAGAAGATGAACGCGGGAAGCGCGCCCGAGTATCCCGGGTAGCTGATCGCGAACGCGCCAAACAGCGCCATCGCCACCAGCCTCAGACGTGGCGTGCGCGCGAAGACGAGGCGCACGCGCGGCCTCGCGGCCTCGTGTATCCAGAGCGCGCAGAGCGCAAGCGAGACGACGCCCTGCGCGCGCGTTCCGGAGTGCGACAGAAGCACTGCCGCGGCCGTTCCGAACGCCGCAGTGAAATAGATGGAGAGCACACGTGAAGCGGCGTCTCGTCTCATCCACACGATGACCAGTATCGCGAAGAGCGCAAGGTGGTGAAGCCCCGCGAGCGACACCATGTTCTCCGCGAGTTCGCGAAGCGCGCCGCCGTCCATTTACGGGGTACCTCCCGCGGCGCACGGCGCCCAACCGGCGACCGGTGATCGCCTCGGCCTCATCGTGTCCATCACGACCTCGATCTGCGGATCGACTGCTTGAGCAGGTACTCCTCGAACCTCGTCCAGAACGGGTCCACCTTCGGGTGCACCAGTTCCCGCTCTGCGTTCCCTTCGACGACCCTTATTCCGTCCGCCGTGGGACGCAGTTCACCGACCGAAGAGGCGGGTATGCCTTCGTCGCCGAGCGCTGCCAGTACCTCGTCGACACTTCCCGGGTCGACTGCCGCCAGCAGGGTGCCCTCGCTGATCGACGAGAACGGGTCGATGTCGAAGACCTCGCAGGTCTTCATGACGACGTCCTGCGTGACGATGTCGTCCCTCCGCACCGTCAGTCCCAGCCCGGCCGCTCTGGCCATCTCGAAGAGGCCGCCCCATATGCCGCACTCGGTCGCGTCGTGCATGGCCCTGACCCCGCCGACCTTAGCGCACACGGCGGCGTCCCTGATGACCGACATCTGGAAGAAGACGTCCTGGGCCTCCTTCACGGCGTCGGCCCCCAGGGCCTCCTCGATGTATTCCGGGAACTGGACGGCCATGAGGCCCGTGGTCTCCACGGCGGGTCCCTTGGTGACGATTATGACATCGCCCTCGCGCGCCTTGCGAGGGTCGATGAGCTTGTCGACCGGCCCCGTTCCGATCACCGTGGCGCCGCCGACCATCGGGAATCCGCACCCGGCATACCTGGCCGTGTGGCCGGCAACGACGGCGATGCCTAGCCTCTCACACTCCTCGTGTACCGTGTTCCACACGGTCGTCAGAGTCTCCTCCTCCATCTCGGGAGGGAGGTTGAGGTCGACCACCAGGAACCTCGGCGGGATGCCGCTCACGGCGACGTCGCTGGCGACGATGTGCAGCGCGAACCAGGCGGCCCGCTCCCAGCCCAGCGACGGAGCGATGAAGAACGGGTCGGTCGACATCACGAGCGCCTCGCCTCCGACCTCGACGGCCGCGAAGTCGACCCCGTGGGTCGGTCCGACGATGACCGAGTCGTCCCGGGCGCCGAGACGTGGGAAGATCACGTCGTCGAAGAACTCGGGCGTCGCCTTGCCGAGTCCCGGTAGCTTGTTCGAACCCATCTCTCAGTCGTCCTTCCTGCCGGCGGTCCGTCCGCCTGCGCTCGGCGCATCGCGCGCGCCACCTCGTGTGAAGTGCCTGTCTATTGTACGTCTGTGAGAGGCGAATGCTATGTCGTCTGGAAGCTCGTCGGCCTCGAAGAACGCCGCCTCCACCGCGTCGTCTCCCGCTCTCAGGGTTCCTCCGGTCAGACGTCCCTCGAAGGCGCAGCATACTATCGGCGTGCGGTGGTCCTCGTCGCTCGCCCAGCTCTCGAGCACCCGCCCGATCTCCACCGTGAGCCCCGTTTCCTCCTCGACCTCGCGGGCGGCGCTCTCTGCGGGGTGCTCTCCGACCTCTATGAAACCGGCCGGAAGGCACCACCTGCCCTCTCCCGGAGCGTACTTGCGGCGGACGAGCAGGATCTTCCGATCGTGGACGACCAGCACGCACGTCACCGGTGCCGGTGAGACGTAGACCACATACCCGCACCCCCCGCACGCGAGGCGCGTGTGTCCGCGGATCTCACGTTCGACGAGGTCCTCGCCGCACCTTGGGCAGTAGCGAAGGCCTTCCCAGTTCGCCTGTTGGTCGATGTCGTGTTCGCAGTCCACTAGTCCCCCGGTTCGAACGCGGGAGTGCCGAGTGCTCTGATGAGTTTCTCGATGGCGGCCACCGGGTCGGGCGCACGGCAGACGGCCGACACGACTCCCACGTATCTCGCTCCAGCCTTCACCACCGCGGCGGCGGAAGAGGCGTCTATGCCGCCGACGGCCACTATGGGCACATCGGGAGCGCCCGATGCGACGCCGCTCACCCCTCTGAGCCCCACGGGGGAGAAGGCATCCGGCTTGGTGGCCGTCGGGAAGACGGGCGCGACGCCAACGTAGTCCGCTCCGACCGCCGCCGCTGCTCGCGCCTCGACGGCCGTATTGCCCGAGACGCCGAGGAGCGCGTTCGGTCCCAGCAGCAGCCTCGCGCTTCGGGCGTCCACATCTGATGTTCCGACGTGCGCCCCGTCCGCCCCGACCATCGCGGCGACGTCAGGCCTGTCGTTCACGACGAAGAGAGTCCTCGATGGTCGGGTGATAGAAACGAGTTCGGACGCCAGGGCGGCCAACTCCCGGTCACAGAGCGTTTTCTCGCGCAGCTGGACGACGGGCACGCCCATCTCAACCGCGGCCGCCACGAGGTCCGCGTGAGGTATCGACGGGCGCGTCACGATGAGATAGAGGCCGCATCCGTGGGCGAACATCTCACGCGGGAGGCGGGCGTCGCCCGTAGCTCCTGAATCGTTCCTGTCCACGGCCATGTGGCGGGGTCTCTCTGGCAACGCAGAACGCCCCAGGCCGGGGGCGCGGGGCGTGCTCACGCTGTCGCGTGCATGAGTCGTTTCCCTACGCTGGCATTGCCCAGTTCAGGTTCCAGGGGTCTTGATCTCAGGCCCGTCCGGCCACCCCCAACGACTTGACGCGATCGCCTAACGCTTCGGCTGCATCGTCACGAAGGCTTGAGCGAAGGCGACGCTTCGTATAACCTACCACAACACTCCGTCGGGCGACAACCTGAAAGCCCGTCGCGCCGCGGCCGCGAGGCGGGCGTCGGGGATGTCGCGCGGGAGGTCCGGCCGACCATTTCCTGCTTCGGGAGAGAGGCTTCGATGCAACTCACCGTTCACGGCGCGGCGCGCAACGTCACCGGCAGCAAGCACGTACTGGATGTGGGGGGCAAGCGGGTCCTCCTGGACTGCGGGCTCTTCCAGGGAAGGCGGGCCGAGAGCGAGCGGAGGAACCGGAACCTTCCGTTCGCTCCCGAGTCGATCGACATAGTCCTCCTTTCTCACGCGCACGTCGACCATTGCGGCAGTCTGCCCACCCTGGTCAGGAACGGCTTCCAGGGGAAGATCCTCTGCACGCCGGCCACCGCGGATCTCACAGAGATCCTGATGCACGACTCCGCTTACGTTCAGCAACAGGACCTGGCGTATCTGAACAAGCGCAGGCGCCGCAAGGGGGAACTCGCCCTCGAGCCCGTATATAACGACGAGGACGTTGACAGGACGGTGCCCCGTCTGACCCCGGTGGAGTACGACACCGTCACACAGGTCGTCCCCGGCGTTACGGCGGTCTTCAGGGATGCCGGTCACATCCTGGGTTCCGCGATCGTGGAGGTCACGGCGAGGGAGAGGGGGACGTCGAAGACGATCGTCTTCACCGGCGACCTGGGGCGGAAGAACGTACCGATATTGCGCGACCCATACCAGCCGCGGGCGGCCGACGTGCTGATAACGGAGAGCACGTACGGCGGCCGTACGCACGGCGAGATGTCTCGCGTCGAGGACAAGCTCGCCGAGTTGGTCAGTCTGACCGCCAGGGCGCGCGGCAAGATCATCGTACCGTCGTTCGCCGTAGGGAGAACGCAGAGGATAGTCTACGCGCTTCACGGACTCATGAACCGGGGACGGATTCCCGAGATACCGATCTTCGTCGACAGTCCGCTGGCCGTTCGCGCGACCAGGGTCTTCAGAGAGCACACCGAGTGCTACGATGAGGAAATGAGGAAACAGGTGGAGAGGGGGGACGACCCTCTAGGGTTTTCTCGTCTCACGTATGTCGAAGACGTCAAGGACTCGAAGAAGCTGAACCGCATGCCCGGCCCGGCGGTGATCATATCGGCCTCCGGCATGTGCGAGGCGGGGAGAGTCCTCCACCACCTGAGCAACAACATCGGGCAGAGAAGGAACACTGTGATGCTCGTCGGATACCAAGCCGAGCACACGCTCGGTCGACGCATCGCCAACGGCGAGAAGCGCGTGCGGATTCTTGGCAGCATGCACTCGGTCAGAGCGCGCGTGGCGGTCTTCGACGAGTTCAGCGCGCACGCCGACCGCAACGGACTCCTCGCGTTCGCCGAGGGGATCCGACGCCCGCCGGAGAGGACGGTCGTCGTCCACGGCAACGAAGAACAGGCCCTTGCGCTGGGCACTCTCTTGACCTCGAAGGGGTTCCCAAACGTCGTCGTCCCGCTCGACGGAGAGGTCATCCCGCTCACGTGATCGTGATTCCAGTTGCTGTCGCGCGCGTCGTCTTCGGGCGACGCGCGTCGCGTTGTGGCATCGGAACACCTGTCCCGCGCATGAGTGACGCTGTCGTCCGCGACGCGACTACGACGCGTGAGCGATCGCTCGCGTCGAGTACTGAGATGGGACGACCGCGGACTCACGGCGTGCGAAGTAGAGAGTCGTGCGTCGAGTGTTGGCGCGCTCCGGCAGTGAGAGCGTGACGCGATTCGGAGAGAGCGATGACCTTCGTTGTTGAGATGCGTGACCGACGAACACCGTTGACGCGCGTCGACCAAGCGCCGCGACGGTCACTTTTTTCTTGACACGATTCAGCGGTCGGTCTACATAATGACGCCGACGAGTCGGTCGTGTACTTCCTGTGTCTTTCGTTGCGCGAATCGATTCGAGTGGCACACCGTTCCGGCGACGCTGTTCGCCGGCGGGAGGATGGGCGCGGGAGTCATGTGACGTATCGGATCCGCGTCCGGAGTTGAGAGCCGAGTCGGCCAACTTCCCCCCGCGAATGGGCGCGGGTGGGCAAAGGAGGGAATGGCTGATGGCAGTCAAGAAGAAGACGGCGACCAAGAAGAAGACGACGAAGAAGAAGGTCGCCAAGA
>CAYNQF010000078.1:0-11965 GCA_964399265.1 uncultured bacterium | reverse complement strand
GGACGGAGAGACGGAGATCATTGCCCTCTCCGTCGGATGGACAGTGAACGAGTGGGCCCCCATGCTCAAGGCGTCGGGCGTTTCACCCGACGCCAACTGCTACGTCTGCATCCTGGACGGAAGTTCGCTGAAGGAGGAGGCCAGCGCGTCCTTCTCAGATGCAAGGCCACCGGGAAGAGGTCCCGGTACGATGGAGCTCTTCCTGGCAGATCTCGACGGGAATGGGACCAATGAGATTGGGGTCGGGATGATCGCCGGCGGATCACACGTGTTCGGTGTCGCTGGCCAAGGGGATCAGTGACCAAGGTCTGGTCGGCGCACCGACTTCACCTGTCCTCAGCTATCTGTCGAGTCTTGAGTTTCGATGGGAGTAGCATCCTGAACTCGCACTTGTCTCGCAAGGGAAAGAGACTGCCATTTCGTTTGGGGCTTGTCTTCGCCCTGGGGATGTCGGTTGCCGCTGGCACCGGTGCGAGTCTGGTGGACGGCGTGATGTCGGGGCGCACGGCGACGTGGGACGGAGCGTGGGGGGAACAGCTGTGGGACGGATGCGATGTGGGCCTGTCCTGCTCCTGTCCCGTTGCGTCCCGCAAAGTGGAGCAGCCATACTCCATCGGACTGCGGGGCGTCACTGAGTTGAGGAGCTTCCGCGACCACACGAAGCGGCTCCCGTGCTATGCGGCTTACCTCGACGACCGGCGACTCTCGCTTGTCTCTACCGACAACGCTTCCGGCTCAGGGCGGGATAGGCCCAGGGTAGTCGCATGGTCTGGGTCGCCCGAGTCGACGCCGGTGCGCATATGCGACGGGCAGCTGCTCGCGGCATACAGGGGAGAGAGATCGGGGAAGCTTCGCCTCCTGTGCTGGAATCCGGCACCGCACTACGAGCGCCTGCCGGCGGCTTCGCAGCTGGTTGCCTCTGACCTCTTCCTGGTCAACTACTCGAGCGAGGCGAACTTGTCTCAGTCAGCGTGCTTTGACAGTGCGCTCCAAGCGGCCGCTCGAGGCGACTCGCTGTGCATGGAGAACTTCCTGGACGTACGCTCCAGTGATGGCGCTCTGCTGTCCAGAACTGAACTCGACCCGGAGTATCATCCATACGCGGCAACAGTCGTCAACCTGGAAGGGCGCGACGTTGCACTGGTGACCTTCAACAGCGGGTATCAGGTCAGCGAGTTCCTCTACCGTGAGCTCACACTGCCCACGATGCAGTCCGCACCCATGCAGTCTCCGCGCGCCGTCGCGCGCTCATACGGCAGCTTCCGCGGCGTGATGGCGGTCGATACCGAAGACGGGGAAGTCCTATGGGAGCGCAGATCCGGAACCCAATACAGGATTCCTGTCACCGCCGACCTGAATGGAGATACACACCTTGAGATCTTGCTGTCGACCTATGGTCCAGGTAACGGCATCAGCGCGGGAGGTACGACCGACTCTGATTGTTCGTATGTGTTCTGTCTGGACGCCCACGGAAATGAGATCTGGAGGCGCCGCTTTCTCGGGTGGTTCTCGGCCGCCAACATCGCGGTGGGAGACCTTGACGGAGCCGGTCGACCGAGCATCGTCGTGGCCACGGGAACCAACATGGATTCGAATAGGGGCGGTGTGGCGATCCTCAGCGGCTCCGGCGAGACTCGAGCCGAGAACGCCAATCTCGGCAACATGTCCGGTCTAGTTCTTCTCGAAGGCGTGGAAGGAGAGGCGGGCGCCGTCTTCACAGGCGATGTGTCCGGAAGGCTCCTTCGACTCGACGGGCGCGCACGCGTTGTCGATGAGTGCACTCTGGATCTGGGAGAACCGCGGGAGAAAGGCAGGTTGAGACCTATGGTCGCTGACGACATCGACGGCGACGGCGAGACCGAGATAGTGGCTTTCTCCGTCGTCTGGACCACGTACGTCTGGGGGCCCAACAGGACCATGGAGGACACGCGGTACGATGCAGATCCGGACGTGGTCGTGTTCGACAGCGAGTTGGACGAGGAGGCGAGGCTTTCTGTGCCGCCGATGCGGACGCTCGGCAGATCACCAGCATTCTGGCAATGGATGGTGGCTGATCTCGACGACGACGGTGTGAACGAGGTAATGGTGAACGCCCGGGACCGGGCAGCGTTTGTCCTGGAGGTCATTCCAGCGGGAGCCGACCGTGAGTAGAGTCATGTTGGTTGTCCTTCTCGTGTTGGCGAGTGCGTCATTGAGCTTGGCAGAGGTCGAACTGCCCGATGAGCTGCTCAGTGAGACCGTTCTCTCGCAGTATCCGGCGCTTCCCACGTGCGCGACGCACGGCGGCGAGCCACTCGTTTCCGATCGGGCGGCCGGCAAGAGCGATCTCATCGTCGGCTATGACGACGGGGCGATTGTCATCTTCCAGTTCGACTCGCTGAATCTGAACACCCCAGCGTTCACCGTGCGACTTCCGAGTGTGCGGCCGGTCGACGATGTCTGCGGCGTCAGACCACTGTCCTACCGCTCGGCAAGGCAGGACGCGTTCGTGATCGCACTGCAAGGACGAACCCTCACGCTCGTCAGTACCGAGTCCATCAGGGCGCTCGATACGACAACATTGCCGCCCGGCTCGGCGGGCTACCGTCTCGCGGTCGTCGACGCATTGCAGAGGACCTTCGTTCACGACAGCGAGTCTGTCTTTGAGGTCACGGTCGTTCCCGACGCGGACAGCTGGGCCATCGAGTTCCACGAAGTCGCGACACCGGGCGGGACAGTGTCGGTCGTTGCGCTTTCCGACAGGTTGTTCGTGGTCGGTGATGCAGAGGTGGCCGAAGTGTCACGGGGAGGAACCGAGACCGCTCCTGTAGACGCGGAAGCGGTCCGTGCCTTGCGCGGAGTCACCTGCTCCTGTGGCGGGCCCGGATGGCTCGCACTGGCGCGCGCCGAGGGCGAGTCCGGCCGCGTCTTCTTCCTCGGACGGACGGATGACGGCTGGTTCGTTCGGTCCGACGCCGGATTGCCCGGTGTCCCTAGAGTCGCGTCCGCATACGACGACACGACGGCGGTCCTGGCCGGCCGGCTTGCGGGCGCCGCTGAAGACCCACTGGGCTGGATAGCGCTCGTCGATGTGAACGGAGACATTCGGGCGATGTCGGATCACCCAGTACCGGTGACGCTTCTTGCGGTAGTCGACGACTGGGTCGTGGCGCACGGCAAGGACAGCAACCTGTCGGTCTACACGAGTTCGCTGGATCCGATCTGGGACCACGCGTCACTTGTTACTCCGGTCGCGCTCCTGGTGGAGAACTTCGACGGCCTCGGGTACGACGACGTGGCCGTTGTGGGAACCGAGGTACAGCGGAGAAGTCGTGCTGAGATCGACTCCATGCGGCTGCTCCTCAAACGGCCGGACCTGTTCGCCGGGGCCGAGATCATCGGCCGGAACGCGGACGGCACCGGTGGGTCCTACTACCGCCTCGCTTCCAGAGCGGTCCTCTTCCTGAACAACAGGGACCGTTTCGAGGACGTGCTGGCGGCCGAGTCGGAACGGGCGCGTGTCGCCCTGGCGCGAGGACACGCGGCCGAGGCGCGGAGCGCCGCGAGCCTCGCTCGCGCGGCGGCGGCGGCCCTCGGGCTCCGTTCCGTGGCGAAAGAGGAGACCGCGGTGCTCGTAGAGAGCAGCAGTCTCCCTATCCGTATGAGACGGATGTACATCTGGGCGGCCGCTCTCCTCGCGGCGGGCATCTGGATCTCGGTGCTGTACGCGAGAGACAGGAGCGATCGCGCGGGTGTTGCCATGGCCTCCGTCGCCGCCCTCGTGATAGCGGCGATCGCCGGATACGTGCTGCACCGTCCGCCTCACTTCGGGCTCTTGTTCTTGGGCGGCGCCGTTCCGCTGGCCGCCCTCGGTCTGACCGCTGGACGACGTGGTCTTTCGTATGCGGCGCTGGCGCCCGGAGCACCCATCGAGGAACTGAGTCGCCGCATCATGGGCTTCCGGCACGGAGGCCAAGGCGACTTCAGTCCGGAGCTGGGAGGCAAGGTAAGCGACGACGCGAGGAAGAACATCACGCAGCTCGCGTATCTCGCCAGGGAGATGATGGACGCCAGGGACGCCCCAGAGCGATTCGATGCGATGAAGGGAGTCCTCACGAAGAGCGCGGCGACGTTCCGGGAGTCCGTGGCGCCCGAGATCTCACATCTGGCCGCTCTCGGCCGGAGCATCGGGTTCATGGTGGAGCAGCTCAACAGGATGGAGAGAGCGGCGTCGGACATCGACCGTGCGCTTACCTTGATCCTCTCGGCCACGCGGCCCTCGGAGGACGAGTTCGCCGAGCATCTGCGCGAGATAAGGGATTCCCGCCAGACTCTCGTAGACTCGGCGGAGGTCGTCTGCGAGGCCGTGATCGCCAACCCAGGTTGCTCGCTGAACTCGGTTCTCGACGACCTTCTGGACCTCCGCTCCGATTTCCTCTCGAAGCACTCGGTCCGTGTCGAGTTCGAGTCGGGAGTCGACCGCAACGCCGACGCCGTGAGGGGCTCGCGCTACGTTCTCTTCACGGTCTTCGAGAACCTCGTGACGAACGCGGTCAGGGCGATGGAATCGAGCGGCAACCGAACGCTGGGCATGGCGGCGCGGGACGCAGGCGACGCGTGCGTGGTCGTCGTGACCGACAGCGGCCGCGGCATGGATGAGGGGGAACTCGGACGGGTCTTTGACGAGAAGGAGCGGTCCGAGGAGGGAGGCTTCGGGCTTCCGTACTCGCGACGTGTCTTGAGGCAGCTCGGAGGAGACATCTCCGTCACGAGCAAGCCCGGTGTCGGAACGGTGGTGACGGTGACGGCGCAGCGCTGGAGTGCCACTTGTGATGGAGATGATGATGAGTGAGAGATCCGACGCCCACAGGAAGTTGCTCCTCGTAGACGACAGCGAACCGTTTCTGGAAGCGGCGACGGCGGTGCTCTCCGCGGACTTCGATGTTGCGAGCGTCTCCGACCCGGCTGACGTCGCGGATGCGTGTATGAACGAGGACCCGGACGCGGTTCTGTTGGACCTCTACTTCGACGGCGCTCCGCGGGGCTTCGACATTCTGAGCGAGCTTCTGAGCCAGTATCCTTTCCTGCCGGTGATCATGTGGACCGAGTCCGAGTCCATGGAGGAGGAACTGAGGTCCCAGGAGCTCGGAGCGTTCCACCATGTGAGGAAGGACGCGAGGCCGGGAGACGTCGTCGTTGTGGTGGACGCGGCCCTGAGGCACCGCAGAGTGCTGATCCAGGACGAGAGCCTGAGGGTCGAGGAGGACAGACGCTGGGGTGAGTTCGTCTACGCAAGCTCCGCGATGGACCGCGTCTTCCGCGACCTCGAGAAGATCGCGGCATCGGACCAGGCCGTGCTGATAACGGGCGAGACCGGGGTGGGGAAGGGACTGCTGGCCAGGGAGATCCACAGGCGCAGTTCCCGAGCGGTGGGACCCTTCAGGGTCGTCGAATGCGCCTCGCTGCCCGACACGATCGTCGAGAACGAGCTCTTCGGACACGAGAAGGGTGCCTACACCGGGGCCGTGTCGCAGCAGATAGGGAGCTGCGAGACGGCCGACGGGGGAACGCTCTTCCTGGACGAGATAGGAGACATGCCGCTCGTCTCTCAGGCCAAGCTCCTGCGTCTGGCGGACGAGGGCAAGTTCAAGCGCCTTGGCGGCGTCCGGGAGAAGACCGTCGACATCAGGATCGTGGCGGCCACGAACCACGACCTGGAAGCCGAGGTCGAGTCCGGGGCGTTCCGGAAAGACCTCTACTACAGGCTCAACACGTTCCACCTGGACATCCCCCCGCTCCGGGAAAGGCGGGGAGACATCGTCCCTCTCGCGAGGCACTTCGCAGCCTCCTACAACAAGGGAGGACGCCGGGGGTTCACGCTCTCCCCGGGGGCCGAGATGTATCTCCAGTCACAGGTCTGGGAAGGCAACGCACGTGAACTCCTGCACGCGGTCGAGCGTGCCTGTGTCCTCGCCCCCGACGCGGTACTGAAGCCACAGGACGTCGCGATGCCGGGCCGCGAGGCCAAGTCGCCTCCCGACTATGAGACCGCGAAGGAGAGGACCGTCCTGGACTTGAAGAGGACTCTCACAAGCGAGGCGCTCAGGCGGAACGACGGGAACATCACCGCGGCGGCGGAGGAGCTGGGCGTCTCGCGGCAGACCTTCCATCGCTTCCTCCGGGAGACGGGCCTGAGCGGCTCCGACGACTAGATCCAGCCGATGCGCACCGCCGCCCCGGCCGGTTCCACCCGGACAAGGCGCCCAGGCGTAACCGATACACGCCCGGGAGTAACCTCAAGATGACACCGTCCTCTCGCGTCAGACGGTCGGTGCCGACGAACAGCCCGGCCACAGTCCCACACGTGTGACGCTTCCTCCGGGTCTCGATCCGATCTCATCGGACCCAATTCCGGCCGTCGCCCGCAAGTCAATATCTGCAAAGGAGTTGCAGGCCGGCCGCGTCGCGGCGGTTGCCGTCCGGGTTCCGGCATGCGTCTTGCCGTTATCGGGCGAGCGGAGGCTGGCAGAGCCGAGACATCGGAGGGTGATATGAGAATACTGGTCATCGACGACGACGCCCAGTTCACGAGCCACTTGGTGGCCGCGAGCCCCGGAACCGTCGACGTGGAGATCGCTCACGACAGCAGAGCCGCCATCGAGAGGCTGCGCCTGGCGGAACCCGACGTCGTCGTACTGGACATGCGAATGGCGCCGCTGCTGGCTCCGGACGCCGGCAGTGAGGGGCTTGCGATACTGGGCGCGATCCAGGGCGGCCGACGGGGACGCCTGCCGGTTGTGGTCGTGACCGAGTCCAGCGACGCGGACACGCTCGCCTGGTGCAGGAGCCTCGGGGCCGACGCCGTCCTGCAGAAGGTCGACGGGCTGGGGCAGGTGTTCGAGGCGGCCGTGAGCGCAGTGCGCTCGGCCGCCGGGCGAGGCTCCGGCACCCCAGCCGGGTCCGTGTAGCTGCAAAGCGGCCTCTCACGGCGCGCGAGAGGCGACGTCCAGACGGCCACGCGGTGCGGCTCCGGTCGGGCTGTTCCGTGCCGCAGGCGTGGTTCATTACAGACAGTGCAGGAGCGACCAGAAGCCCGGGCGGGATACGCCCGGGCGCACTGTTTGGTTGGGCGACCGTGCCCCGCCCGTAACCCACCACCCGGAACATTGTTGACGCCCCTTCCAAGGGCATGATAGCATTTTCAGGCTAGTTCCGTTCCAGCCAGCGCGGCGGCCGCCGACGACCGCGCAATCGGACATATTGATCGGCTTCGACCGGCCCCTACACTGACTCTTCCACCGCGGAGGTGTCTGTGCCAGACCGGCGCGGTACGGTTCAGGTATACACTGGAGACGGGAAGGGAAAGACGACCGCCGCCCTGGGGCAAGCTCTGAGGGCGGTAGGCCACGACCTATCCGTATATGTAATCCAGTTCATGAAGGGCAGTCCGAACTACGGCGAGCTGGCCTCGGCCGCCAGGCTTCCCAACTTCACGATCGAGCAGTCGGGCCGCGACGAGTTCGTCGACAAGCGCAATCCCGCACAGATAGACATCGACCTCGCCCAAGAGGGCCTCGCCAGGGCGCGCGAGGTCCTGACCGCGGGCGAGCACGACCTCGTTATCTTGGACGAGCTGAACGTCGCACTCGACTTCAAACTCGTCGCGCTCGAGGACGTCCTCGACCTCATACGTTCGCGCCCGCCGCACGTTGAGCTCATCATCACCGGGCGGGCCGCGCACCCGGAGGTCGTCAAGCTGGCCGACCTCGTGAGCGAGGTCCTGAACATCAAGCATCACTACGACGCGGGCGTGCAGGCGCGCGAGGGCGTTGAGTTCTGAGCCCGCTGAGGCTCGACACGAACAGGGGTGAGCGTGGGAGGCAGCCAGGTAGACCGCATGCTGGAGAGGTTCTTCGCGGGCGAGGTCCCCGGACTGGCCAGGGCGATCACCTGGATCGAGAACGAGGACGACCACGGGCGCGAGGTCCTGGACGCCGTCTACCCGCGCACGGGGAAGGCCTACCGCATAGGCATATCGGGGCCGCCCGGCGCAGGCAAGAGCACGCTGGTCGATACGCTCACGGAGCACCTGCTCGATCAGGGGAAGACCGTGGGCATCATCGCGGTCGACCCGACGAGCCCGTTCACCGGCGGCGCCCTCCTGGGCGACCGCATCCGCATGCAGCGCCTGGGCACGCGCGAGGGTGTGTTCATCCGAAGCATGGCCACGCGCGGCGGCCTCGGCGGTCTGTCCCGCACAGCCACCAGTGTGGCCGCGGCGATGGACGCTTTCGGTCTCGACTACGTGATCTTCGAGACGGTCGGGGTGGGCCAGTCCGAGCTGGACATTGCTGACGCCGCGGACACGACCGTCATCGTGCTCGTGCCGGAGTCGGGCGACAGCATCCAGGCGATGAAGGCCGGGCTCATGGAGATCGGTGAGATCTTCGTGGTGAACAAGGCGGACCGGGAGGGCGCCGACATGACCGTCCAGGAGATCATGTCGATGCTCATGCTCAAGAGCGAGTCGGGCGGCTGGGAGCCCCCGGTGCTCAAGACGATGGCCTCGGTGGGAGAGGGCATCCCCGAGCTGGCGGAAGCCATAGGCGCTCACGCCGAGTTTCTCTCGGGCAACGGGCTTCTTGCCGAGCGCAGGCGCAGGCACTTCGTGGCGCAGGTGCGCGAGATCGTCGTCGCGGCGCTCGAGCGCGATCTGTACGTGCGGCTCGGCGATGACGCGCATCTGGATTCGATGGTCGGTGACGTGTCCAGGGGACACCGGTCGCCGTACGTGATAGCCAGAGAGGTCCTAGACGGCATATCGAGATAGGTCGAGCTGGTCGGGTCGACGATGACCCGGGAGCGAAGGGAGCAGGGCAAATGGATTTCGCGTTGACCCAAGACCAGAAGATGGTTCGCGACATGGTGCGGGAGTTTGCCGTGAAGGAACTCGAGCCGATCGCTCCGGAGATCGACGAAAGCCGGGAGTTCCCGCACGAGACGCTCAAGAAGATGGCGGGGCTCGGACTCATGGGTGTGGTGATCCCTGAGCAGTACGGCGGGGCGGGGATGGACTTCACGACGCTCGCCATCATCTGCGAGGAGATCTCGCGCGTCTGCGCGTCCCACGGCGTCATCACGGCGGTCAACAACTCGCTGTGCGCCTATCCGATCTACTACTTCGGCACCGAGGAGCAGCGCAAGAAGTACCTGCCCGACCTCTGCTCCGGCAAGAAGATCGGGGCCATCGGCATCACCGAACCCAACGCCGGTTCCGACCCGGCGTCGATGGAGACGACGGCCGTCGACAAGGGCGACCACTACGTCCTGAACGGAACGAAGGCCTGGATCACCAACGGTCAGGCGGCCGGCACGTTCGTCATCTTCGCCTACACGAACCCCGAGGAGCGCCATAAGGGCATGAGCGCCTTCATCGTCGAGAAGGACTTCGAGGGGTTCAGCGTCGGCAAGCACGAGAACCTCATGGGCATCCGCGCAACCGGCAACTGCGAGCTCATCATGGACGACTGCATCGTCCCGAAGGAGAACCTGCTGGGCGGCGAGGGGAACGGCTTCAAGGTCGTCATGCACACGCTCGACGTCTCGCGCATCGACATCGGCGCGCAGGGCGTCGGTATCTCGCAGGGCGCGCTCGACGCGGCCGTCAAGTACTCGAAGGAGCGCGTCCAGTTCGGCAAGCCGATCTGCGAGTTCGAGATGGTCCAGGACATGATCGCGCAGATGTCGGCGCAGACCGACGCGGCACGGCTCCTGGTCTACCGCGCGGCGTCGATGAAGGATGCGGGCGCCGAGAGGTTCACGCGCGAGGCGGCGATCGCAAAGTACTTCGCTGCGGAGACCGCGGTGGCGGTGACGAGGATGGCCGTCCAGATCCACGGCGGCAACGGCTACTCGAAGGACTACGCGGTCGAGCGCATGTACCGTGATGCCAAGATCATCGAGATCTACGAGGGCACGAGCCAGATACAGAAGATCGTCATCGCGCGGAACGCGCTGAAGTAGGGGAGAACATGGCAGTATCACTTCAGGAGAGGTTCGAGCTTCTAGGCTGCATTCAGTGCGGGCGCTGCACGGCCGGATGCCCCGTCGGCCTCCGGACGTACCTCAACGTCAGGAAGGTCGTGTACGAGGGCCTGACCGGGACCGGCCCGAAGGACGCGAAGGGCAGGCCGGAGGCGTGGAACTGCACCACGTGCTCCAACTGCACCGAGCGCTGTCCGAAGGGTGTCAAGCCGATGGAGCTCCTGATCGGCTTGAGGTCGGCGGCCATCGAGAAGGGAAAGGCCCTCCCGACCGTTCGCGACGCGCTCGAGAGCACGTTCAAGCACGGCAACCCGTGGGGACGCGGGCGCGAGAAGAGGATGGAGTGGGCGTCGGAGCTGGACGTGCCCGTCGCCGCCGAGGGCGAGGCCGCGCCGCTTCTGTTCTTCTACGGCTGCACGCCGGCGTACGACCCGCGGGCGCAGGAGGTCGCGAAGGCGCTCGTGAGGCTCTTCGAAGCCGCCGGTGTCGAGTACTCCACGCTCGGGACTGCGGAGTCGTGCTGCGGGAACGAGGTCTGGCGGCTGGGAGAGCAGGGGCTCTTCGAGCTGCTGGTCGAGGGGAACCGGGCCCTCTTCGACAGCCGCGGCGTCGAGACCATCGTCACAGCCTCGCCGCACTGCATGAACACGCTCAAGAACGAATACGGAGAACTCGGTCGCGAGGTGCTGCACTACTCCCAGTTCCTGCTCCCGTTCATCGAGAGCGGTGCGCTCGAGTTCACTGGTGAACTCGGCAAGAAGGTCACCTACCACGACCCGTGCTTCCTGGGTAAGCACAACGACATCTACGACGAGCCCAGGCAGATGCTCACGAGCATCCCGGGCGTCGAGTTCGTCGAGCTCGACCGTTCGCGCGAGCGCGCGCTCTGCTGCGAGGGCGGCGGCGGGCGGATGTGGGTCGAGGCGGTCGAGGAGCGCGGTCAGAGGGTGGCCGAGATACGAGTTCAGGACGCGGTCGACCTGGGGGTCGACTACCTCGTCACCGCCTGTCCGTTCTGCCTCATGACCCTCGAGGACGCGGTCAAGACGAGCGGCAACGAGGGCAAGATAGAGATCATGGACCTGGCGGAGCTGGCTGCCATGGCGCTCTAGCAACGGAGAACAGATGAACATCGTGGTCTGCGTGAAGCAGGTGCCCGAGACGGCGGAGGCGGAGGTCAAGTTCGCCCCCGACAAGAAGGGCATCGTCAAGGAAGGCCTCCCGCTCCAGATCAACGAGGCCGACAACTACGCGCTCGAGCAGGCGCTGCTCCTCACCGAGGAGCTGGACGGCGACGTCACGGTCATCACGCTGGGGCCCGACTCGTCCGACGAGGTGCTTCGGATGAGCATGGCCAAGGGCGCGGCCGATGCCGTGCGCCTGGGGGACTCGGCGTTCGAGAACGGCGACGCGCTCGCCATCGCGGAGGCGCTCGCGGCCGCCATCAAGGACATGGAGTACGACCTCGTCTTCACCGGCTGCATGTCGTCCGACGACGGCAACACGGCCGTGGGGGTCGCGCTGGCGGAATGTCTCGGCGTCCCGCACGCCACGTACGTGACGCAGATGGAGATGGGCGACGGCGAGGTCACGGTCGGGCGTGAGCTCGAGGGCGGGCTCATCGAGAGGGTCAGCATGAAGCTCCCGTGCGTAGTCGGCATCCAGACCGGCATCAACGAGCCGCGCTACGCTTCGATCATGGGCATCGCCAAGGCGGCGAAGCGCGAGATCGCGATGAAGTCCCCGGCCGACATCGGCCTCACCGAGGACGGCGTGGGCGAGAAGGGCTCGAAGACGTGTCTCGATGAACTCTCTTACCCGCCGGTCGGGAAGGGCGCCGAGATGCTAGAAGGGACGCCGCCGGAGGCGTCCGGGAAGCTGGCCCAGGTGCTTCGGGAGAAAGGATTCGTCTGATGAAAGAGATCCTCGTTCTCGCGGAGCA
>CAYNQF010000077.1:0-11983 GCA_964399265.1 uncultured bacterium | reverse complement strand
CGCGAGAACTTCATCGAGCGCGTCTTCTGCCTCGCCCGCTACCGGGACGCGATGCGGCCGCGCCGGTCGCGCAAGGCGCTCGTCGACTTCCAGACCCGTCACAAGCTTCAGATCATGGCGCACAGCCCCAAGCTCCTGAAGGAGATGGGCGCCCTCGTGGCGCACGTGAGCGAGCGAAAGCTCGAGGACGCGACCTCCGAGTACGAGACGCTGCTCATGCGGGCCCTCAAGCTACACGCTACGACCGGCAAGAACACGAACGTCCTGCAGCACGCCCTCGGCTACTTCAAGAGGACGCTCACGCCGGACGAGAAGCAGGAGATGCTCGAGGTCGTATCCGCGTACAAGGACGGCCTGGTGCCGCTCGTCGTTCCGATCACCCTGCTCTCGCACTACGTACGCAAGTACGATGAACCATACCTGGCGTCGCAGACGTACCTCTCCCCTCACCCGGCGGAACTCAAGCTGCGCAACCACGCGTGACCGCGTGTAGACGATGCTTGGCTCCACGGGACGACCCGGCCACGCAGAAGAAGTGCGGGCCGGGAAGGCGCGAGCGACGACTGCCGAATCGAGGGCTCCCACCGGAAGGGCGGAACTCCATGAACAGGCTTTCCCGCGAGAAGAGCCCTTACCTGCTCCAGCATGCGGGGAACCTGGTCGACTGGTATCCCTGGGGCGACGAGGCGTTCGGCCGCGCGCGCCACGAGGACAAGCCGGTCTTCCTCTCCATCGGCTACTCCACGTGCCACTGGTGTCACGTCATGGAGCGCGAGTCGTTCGAGGACGAGCAGGTGGCGTCGCTCCTGAACGAGCACTTCGTATGCGTGAAGGTCGACAGGGAGGAAAGGCCTGACGTCGACGGCGTCTACATGGACGCGGCGGTCGCAATGACGGGACGTGGAGGCTGGCCTCTCACGATCGTGATGACGGCCGAAGGCGAGCCGTTCTTCGCTGCCACGTACATCCCCAGGGAGACGAGGTTCGGGATGCCGGGCATGCTCGAGCTGCTGCCGCGGCTCGCGGAGCTGTGGCGCGACCGCAGGCCCGAGATACTGAGGACGGCGGCGAGCGTGAAGGAGTTCTTGACGAAGGCGGCAGGGGCGGCGGACCCGGAAGAAGGGACGCGTACCACCGGGACGCCCGCCGCGACGGATGCGAAGCCACGTACACACTCCGGGGTCACTTCGTCCGCGGAGCGAACCGGCGAAGCGGCCGGGAGCCGGGGCGACATCGGCGACGCCCTCATCGCGGCCGCAGTGGAAGAGCTGGCCGCGAGGTTCGACGACGAGAACGGCGGGTTCGGAGGCGCTCCCAAGTTCCCCTCGGCCCACGTTCTGGTCTTCCTCATGCGCAGGTGGAGGGCGACCGGCGAAGAGAGAATGCTCGGGATGGTCGCGAGGACGCTCGACGCCATGCGGCGCGGCGGCATCTACGACCACGTTGGCTTCGGCTTCCACCGGTACTCGACCGACGAGAGATGGCTCGTCCCCCACTTCGAGAAGATGCTGTACGACCAGGCTACCCTCGCGCGTGCATACGCGGAGGCCGCGGTCCTGACGGGCGACCGCGAGTACGAACGCACCGCCCTTGAGATCATCGAGTACGTGCTTCGAGACATGCGCGCGCCGGGCGGCGGGTTCTGCTCGGCGGAAGACGCCGACAGCGAAGGCGTCGAGGGGAAGTTCTACCTCTGGACGATGAGAGAACTCGAGGACGCCCTGGGAGAGGACGCGGCGCTCGCCGCCAGCGTCTACGGCGCCTCTCGCGAGGGCAACCCTGACGGGACGAACGTGCTGCATCTCGAGAGGCCCCTCGCGGAGACGGCCTCACTGCTGGGGATGTCCGAGGAAGCACTCAGAGAGAAGCTCGAGTCGATCAGGCTGAGGCTCCTCGAGGCGCGGGCGAAGAGGGTCCGTCCGGGGCGCGATGACAAGGTCCTGACCGACTGGAACGGCCTCATGATCTCGGCGCTGGCGTTCTCCGCGCGGTCGTTCGGCGACGACCGCTGTGCGCGGGCGGCCGTCGATGCCGCCGACCTCATCCTCACGCGGATGCGTGACGGGCGCGGGCGTCTCCTGCACAGGCTCAGGGACGGCGAGGCGGCCATCGCGGCCGGGGCCGACGACTACGCGTTCCTGGTCGCGGGGTTGCTGGACCTCTACGACGCGACGCTCGAACCTCGCTGGCTCGGTGAAGCCGTCGCGCTTGCCGGGGAGTTCGTCGAGCACTTCCTGGACGCGGAGCGAGGCGGATTCTACGCCACGGCCGACGACGCCGAGCACCTCATAATAAGGAAGAGGGAGGCGCACGACGGAGCGCTGCCGTCCGCCAACTCGGTGGCCCTCATGGACCTCCTTCGGCTCTCGAAGATAACAGGCGACGCGGCACTCGAGTCGACGGCCGCCGGGGTGTCCAGGGCGTTCGCCGCGAACGTCTCGCTCAACCCGTCGGCGCACGCTTCGCTTCTGGCTGCGGTCCAGTACGCTATGTCGCCGCCGGGTCTGTTGGTGGTGTCGGGCGCCGACGCGGCAGAGGACACGCGCGAGATGCTCGATGCGATCCGTCAGGTCGGGGGCTCCGAACCGACCGTGCTCTTGAGGACGCCCCGCACCGCGGATGCGCTCGCGTCGGTCGCGCCGTGGACCGACGGGCTTGCGATGCTCGACGGCAGGGCAACGGCCTACCTGTGTCACGACCGCGCATGCGAACGGCCGACCTGCGACCCACGCGAAGTCGCAAGAGAGATCGAGCGAACCCGAAGCTGAATGTCTTGCCACGCGTGACCGATTAGGATTCCAACTGAACCATCGAACACGCCGTGAGGCGACGTCGCGGAGTTGTCAGACGGTCGCTCCGCGACTAGACTGTCATCAGGCGCGTTCACTCATCGGAGGACCGGCACGTTGATCGAATCCCGACCTCTAAAGAAGGGCGAAGAGCTGCTGTGGATGAGCCTCGGCTCGTTCGTGTCGTCCGGCAGGATCGATTCCGACGACATCACCGTGGCGCTCGCCCGGGAGGATCCTCGTTCCTTCCTCATCGCCCTGGACGGAACGAGGTGCGTGGGACGCCTCCGTGGCAGGTTCCTGAACCCAAGGCTCTACTTCATCCGGGAACTCGTCGCGTCGGAGGGCGCGGGATCTGAAGAGGTGGCGAAGTCTCTGTGCGGCTTTCTCGCCGGGTCGTTCTCGGCGGACGGCACGGAGATCCTGGGCTGGGACAGACCCGAAGACGATGCGACCAACAGCGCGATGGAGGCGGTCGGGTTCGTGGTCGGACGCAGGAAGGTCTTCGTGGAGCGGAACATCGCAGAATACGAGTCTCCGTACGAGGACGACTTCACCTACAAGACGCTCGCCGAACTCGGCGAGGAGAGATTCCTGGAGCTCATGGCGCGGGCGTCCGAGGGCGACCCCTTCGAGGACTCGACCGCGCGCGACACGCTCGCCGACTTCCGCGAACTCGTCGACTACGCCGGCGACAAGTTCGACCCCACCTGGTGGAGAGCGGCGTACAGGAACGGGACACCCGTCGGAGTCGTGCTTCCGCAGGAGTTCGCCGACAGGGACGCGGAAGGCAGCCTCTTCTACGTCGGAGTCCTGCCGCAGTTCCGAGGGCACGGATACGGCAAGCGACTGCACGCCGCCGGACTCGAGTTCATGGCCAGGAACGGGATCGAGCACTACGTGGGCTCGACGGACAGCCGCAACATGCCCATGCTGGCCGTCTTCGCGGCCAACGAGTGCAAGAGCACCGGCACGCAGCTCTTCTACAAGGCTCTCAAGAAGCGCTCAACCGAAGCCTGATCGTCCGTGAAGCACACCGGGAGTGAGTGGTGGGGATGTGCCGCCCGTGTCGTGGTGCGATGTCAAGGGCGGCGACGGACGAGCACATGTCACGCGGAAGGAGCGGAATCCGACGTCACCGCGGCACTCCTGCCAGTGCCGTTCCGCCTCTTATCCTCGTACATCTTCTCGTCCGCAGATGCGATCACGTCTTCCATGGGACGCCGGTCGGCGGGTTCCCACCTGTCGAAGCCCATCGACAGCCTGAGAGGTATGTGGCCGGTGGGAAGCTCCTCGCTCCACGGGCCGAAGGCGCGCTGCAATCTGGATATGACGGACTCGCCGTCGCCCTCGTTCTCGGGCATGACCAGCAGGAACTCGTCGCCCCCGTACCTCACAGCATACTCGGTCGCTCGCACCATCGCGCGAAGGAACCTGGAGACCTGACGCAGTACGAGGTCCCCAACGGAATGCCCCATCGTGTCATTGATCTCCTTGAAGTTGTCTACGTCGACCATCAGGAAGCCGATCCTGTGGCCGTACCTGCGGGAGCGCTCGGCCTCCTGCGCCACGATGGTCGAGAGATATCGCCTGTTGTATAGGCCGGTCAACGGATCCCGGATGACCTGCTCCCGCAGCTCCTCCCTCAGTCGGATGGAGCGCAGAGCTTCCGTTGTGTGCCCGAGGAGCAGCTCCAGCAGGCGCACGTCCTCCGGGCTGAAGGCATCCCGGTCGACCGAGAGCACCTCGAACACGCCCGAGCCTTCAACAGGCACGCAGACTCCGGACATGAACAGGTCGGGGTCCGATGGGCACGAACTCGCCCCCCCCGGTCCAAACAGGATGGTCTTCTGAGTGCAGTGCGCCTCCATGGCGAGGCTGGCGTCGGTCGGAGTGGAGTCCATGTCTATACACGGCGGCAGCGCCGAGCATCCGGTCATTATGACCAAGTTGTCGCCAATGGCCTGGTAGGCCACGCATGTCTGGAAACCAAGGACGTTGACGGTCGCACCGACCGTCACATCGCAGACTTCCTCGAGCGTCTGACACGCAAGAAGTTGCCTGGCTGTCTCGTGCAGTCCTTCGATCTTCCGTCTCGACTGCTGTAGTTCGAACTCAATCTTCCTGTGCTCGGTCACGTCGGAGATCATGACGAGTTCGCCTCTGGCCTTGCCACGCTCGTCGCGTACCACCGAGACCTGTATTCGGCCATGACGCTTCTCGCCCGACTTTGTGATGAATTCGAGCTCATAGGGTGGGATCGACAGGCCGCCCATCCTGCGCATGAAGTTCTTGACGATGGCCACCTTGCTGGGACCGGGGATGAACGGCGCCTGGAGTATGTTCTTCCCCAGCACTTCCTCCGGCGAATACCCCAGCCATTCCCACATGCGCCCGTTCGAGGCGACGAACACCCCCTTGTGATCGGTGAGTACTATGGCCTCAGGCGAGATCTCGAAGATCGTCCTGTAGATGTCGCCCTGCAGCGGCCCGCACGAGTCCAGTGCCCCTGCGCCCTCGTCGCGGTCGCCAGTCTGAGCGGCGTCGGTCTCGCTGGAGGTCAGTCTCTCGTCGTCCACGTGGTGATCTCCGTGTCTCGTCCAGGGTGGAGTGTGCGCAATGGCTGACGGCGCGGCCCAGGGTGGTCGCGCGAGCCCCGTGGCGCTACAATGCATGGAACGTGCCTGAACGGCGAGACATGTGTGGCGGCGCGGCCTGCGCCATTCGTCTTTGACTGGCGTCGCGAACCTTCGGTATTGTCGAGTGTCGGCCCTGCGGCCGGCGCGTGACCACCCTCAATCGAGGAGCACAAGTTTGAGCAGCACGGAGAACCGGCGCCCTGCAGACAAGGTGGCCGCGGGCGGGGCAACAGCGCCGGCGCGCGGCGCGTCGGTCGGCGCACCAATGGTCAGGGTCGACGCCGACGACAAGGTACGTGGAAGGGCTCTGTACGTGGACGATCTCTCGCTTCCGGCAATGCTGCACGCCGCGCTCGTGCTGCCCGGAGTCGCGCACGCCGAGCTGCTGTCGGTCGACCCGGACGAGGCCCTGTCGATGCCGGGCGTCGTGAGCGTGCTGACCGCGGCCGACATCCCCGGAGAGAACCAGGTCGGTGTCATAGACGCGGACCAACCCCTGCTGCCGCACGACCGGATTCGCTACACCGGCGACGCGGTGGCGATCGTGGTCGCCGAGACCGCCACCGAGGCGAGAGACGCCGCGCTCGCCGTCGGCCTGGAGGTTCGGGAGCTTCCGGCCGTCTTCGACGCCGAGAAAGCGCTTGAGCCGTCCGCGCCGCACGTTCACGAGGGCGGCAACACGCTCCTCCACTATAAGGTCCGCAGGGGCAACGTGGAGGCCGGGTTCGAGGAGGCCGACGTTGTCGTGGAGCGCACGTTCCACACGTACCACCAGGAGCACGCGTACCTCGAGCCCCTGGGTGCGCTCGCCGTGCCGGAGGACGGGGGCACGATCACGGTCTACGGGACCATGCAGTGCCCCTTCTACGTCCAGAAAGCGGTGGCGACCGCCCTCGGGCTGCCGCTCGCGTCGGTGCGCATCGTGCAGACGGTCACCGGAGGAGGGTTCGGCGGAAAAGAGGACGTCCCGTCCGAGATCTGCGCTTGCGCGGCGGTGGCGGCGTGGAGGACCGGACGGCCGGTGAAGCTCGTGCACACCAGAGAAGAGGACTTCTACAGGTCGAGCAAGCGGCACCCCATGGCGGTCACGTTCAAGCTCGGGGCGACCCGCGAGGGCAGGTTCACGGCCGCGGAGGTCCGCGTCGTGGCCGACGCCGGAGCGTACTCGACGCTCACGCAGGTAGTGGCCTTCAGAGCCGCGGCGCACGCAACCGGCCCCTACGAGATCCCCAACGTCCACACCGACGTCCTCGGAGTCTACACGAACAGACAGACGACCGGAGCGTTCCGCGGTTTCGGTCAGCCGCAGGTCATTTTCGCCAACGAGTCAGTGGTCGACGAGGTCGCGGACGCGCTCGGCATCGACCCGATCGAGATCCGTCTCATGAACTGCCTCGACGTGGGCAAGCGCACGGCGACCGGACAGCTTCTGACGGAGAGCGTTGGGCTCCGGAAGACGCTGGAGGCGGCGCGGGACGCATCCGGTTGGGTCGAGAAGCGTGCCGCCGTCGCGCTGAGCGGAGGACGCACGGACGGAGGCGAAGACGACGATGGCGTCGCCGCGCCGGCGGATTCCGGGTCGCGGGCGGCCGGACCGGCAGGTGCCCCTCGACCGGAGCGCGTGAGGAAGGGCATCGGCGTCGCGTCGATCTACTACGGGGTGAGTCTGGGAGCGAAGGGGCTGGCGCTCGATGCCTCGGGAGCGCACCTCAACGTCTACCGCGACGGATCGGTGCGCGTCTCGGTCGGCGGCACGGAGATGGGACAGGGACTTCTGACGGTCCTCACGCAGATCACGGCGGACAGCCTGGGCATCCCGGCCGGCAGCATACACGTCGGTCCCGCGGACACGAGCATCGTGCCCGACAGCGGGCCGAGCGTCGCCTCACGCACGACTCTCATGACGGGCAACGCCGTCGTCGACGCGGCCGCAAAGATACGCTCGCTGATGGCGCCGGTCGCGGCCGACATGCTGGGCTTGGAAGCGGACGGCATCGTGTTCGAGACCGGAAGGGTCGGCTCGAACGGGAAGTCGGTCTCGTTCGCGGAGCTTTCGAACGAGTGCTGGCTGCGGAACGTCCAGACGTCGGCCGACGGGTGGTACGCGGCGCCCCTCTCGACGTTCGACGATGACGGGCAGGGCGACGCTTACGCGGTCTACTCGTATGCGACGCACGTGGCGGAGGTCAGCGTCGACACGGAGACAGGCAGGGTCACGCTCGACAGGATCACGGCGGCACACGACGTGGGGCGCGCCCTGAACCCGGTGACGCTGGAGGGCCAGATACAGGGCGGCGCGCTCCAGGGAGCGAGCATGGCTCTGTATGAGAAGATGAAGACGGACGGAGGCACCATCCTGACCCCCGACTTCTCCACCTACATACTGCCGACGGCGATGGACGTGCCCGAGATAGAGACGGCGATAGTCGAAGCGCCGTACTCGAGGGGCCCGTTCGGCGCCAAGGGCATTGGCGAGACCCCGGCGATGCCGGGCGCGGCGGCGGTGGCCAACGCCGTCGCGAACGCCACGGGAGTGAGGGTGGCCGAGCTTCCCATAGACCCGGAAACGATTGCGCAAGCCTTCGACGAGGAGAACCTGTGCGAAAGCCCCTGATTGTGGCCTGCTTGGTCGCGGCATGCCTGGCCGCGCCGACCGCGGCGCCCGCCTCCACGCTGCTCGACGAGGCGCTTCAGGCGATACTGATGACGCGGGACGACCTCACGTTCCGGACCGACTACGCCGACAGCCCGGATTCCTTCAGAACCTCGGTCGTCGACTCACTGCTCGAACACCCCCTCGACACCGAGTCGTACGTGGTTGGGCTAGCGGACTCGCTCGGAGCCGCGGCCGGGCTAGCGGACTCGTTCGGCACATCGGCCGGGCTCCCGGACCATCGCGTGGGAGCGGCCAGGCTCGCAGACATCGTCGAGGTCTGCTGGAGTCAGCTGAGACGAGCGGGACGGAGCGGAGACGCGGGCCCGGAGGGTTCCACTCAACCCGGACACGCTCGAGAGACCAGTTCCGCTCCGCCGAACGGCGCGGGCGGGGGCCGGAGTGCCGCGCACCCTCTGGATGCTCTCCTATCGGCCGCCCACAGGTGCGCGCGCGACGTCGATGCCGCATTCGCTCGGCTGACGGACGAGGAGCGCGCCTTCGTGGCCGAGCATGCGGCCGTCCTGCTCGAGGAGGAGGAGTTCGACCCGGACAAGCCTATAGACGTGCGCGACCGCGAGGCGGAACGCGACGAGAAGCTCGGCGACGAGCTGCTTCGGATCGCGGCCATGGTCGACTACGGACGACTGCAGCAGGCGGCGATGGCCCTCGCGGCCGCCGTCGACGAGGCGCTGCCCCAGCTCATGGACGGGGACGCCGCGTTTCCCGCGGGAGGCGCGGAACTGCGTGATGGCGCGTGGAGCGGGGACGTCGTCCTGGCCTTCGAGACCGACATCGGCGCCGTCGTCGTCGGAGGTCCCGGGCCCACCGAGTACCGCGAGCCGTGTGCGCTGATAGTCGACACAGGCGGAGACGACGTGTACTCGGGCGGCGCGACCGGCGCCGCGCCCGGCAGGCCGGCCTCCGTCATCATAGACCTATCAGGAGACGACACGTATTCGTCCAATGACAACTCGGCCGGCGCCGGCTTCATGGGCGTCGGCATACTGGTCGACGTCGACGGCGACGACTCGTACGCGTCGGGCAACTTCTCACAGGGCAGCGGGCTCTTCGGCACGGGCATCCTGTTGGATGAAGCCGGCAACGATCGCTACTTCGGAGACACGTGCACGCAGGCGTCCGGCGCGTTCGGAGTAGGTGCCCTGGTGGACCGCAGCGGCAACGACTCCTACGAAGCAGCCGTCTTCTCGCAGGCGTTCGGATTCGTAGCGGGAGCCGGTGCGCTCGTCGACGGAGCCGGCAACGACGTCTACCGCGCCGGCGGCAAGTACACCGACGAGATCCGCTACTTCGACCACTACATCAGCCTGTCGCAGGGATTCGGGTTCGGTTGGCGCCCCGACGCGTCGGGCGGAGTCGGCCTGCTCCTGGACGAGGGCGGCAACGACATCTACGTGTCCGACATCTTCGGCCAGGGCGCCAGCTACTGGTTCTCCGTCGGCGGCCTGGTAGACCGCTCGGGGAACGACCAGTACGTCTCGTATCAGTACGCGCAGGGCGCGGCGACGCACATCACCGTCGCGGCGCTCGTGGACGAGGACGGGGACGACAACTACGTCTCGAAGGGTGTCTCCCAAGGATGCGGACACGACCTCGCCATCGGGATCCTCCACGACCTCGGAGGCGACGACAACTACGTTTGCCATGATCTCTCACAGGGAGCCGGGAACGCGAACGGCATCGGGTTGATCGTCGATGACTCCGGTGACGACTCGTACTCCGTGCGCGACGCTAACAACACGCACGGCTACGGAAACCTGCGCCGCGACTATGGCAGCGTCGGCATCATGATAGACGGCGGAGGTACCGACCGGTACTCGGGCCGCGGGGCCGACGGGACGTGGTGGATAGGGAGCACGTACGGGATAGGCATTGACTCAGCAGACGAGAGAGGAGGCGCGGCGGAATGAGGCACATACTCCTTGCGATGACACTCGCGACGTTCGCCGTGGCCACCGCCGCGGCCCAGGAGCCGGCCACCGAGCAGGCCCCTCCGGACACAGCACTGCTCGCGCAGATGGCGCCGGAGGAACTCTTCCTGAGGGCCTCTTCCTCTGCTCTGCAGTTCGCGGACATGATCGCGCCCTCGCGTCGCGCGCTCATCAGCGAACACGAGCGCACGCTCCCCTACCTGATCACGAGGCTCGACACGGACGATCCGCGAGAGCGGATAGCTCTCGAGGACGTCCTCTTCAAGATTGGAGATCCGGCCGTTCCGCCGCTCATCGAGGCGATGGGTATAGAACTCGAGAGGGAAGACACGTCGCGCGGAGCGCGGCTCGCGTCCTCCATCCTGGGAAGGCTCGGGGACGTCCGGGCGCTCCCGGCTCTCGAGTCGGCAGCCGAGCACGGCGACTGGAAGGTGAGGAGCACCGCGGTCGCCGCGCTTGGCCGGATCGGGTCTGAAACCTCGGAGCAGGTGATCGCATCCAAACTCGGCGACCCCAACGAGGTGGTCAGGACCGCGGCGTGCGTGGCCCTGAAGCGGCTCGCCTCCACAGACAACGGGTTGTCAGGCGAGACGATGGATCTGCTGGCGGCGCGGCTGGGCGATTCGAGTTACGCCGTCAGGTACAGCGCGGCCGACGCCCTCGCCTCCTGCGGCTCGAGCGCCGAGGAGAAGTTGGAGGGCCTAGCCTCGGGCGGCGACGTCCGGGGGACGGCGCCGGGGAAGGAAGAGCGCATTGCCGCACTGGCGGCCCGGGCCCTTGGGGACGTCGGGACGCGAGACGCCAGGCAGGCCCTGCGGAGCCTTGCCGAGTCGCCTTCGTGGCTCGTCCGTGGATACGCTGCGCTCGGGCTTGGGGGCGCTGAGGTCGGCAGGAAAGATCTCGGGACGCTCTCTCGATTGGCCGACGACGCGCACCCGTTCGTCAGGGCCTGCGCCGCGACAGCATTGGAGAAGTCGGAGAATAACTGACGGATGATTCATCCATATGGGTGACTGACTTGTCAGTCCGACTTGTCGCACCATGTGAAGTTTGGACTAATCGGTGGTTGACCGGCGGCCACGCATGTAATACAATAGGGGCTGAAAGTGCGCGGTCTCAGCGCACGGACTCTCGGAATCAACGCTTCCGCTCGCGGTCGGCCGGGGTTCTGCATTCACCGCGTGTCCCCCGACGCGAACTGCGTCGCCCGTCCCCGACCCGCGCAGCGAGCGGAGCTTACGAATAAGAGTCACGCGCATACTGCAACTTGTGGAAAGGAGAGGTGCGAGATGAAGAAGCTGGCAATGACAGCCGTGACGCTCGCGTGTACGCTCCTCGTCTCTCAGGCAGCCTTGGCCGTCACCTACAACAGCGGCCTGATGGGTTCCGGCAGTCTCATGGCGGACGGTGCCACGTACACCGGCACGTTCATGTTCGGCATGACCGGGACCTGGACGATAGACGTGGACGACTCGCTGTGGCCCGACGCGGCCGA
The DNA here is from genome assembly GCA_964399265.1 of uncultured bacterium. Taxonomy (GTDB): domain Bacteria; phylum Joyebacterota; class Joyebacteria; order Joyebacterales; family Joyebacteraceae; genus WJLY01. The sequence continues at coordinate 455 of CAYNQF010000077.1, read as the reverse complement.
CAGCACCGCGAGATGGAATTACATCTGGACGACCTTCTTCGCCGACAACTACGATGACACGTATGGTGCCGAGGCGTGGTGGGGCACGTTCGATCTCCAGACGCTCGGTAGCATCCCGACGTTCGAGTTCGTGACCTCGGGCACCCCGAACGGGGTCGTCGGCGGCGACTGCACATTCAAGATCATGATCCGCGACTGGAGCGGCGACGGAACGCTGAGCCAGAGCGAGAAGCACCGCGACTCGCAGATCGTCTACACGATGTCCATCAACCCCGACAAGGGCACGGGAACCTTCCAGGACTGGTGCGGCCACGGGTCGTTCAGCTCCGGCAACTTCAAGTTCGTGAACCCGCCCCAGCTCAACGTGCTCCAGGTAATCGGACAGCTGCAGACGGAAGATTGCCCGAGCCCGGTCGAGGACGCGACGTGGGGCACGATCAAGGCTCTCTATAACT